>CAUQIU010000001.1:0-79988 GCA_963518445.1 uncultured Candidatus Saccharibacteria bacterium
CGGAGGCGGCGGCGGAGGCGGCGGCTGGTAAGTCATGCATGACATTTTATTGTTGGTAGTGGCGGCCGTTCTGTTGGTGTTGTCAGGGTCATTTTCAGGTTTGAACATCGGGTTGATGATGGCGCGGCCAGATGATTTGAAACGTAAAGCTCGGCAGGGCGACGCAATCGCTGCACGGGTGTATCGCTATCGCAAAGACGGTTATTATCTGATCTTTTGTATTTTGCTGGGTAATGTTGGGGTGAATACGGCGATGTCAATTTTACTGGGTAATATGACGAACGGCGTGGTTGGTGGGCTGATTGCCACGCTGCTCATTACTATGTTTGGTGAAATTTTGCCGCAGGCGATTTTTACGCAGCGTGGTTATCAGATTACGCGTTATTTCTTCTGGTTGCTGGATGTGATTTATGTGCTATTTTGGCCGCTGGCCCGGCCGATGTCCAAGCTGCTCAATCGCTGGGTAGGCAAGGAAGCACCGCAGTTGTACTCGCACCAAGAGCTGGAGCAGATTATTCACGAGCATGCTGAGCGGTCGGATAGCCCGGTTGATTATGACGAAAGTCGAATCGCGGCGGGAGCGTTGCAATTTAGTAAAAAGACTGCTGGTGATTTGGTAACGCCGATGAATGAGGTGTTTACTGTGGAGTTGGATGATGAGCTGGATGCGACACTGCTAGCACAGATCAAACATGCTGGCCATTCGCGGATCCCGGTGCGTGATGATGAACGGCTGATAGGAATTTTATATGTCAAAGATGTGGTGGGGCGCGAGCTGCCACTGCCGGTGAGTCAATTGTATCGAGACAAGATTCATGACATCGACGCGCGGTCGCGGCTGGACACGGTGCTCAGCCGATTTATCCAAACCCGCAATCACTTGTTTGTGGTGATGGATGATGAAACTGAGTTAGGAATCATCACGCTGGAGGACGTGATCGAAGAGATTTTGGACCAGGAAATTGAGGACGAATACGACGAATTACGATGAGCTGTTGGGGCTAGCGGAATCTTCGCTCGCCGTGACGGCGGTCGTGAGCACAGTACCCAGTACTACTCTGACGGATACCGTCTCTCACGAGACACCAGGCAGGGCGGTGACACGAACACTCACTGGACTAACCAGGGGTGTTAAATAAAACACACCCTCCCCACCGAACCTTAGGTTTACGAGTCAATATCTTTAATTATAGATGTTATTCTTTGATATATTTTTTCTATATCGTTAACGGATGTCTGGCTGTTGGTTGCAAGCTGGTCAAATAGTGTCGCTAAAAAATCCCAATCAATTACGGAGTTTTTTTTCAGTGAGGCGAGCCATGGCGAAGCAAATTACGTCTAACGATTCTGCGGTATCTGCTTTGTTTGGTGCGAATTTGTAGATATCAATAATCTCACGAGCAATGATTGCCTGGTGTATTTGATGGTTTTGAATACTGTTCATGACGTTAGTGTAGCATGTAGTATCTATTAAATGATAAGAATATATATTTCTAAACAATTTATTTCCTCAAAAGTACTTGACTTTTTATAGTACCTTGTATAACATAGTACTATGTACAAAGAAACTACAAGGAGCAAGGTATGAGAAGAATCGATATCATCAAGCGGGCGGGGCGGAATCTTCGCCAGTCGAAAGGTCGGACGATTTTGACGGCATTGGCGATTTCCGTCGGGGCGTTTACGATTGGTCTAGCGCTGATGGCTGGCGAGGGTGGCCGTTTGTATACCAACAGCATAGTCGATGCGGCTGGCGATAAAAAAGTGATCATGGTTGGTAAAAAAATTGAAGCTGAAAAGAAAGATCAATTGCCAGAATACGGCAATTCAGAACAAGATGCTAGAAAAAATAAGGAATCAGCCATACGAAGCAAATATGTGCTCAATGACAAGGACTTAGAAAAAATCCGCCAAACGCCGCATGTAAAAACGGTAACACCGGCGTATTCAACTGATGGTGTCGCCTATGCTAAGAGCTCGGCGAATGGTAAGAAATTTGCGCTGACTGTGGCTGTTAAAATGGACAGGACTCGGGCAGAATTGGCGGCGGGGTCACTGGAAGATTTCATGCCAAAGCCGGGTGAGATTATCATCCCGGATGATTATGTGAAGCAGTTGGGCTTTAAGGATGCGCAGTCGGCAATTGGCCAGACGATAACCTTGGGTGTGCGCAGCGCAGGGCAGGGCGGAGATGTCGCCAAAGAGGTGTCGTTCAAAATTGCGGCGGTGGACAAAAAGTCAGACACTGTTTTGTTCTATGAACTAATGTTGAGAATTTCAACAGCTGACGCTAAGGCTATCTATGAATTTAGCCACGACAAGAGCCAACCACATCAGTACTCAACGGCGATTGCTATGGTGGATGACGAGAGCAATGTTGATACTGCTAAAGACGTGATCGGCAAAGATTATAATGCATACTCAATTCAGGATATTCGGAAGGCGCTACTAACGATGGTTAATGTAGCACAGGTGGCGCTGGCAGGATTTGGTGGCTTGGCGCTGCTCGCTAGTGTGTTTGGAATTGTGAATACTATGTATATTTCGGTACTGGAGCGAACTAGTCAAATTGGCTTAATGAAAGCGCTGGGGATGCGTGGTCGTGATATTGGTAAGTTGTTCCGGTATGAGGCAGCATGGGTTGGTCTGCTCGGCGGCTTGATTGGCGTTGGGCTGGCGAGTTTAGTGACGTTACTAAACCCAGTGATTACTAGCACCTTGGGTTTAAGTGCAGGGACGAACCTACTGGTCATCAATCCGCTGCAAATTGGACTGTTGGTGTTTGGACTAGTAGTGATGGCAGTAATTTCTGGCTGGCTGCCGAGTCGCAAAGCAACAAAGCTGGACCCAATTGAGGCATTAAGGACGGAATAGGAGAAAGGTCATGATTGAACTAAAAAATGTGACAAAAGTTTACGGCAAAAAGAAGAACCAATTTACGGCGCTGAAAAATGTTAGCCTGACCATCCCAACGGGAGCTAGTGTAGCTATCTTAGGTAAATCTGGTTCAGGAAAATCGACGCTGATGCACGCGATTTCCGGGCTGGACCGGCCACAACACGGCCAGGTGATCATCGACGGGCAAGATATTTTACAGCTGAAGCCAAAGCGCGTCGATGAGTTTCGCGCCAAGAAAATCGGCTTTATCTTTCAGAGCTTTTTTGTCCAAGGCAATGAGAGCGTGGTTGATAATGTTAGTTTACCGCTGGAAATTGCGCGGCTGCCACGGAAAAAGCGGGCGCACAAAATCAATGCGGCGCTTAAGGCGGTGGATTTGTATGATAAGCGAAAAAACCGCGCTAAGGACTTGTCGGGCGGACAAAAACAGCGCCTGGCGATTGCCCGGGCAATTGTCAGTGATCCACAAATTATCTTTGCCGACGAACCGACGGGTAACTTGGACAGTGAAACAGGTGCGAAAGTGGAAGAATTGCTGTTTGATTATAACAAGCAAAAGGGTGTAACATTGATCGTGGTGACGCATGACGCTGATCTGGCGAAAAAATGTGATCATCAAATTATCATCAAAGATGGTCGGGTTGAGCAATCAACGGTGCCAGGAGGTATAAAGCATGGACGTTAGTGCTTACGCGGAGAGCCTGGCGATTCAGCTCCGCAAAGGCTTTCTGGTGTACTGCGTACTGTTAGTGTGTGCTAAACAACCACAGTACGCTGGTGATATCGTCAAGCAACTGAGCGATTCGGACTTGATGGTAGTGGAAGGCACGATTTATCCACTACTGAGTCGTTTACAAAAATATGGCTACCTTAAGCACGAATGGCAGGAAAGCGAACAAGGACCACCGCGCAAATATTATTCACTTACTGACACTGGCGCGCAGCTAGTGGATGAGCTGACGGATCGTATCAAAATGTTGAACACTTCGCTAAAAAATATCGAGAAAGGAGCAAAGCGATGAAAGAAATAACCAGAATTCATTTGGCAAAAACGCCGTTTAGCGTGGAGGTTGATGCCAAGAAATCATTGGAACAATATCTTGATTCAATTCAGAAAAATATGCACGCTGAGCCAGAAGCGATGCGCGAAATTGAGGCACGAATGGTGGAGCTTTTGGCGGAGCGCGGCGTGTCGAAGGACGGTGTCATTAGCCACGATGATATCTTGGTGGTGCAACAACAAATGGGCGAACCGCAGGACTTTGCTGACGGTGAAATGCCAGAGACGGTTGACACAGCTGAGACGAACGCGAGCAAGCCGACCAAGCGATTGATGCGCGATCCAGACAATGCAATTTTGGGTGGCGTGTGCGCTGGGATCGCTGCCTACTGGGGAATTAATCCTTTGTGGGTACGCTTGTTGTTCATTTTCTCGCCATTTATCACCTTTGGTACTTCGCTACTGATTTACATTGTATTGTGGATCAGTATGCCAGAAGCACAAACGGCAGCTGAAAAATTACAGATGCGGGGCGAGGAAGTGACGCTGGATAGCCTGAAAAATTTTTCTTTCACCGATAATAAAAAAACGCAGGTTAAAAATACGTTCATTAAAATTGTACAAGTAATTACTTCGTTTGTATTGATCATGATTACCTTTGGTCTGCTGGTTGCTGTACCAGTAGGGCTCTTTGCTGGCGCAAGTGTCATCAGCTGGATGGACGGTTTTGCTGCACAGCCATGGGCTTTAGGCTTGCTGATCTCTTTGTTGATTGGTGGAGCTGCTGCGGTGACATTGTTTGGTGTGTTGACGTCCAGCGCAATAAAGTGGCATTTTACGCGAACGGCACTGATCGCAGTGATTATCAGTACGGTTATCGGAGCATTTTGCATATCGAGTTCGGCTATCTTTGGTACGCAAACTCTAAGAGAGCTGGCGCGGGATGAAGAACGCTTGACGAAAACAATGACTGTAGAGTTGCCAAAGAGCCTTGAGGGCGTTAAATACGCTGATGTGACCAGTAATGGTTTAGTTAGTAGGCAGGCTATACCATCTCAAGAGACCAAGATTGAGGTAAAATACTTCTCGCGTAAAGATGGTAAGGCGCCAAAAGTACAAGCTATCGTAGAGGGTGATACTCTTAAGATCAATATTGAACATGATTCACAGCTGTCTTGTCTCAATGAGTCATTCTTTTGGGGTGTTCACTGTGGCGGTATCACAAAGGTTACCGTGTACGGACCTTTGCAGCTGAAACCGTATAGTCAAGATATTGATGATTTTATCCCGTATCGGGGGTCATCGCGGACCAATGGCGCATTTTTGTAGAAAACTAGTGGTTTGATATAATAAGCTCTATGAATATGAGTTGGTGGCAAGCAATTGTGCTAGGAATTATCGAAGGGATTACCGAATTCCTGCCTATTTCTAGCACAGGCCACCTGACGATTGCTGAGAAATTGATGGGTATGCCCCTTGATAACGAGGGGCTGATTGCGTTTACGGCGATTATTCAGATCGGGGCTATAGCAGCAGCGATTATTTATTTTTGGCAGGATATTCAGCGAGTACTAATCGCGTGGTGGCGTGGTTTGTGGTGGAAGCGAGCGCGACGGCAATTTGACTACAAGTACGGGTGGGCGATCATCATCGGTTCAGTGCCGATTGCGGTAGTGGGACTGGTATTCAAGGATGAAATCGAAACAGTGCTGCGTAGTTTGTGGTTTGTGGCGGGTGCGTTGATCATCTGGAGTGGCGTGATGTGGCTGGCTGATAAGTATGCTACTACCAAGCGCGTTGAAAAGGATACGACGTGGAGAGATACGCTGGTTATTGGTTTGGGTCAGTGCCTGTCGCTCGTTCCTGGAGTGAGCCGCTCTGGCGCTACGATATCAGTGGGGTTGCTGCGTGGTTTTGACCGGGTAACAGTGACCAAATTGAGTTTTTTCCTGGGGATTCCAGCGTTGGTGGCAGCGGGGCTGTTGGAAGTCGTGACTAAATACAAGCATATTTCTGGCGGCGTTGGCTGGACATCAACCATCATCGCGACGGTGGTTTCATTTGGCGTGGGGTACGTGGCAGTGGCGTGGCTCTTGAAATTCATCCAGAACAATAATTTTCGCTCATTTATCATCTATCGATTTGCGTTGGGGCTGATATTGGTAGCACTACTGGGCGCTGGGATAATCTCTCACGTTTAAGCCAAAATTGGTATATAATGAGGGCATGCTAGACATCAAATTTATTCGAGAAAATGCTGATTTGGTGCAAAAATCAGCACATGATAAGGGATACACCGTTGATATTGCGACATTGTTGCAATTGGATGACGAGCGCCGCAACCTGCAAAAGCAAGTTGAAACACTGCGTGAACAGCGAAATGCAATTTCAGCCAAGATGAAAGGCGGCCGTCCAGATCAGGAGCTGATCGACCAGGGAAAACAGCTAAAAATTGAGTTGGCGGAACGTGAAAGCTACTTAAAATCAACAGAGGAAAAAGTAGCTGCAATTCTGAAAAACGTGCCGAACATCACCTTTGATGATGTGCCGCTTGGCGGCGAGGAAGATTCGGTTGAGGTAAAGGCGTACGGTGAGCGTAAAACGGGCGCCAAGGATCATTTGGATTATGCCGTTAGTCGTGGTTGGGTGGACTTTGAGCGCGGCGCGAAAGTAGCTGGCGCAAAGTTTTATTATCTTAAGGGCGACTTGGCGCTGCTAGAAAATGCTGTGACGCAGTTTGCGCTGGATTATGTGACGAAGCAGGGCTTTACGTTCATGACCGTGCCGCATATGGTGAATATGCGCACAGCGGAAGGCGCCGGCTTTGCGCCAAAAGGTGAAGGTAGTAATGAGTATGTGGTCGAGGGCGAGGATTTGACGCTGATTGGGACGGCGGAAATGCCGCTGACGGGTTATCACGCTGATGAGATTTTGGATGAGAAAGATTTGCCCCTGCTCTACGCTGGGTATAGCCCGTGCTACCGCAAGGAAGCGGGCACGTACGGCAAACACACCCGTGGACTATTCCGAGTACACCAATTTAACAAATTGGAAATGTACGCGTTCTGTCTGCCGGAGCAGTCCAAGGAAATTCATGAAAAAATCCTCAGCGTCGAGGAAGCATTGTGGCAGCAAATTGGTATTTCGTACCACGTGGTGAATATCGCGGCGGGCGACTTGGGTGCGCCAGCTGCCAAAAAGTATGACATTGAATATTGGTCACCGGTCGATCAGACTTACCGCGAGCTGACGAGTTGCTCAAATTGTACGGATTATCAAGCGCGCGGTTTGAATATTCGGGTGCGGCGAGCGGATGGCAACATTGAGACAGTTCACACCTTGAACGGTACGGCAGTCTCATTGGCGCGGTCATTGGTGGTGATTTTGGAAAACTTCCAGAACGAGGACGGCAGTTTGACAGTGCCAGAAGTGCTGCGACCATACATAGGCGGACGTGAGCGAATTTAACGAATGCATGGTATAATGTAGGTATAACGAAGGAGGGATATGATTACCAATCTGACAATCACTGGTGTAAAGTACGAACTGAATGACACGACCAAACGGTATATTGAGAAAAAAATTGGCCCATTGGATCGGTTTTTGCCACGTCACGCTCGTAAAAGCGTTACGGCAGATGTGAAGATTAAGCAAATTGATAACCCTGGCGGCAACAAATATGAGGTTGAAGTTATCATCAATGTCCCGGACAAGGTCATCACCGCTAAAGACTCAACAATGAACGTGTTGGCGGCTGTGGATATCGTCGAGACCAAATTGAACGGTCAATTGCGTCGCTACAAGGACGACACGTTGGCGCACGTTGGTCGTAGCCGTGGTGTGTTGGCACGGTTCAAGCGCAGTTTTCGTCGCGGGTAGTACAAACTACCCGACAGGTGAGCGGGTACCAGTGTCATTACCTGAATAGCCGGCTGGTAGTGTATAAAGGGCCAGCACGTGCCCTCTTGTAAAGGCAGGTGTATCCCAAGTGATTATTGGCGTCGAGTTACTAATAACATTTGCTGGTCGCCAACACCATGAATCACGATGCCTATCGATCAGCGGCGTATTGTTTCGTAGTGCAGCTAGGAGATTGTCAGTTAAGGCTTCGGCTACAGTTTGGTGCTCGAGAGGCGGGCTTTGTTGTTGGCTCTGTTCATATGACATACCCAGGTGTGCTGGCTCCTCTGTACCAGAAAGCAGACGAAGTGTCCAGGTAATAGTTTTGTCGCCATCCTTGATTTGATGAGTTGGTAGAGTCGATAATCCCGGAGTGGTTGTTGAAGTTGGCGCCTGGTTAAGGTATCTCCAAGTATTATTATCAATTATATTATCAATGTGCAACCCATAGTCTTTGTGGTCAATCCCCAGGGGATTGTCTTGTATCGTCTTGTCCAAAGTCATTGCTTTGGCGATGTCTAACCAAGTTTCTTTACCAAGGCCGTGAGGAGCCAGGACGATGTGCGGGGTGACGCCATCTTCTTGCTCCATTCGCTCAAATTGCTCAGCCAAATAGCGAAAATTGACACCAGCTGATAGCATTTGTTCTGGTGTTGGTGCTGATAAGCCAGCATGCCCAACCAAACGTTCGGACAAGAGAAAAGCTTGTTCAAACGAGTGTTGAATCTCAAGATTGTCTATTTGCTCTAAGCCACCGAAGCCAGCTGTGCCTTGTTTCTGAGCTTCATCAACAGCGGTGTCAAGTACCCCAAAGAGGGCGGTGGCGCCAAAATCCTCAGAAATTTTTTGTTTTAATTGAGCTCTCTCCCACGCAGCTGCAGCGGCAGTATTGATATGTAGCGGGAGAAGATTAGGATTGGGCATAGAGTATATTCTTTTATGTTCGGATGGTTGTTTCTATAAATGATTGTAGCACGTTTGGTAAATCTTTGGGGTCGTTGATACGTTTGGCGTTCGGAGCGTACAGTTGTTCAGCGTCGTCTGAGCTAATGGATACGCCGTATACTACAGTGTTCTGGTCACGGCGAAGCTGGCTGATAGCTGCCTGGGCGGCGCCATGGTCATTACTCTTACCGTCAGTCACGACAATGACAATTCGCTGGCGATCTTGGTCGTGGGGTAGATGAGCAATTTCCTGGAGGGCTAAATAATCCGCCGTACCGCCCGCATTGGCTGCAGTGATGGCTGCGTATGTATCAAGCCGTTGTTTGTCATTTAGGTTACTACTGAGTGGTTTGTGACAGATTGCAGTATCATCAAATGTGTATAGTGAGGTACATACTGACAGGTCGGATAAATCAATACTTTGTTGTTGTTCTAGCTGTCGGATATCACGTTCCATACCAGCGAGCCCCTCTAGCATGATGACTGCACAACTGGCAGCGGCTTGTGCGGGCGTACCGCTCATGGAACCAGAGCAGTCGAACACAAAGAAATAGTCAGTCTTACATCTCAGCTCGGTTCGTCCGCGGACGGTTTCGTAACGCTGAAATGCCTCTGGGGTGACACTGCTTTTGATGTCGACCACAGTTTGTGCCAGGTGGTTGGGGTCGAGGATATCGCCGTCTTGGTGAGCGCGGCGACTGAGACCGCGGCGGGTAGCAACAACTTCATCCAAGACTGATTGAAAGACTTGGCGCATCTGATCAATCTGCCTATGGAGTCGCTTGATTTCATTATCATACTGCTGTTTTTCGCGTAGTGAATGTCCAGTTTGCTCTTGATAGCGGCGGTTGGCCGCTATCTGACGGGCGCGTTCTCGCTGTTCGGGTGTCATGGTTTCGTGACGTTTTTCTTGAGTAGCTTTGTCGATAGCGTCATGGATTTTTTCATGTTCTTTGGGACTGAACGGCTCGGGATGCTTGTTGTCGAAATAATCAGCGTAAGCGTCCGCGAATGGATTGTCGCCTTGTTTAGTGTCAGCGTTTTGTGATGGGTCGGCATCTTGCTGCTCGGTAGTGTTGTTGGTGGTCTGTTGATCGCCGTTTTGCTGCTGGGTTTGGGTGTTTTCTGCCTCTTGTTTGTCTAATTTTATGAGATTTTCGTATTTTGGCCAAATCTGCGTGAGCCAATAGTCAAAACGGTCACTGCCGGAGAGTTTCTTGCCATTAGCGCCCCTTGCACCAGGATCGGTCAAGAACGAGATGAGGTCAATCTGTCCACCCTGAAAGTTGCGCAGCTGGTCTATGGCTTCATCAACTTCTTGGCGAACAGGTGTTTTGCTGCCTGGTATCATCTCCTGGCGGATGATTTTGTAGAGAAATTGCAGGTGCATGGGGTTGCTAGCATAATCAACTGGTTCGCCGTCACGCTCCGCTGGAAACAGGCGACTGGCGTAAATATCGGCACCAACTTCTTGCATGGCGGGTAGCATGTTCATGATCTGTTTGTTACCGTGGATATCGGTCAGAATATTATTGAAAATATGGCGTGCTTGTTGCTCCTGAGGGTCTTTGCTGCCCATGATGAATGCATTTTGCCGCGCTGAAAATACAGGATCTCGCTTGATGTCGCGCACATGGGCCATCAGTTCATGCAGGGTAGCAAATACACAGTGATCAGCTGAATAACCTTTTTCAATGAAGAATGACGGATCGATAGTGAATGAACCAGTTTTGGTATCTGTAGCCCAGCCTTCGCCAACCGCTACCTGTACGTTCATGCCAGTCAGTCGACACAGTGCTGGTATTTGGTCGTCCAGAAATGCCGCGGCTTTATCAAGCGAGGCCTGACGCTCTACTGCTGCCTCTTGCTCGGGCGTCACCGTCGGTGATTCTGAGTGATTTATTGATGGGTGTAATACTTCGGTCATTTTCTTTACAAGCCTTATGCTTATAGTATATAATACGAGTCAGATATTATAAAACACCAACACGCTCATGCATACAGCTGAAACAAAACCCGTCATTACTGAACTCCATCTTGAACCTTCTGTTTTAGAGACGTATTATACTCCAGATGCGGCTGATCGAACCGTGGAAGGAGTTATGGAGTTGATGGCTGGTCTGCAGGAGAG
This sequence comes from uncultured Candidatus Saccharibacteria bacterium, assembly GCA_963518445.1. Lineage (GTDB taxonomy): Bacteria > Patescibacteriota > Saccharimonadia > Saccharimonadales > Saccharimonadaceae > Nanosynbacter. Next base: position 10,875 of record CAUQIU010000001.1, read on the forward strand.
TATGCAAGCGGTGAGATCTGATTGGCGGACAGCGGCCATGGGAGACCGACAACTCTTGGAGCAACTGGCGGCGCCGCACGTTGAACGCATCAATGTGTCGAGGCGTAAAGACCATCCAGAAGAGCCGGATATAGCAGTGAGCAAGATTAGCGAGAACTTTTTGCTGGGCTTGGCTGAACCTGACTGGGAGGGGCAGATGCCGCGCGACACAAGCGAAGAGGAGCTGCAGCGTTGGGAGGATTTTAAAAATGAGCATCCTGATGTGGCTGACAATCTGGAAGATTGGTACATGTACCATGCGAAATTACATGAGCTACGCAAAGACGCTGTGCTCATGAAGGAATTTGACGAGGAGTACCGCGGCGAACAGATGGCGGCAACTCGGGCGGCGGCTGAGTTCTTGCGTGCTCAGGACAGAAAAGATGAAATCAGTAGGCGGATGGCAAGTTTGCGTGCTAAGGCGGTAAAAATGGGGCGTCCTTTGACGGCAGGCGAAAGGCGGAAAATAACCGCATGGCAAAAGCAGTTGTCTGAGGTTGATGACAATATCGATATTCCGCCAAATAGCAGCAAGGAAAGGTTTTTAGAAGAAGTAACCCGTCTACAGGTCCGTGAATGGAAACGACAACTGGACAGCGGCCTGTTGATGACCGAGCAGATGCAGACAATCATTGACGAGACGCTGCCGGCTATGGTGCGGGGTGAGCCAACGTTGTTTGTGGGTGAGACAGGTGGTGCCAAAACTGCTCTGGCGGAGTACATGGTACAAACCTATTTTGGTGTTGATCCTGAGTTTGTCAGTGCATATGGCGATGTTAATAGCTACCAGTTGATGGGTAAGCAAGAGCTAAAGGCTGAGGGTGAAAAAATGGAATGGGATCAGATATTCCAGGAGCTCAAAGATCGTGATATTGACTGGGATAAGCTGAGTGACGAAACGAGAGCGCAGTTAGTTGTGCAAGGTATGCAGATGATTAATTTACCGGGCTCAACTGAATCCGTTTGGGTTCCAGGTCCAGTCGTGCGGGCTATAGAAGGTGGTAGGCCACTCATCCTTGATGAAATTAATGCCATGCCGCCAGAACTGTTGAAACGCTTGAATAAAATCATGCAGCTGCGTCCAGGTGATAGATTTACCGTTCAGGAAGATTCTGGGAAGGTTGTTGAGGTTCAGTCAGGTTTTTGTATCATCGCCACGGCGAATGAAAAGTCAAAACGCTACAAGGGCGTGGATGATTTGAGCGTTGAGTTCCAAAACCGTTTTGGCGCAAATATCAATCGCGTGCGTTACCCTGACTACGACAAGGGCTATGACGAATATCCGCGTGAGAATGCTCAGCTGGCCATGGCGACTGTGGCAACGCAGCGAGGTGAGTTGCCGCCAGACATTGACGAAGGAGAATTTGAGAACTTTGTGAGAGCAGCTCGATTGAGTCAGCAGATATTTAGCGGTACCAACGGTGAAGGGTACAACCAGTTCATTGACACGGAAAAAATGGTGGATGATCGTCCTGGTCTGGAGGAAACAGTATTAGCACCACGCACCATGGTGGATATACTACATAAGGTTACTGGCAGTTACGGGACAGTGTCGCTGAAGCGAGCTTGTCAAACATTTTTGGATGGCATCAAAAACCCAAATGACCGCCAGGTGATGCATCATGTCCTTGAGTATCATGATTTGCTACCAGAGGAACTCCTTAACGATGAAAGGATATAGACTATTTCATGGCTAACCCTAATCTTCTGTCGCCAAATAGTCGCATCGCTGCTGAGGCTGCGTGGGAACGCGCTCAGGAAAAGCGTGAAGCTTGGCCTTTTGGGAGCAGTGCAACCTATCAATCACTCGGGGCCGCTTCGCTCCATACGTTAGACGCTGCTGTTGTTAGAGCCAGGGAACAAGGAGTGGCGGGATTTAATGGACTGGATGGAATTACCAACCTAGAGACTAGAGAGCTGTTTAAGCGAGACCTTGAAGATTATAAAACGATTTTTGCTGGAGCGGGTATCGATATGCCGACGCCAGCTGAGTTGGCACAGGGCGGTATTGATTTTAGGCATCTGGCGGAGTTGAAAGAAACATTACCAGAGTATGACTTGGTTGTGGCGCCACTGACATTGCCGTTGGATTCAGTGCGTCAACTCATATCTGCGGTTGCGCGAGATGAGACTGTGCCGAATAACCCCCTTCGTCTGGCAGAGGAAAATGATAGCACTAGAAGTGACGGATTACTCATACTGGCATTTGCGGTTAATTGGGATCAAGCCATGACAAGTACTGCGCAAAACTGGCAGCTACCAACTATGGATGATGAGCACAGGTGGACGGCTTTTTTGCTACCGAACAATGATGCTACATGGCGTGACAGTCCTCAGAATACTCAGTCAGCACTAGAGGAAAAAATGACAGTTCCAGTTGTAAGTTATGTCACATATCAGATGTATCGCATTCGCCAGGGGGTACCGCCGCTAGATTTTGAGAGTAGTCGCACAAGGATGGCGGTATCTAGCGTATATAATAAGACAGATGTGTTGACTGCTTTTTGGGATGGTTCTGAGGGCGGTATAGGTATCAATTACCACATCTACTCGTATGATGGTCTCATGCAGAATGTGAGGCTCTGCCCTCCTGTTGGATAGGGCTATGATCATATATGTAATTTATCAAAATCAATGAGTATTAGGCTTTGTATCTTAAAACACTCTTTAATTTTAGGATAAAACAGGGTACAATAGAAAGAGTTTTGAAAATGTCCGAAAGCGAGGGAGTTTTAAGGTTATGGCAATGACACAACAAAAAGCGCTGAGTAAAGTTTTTGGTGATCCGCAGAAGAAGATTTTGAAGCGGTTGGAAAAGCGCGTTGCAGTAATTAACGGTCTGTCTGAAAAGTATGAAAAACTGTCAGATGAGGAATTGCAGGCGCAGACAGAAGCGCTGAGAAAACGGCTGACGAAAAAGAATGTAACGCTGGATACGATTTTGCCAGATGCCTTTGCAGTGGTGCGTGAGGCAGCCAAACGCGTCATCGGTGAGCGTCCATATGATGTTCAGCTGATCGGTGGTATGGCGCTCCACGAAGGCAATGTGGCTGAGATGAAGACCGGTGAAGGTAAGACTCTGGTGGCGACACTGCCGACGTACCTCAATGCACTAGAAGGCAAGGGTGTTCACGTGGTGACCGTCAACGACTATCTGGCGCAGCGCGACGCTGGCTGGATGGGCCAGGTGTATGACTTTTTGGGTCTGACGACTGGTGTGATCATTAACGAAGCGTCATTTGTGTACGATAAGGATTATGATAATGAGCATCATGACGATCCACGCATGCGTAAGCTCCGCCCGGTTACGCGTAAAGAGGCCTATGCGGCCGATATCACGTATGGGACGAACAACGAGTTTGGTTTTGACTATTTGCGCGATAACATGGTCAACGACATGGATTTGCTCAGGCAGCGCGAACTGAACTTTGCCATCGTTGACGAGGTAGACTCAATTTTGATCGACGAAGCGCGTACGCCGCTAATCATCTCGGCACCAGCAGCGGAGAACCCAGACAATTACTACACCTTCGCTAAAGTTGCCAGCAAATTAGTGCCAGAGGACTACGTCCTAGACGAAAAGCGCCGCAGCGTAGCCCTGACCGACGAGGGTGTGGAAAAAGTCCAAAAACTGCTGGGTATAAAAAATTTGTACACGCCAGACCATGTGCGCAGTGTGTATCACATGGACCAGGCGCTGCGAGCACAAACATTGTTCAAGCGTGACAAAGATTACGTGGTGACCAATGACGGCGAGGTGATCATCGTTGATGAGCACACCGGTCGTTTGATGCAAGGGCGCCGCTACAACGAAGGCTTACATCAGGCTATTGAGGCCAAAGAAGGCGTGCCCGTGCTGGAAGAAAGCATGACGCTGGCGACTATTTCGTTTCAGAATTATTTCCGTCTGTACAATAAACTTTCCGGTATGACTGGTACGGCGTTCACCGAAGCTGAGGAGTTTCAACAAATTTATTCACTGGACGTTATCCAGATTCCACCGAACAAGCCAGTGATTCGCGATGACAAAGAGGACCTGATTTTCAAGACTGAAAAAGGTAAGTTGAAGGCGGTGGCTGAAGCCATCAAAGAGTATCACAAGCAAGGCCGGCCGGTACTGGTTGGTTCTGGCTCAATTGCCAAGAATGAGCAGATTGCTAAATATCTGGAAAAAGAGGGCATCAAGTTTGAGATTTTGAACGCTAAGAATAATGAACGTGAGGCGGCTATCATTGAGAAGGCTGGTGAAAAGGGCGCCATTACACTGGCGACAAACATTGCTGGACGTGGTACTGACATTAAGCTGGGTAAGGGAGTCAAGGAATTGGGCGGCCTGGTGGTGATCGGTTCGGAGCGCCACGAATCACGACGCATTGACAATCAGCTGCGCGGTCGTGGCGGTCGTCAGGGCGACCCGGGTGAGACGCAGTTCTATGTGTCGACCGAGGATGATTTGATGCGAATTTTCCAAGGCGAGCGCATCGCGGCGTTGATGGATCGGCTGGGTGTCGACGAAGAAACGCCGATTCAAAACCGCGCGGTGTCAAAGACCTTGGAGGCAGCCCAGAAGCGCGTCGAAGGTTATAACTTTGATACGCGCAAAAATGTTGTTCAGTACGACAACGTCATCAACCGTCACCGCCGCGTGGTGTATGTCATGCGCCGCAAGATTTTGGAAGGCGATAACATTAAGCCGGAAATTGAACGCTTGCTCAAAGAAAAAGTGAACGATTCAATACAGCTGCCGCTCAAGAATAATCCTAATTTTGTGAAAGAATTTGCTGCAGTTATCCCAGTTGATGAGGATGCGCTTACAAAGGCCGGCTCAGAGAAGAAAGATAAATCTCGCGTCCAAAAGGTGATGAAACTGGCGCGTGAAGCATACGCAGCGAAAGAGGAAGAAATTGGTGATGAAAACTTGCGTGGTGTTGAGCGAGAAGTCTACATGGCAGTGCTCGATACCTTGTGGATGCAGCACTTGGAAAACATGCAGCATCTACGCGAAGGTATTCACTGGCGCAGTGTTGGTCAGCGTGATCCATTGGTTGAGTATCGGTCAGAGTCACAAAAATTGTTCACGAGTTTGCAGAACAATTTGCGCGACGAAGTCTTGAGCACCATCTTCCGTGTGCGTAAGGCTGACGCCACAGTGCAACAATCACAGGATGATGAGTATGACACTGAGCTGACTCGACTCGCTGAAACTGCCGTCGAGAAGGGTGTTAACGAGATAACATCTGGCGAAAAGAATCGTGACGATGATTTCTCAGTCAAAAAGGCAAAGACTGCTTCTGAGTCAAATCGTGCCAAAAACGCAGCACGCAAGAAGAAAAAGGCTCAGCGCCAAAACCGCAAAAAGAATCGGAAATAATCCATGAAGCACACAGTTGAAGAAGTACGATTAAAGAACGGTGCTCGGGGGTTGTTGATAGACGTGCCAGATGCTACAGTAATGAGTTTTCAATTTCATTTTCGGGCGGGCAGTCGCTATGTACGCGACAAAGACATCTACGAAACAGCGCACATCATGGAGCATATGTCGTTTGGTGCTAATGAAAAATTTCGTTCACAGGCACTGTATGACCAAGAATTCGTCAAAAACGGAGCGTATTATAACGCCTATACAACAGAATATTCCATGGGCTATGAAGCATTTTGTGCTGATTTTGAATGGGACAGGGTGTTGGAACTGCAGAGGCTGGCTATCACGGTACCGCGTTTTAATGCCGAAGAATTGGAGGCCGAGAAGGGTAATGTGCGCTCTGAGCTGACAGGCTATCTGAACAATCACAACCGAGTGATGTGGCCACGGGTACAACAGGCGTTGGGTGAAGATATTTTGACGTACAATCAGCGTCTGAAGACGATTGCCAACGTAACTTTGAAAGATATCAAAGAACATCACCGTCGAACGCACACTCTGAAGAATATGCGCTTTGTGATTGCTGGTAAAATGACAGGGCGCAAGTCACGCATCAAGGAAGCGTTGGAAGCCTGGCAATTGGAAGAAGGTGAACGTTTTGAGATTCCTAAGGACAATCTACACAGCGCCGGACCTTTGTTAATTAGGCGTAAAGAAGCTTCCAACCTGACATTTGGTTGGTCGATGATTGTGCCTCGTGAAATTAGTAATTCTGAAGCCGACGCTATGGGCTGCTTGAATCACATTTTGACTGGTACATTTAACTCTCGCATTTTTGGGGCAGCTCGCAAGCGAGGATTGGCGTATAGTATTTTTAGCGACACTTCTGTTGGGTTCTATGATTCAGCGTGGGACTTCACTGGTCAGGTCAACTTGGAGACGGCCGAAGAGCTGTTTGATATCATCGTCAGTGAACTGAAGCGTGTGCTAAACGGCAAGATTTCTGCTGAAGACATTGAAAGCGCCAAGTCCTACTCTTTGGGGCGTTATCAAATGGGTGCGCAGACCGTTTCTCAGATCAGTAACTTCTATACCGGTCGCTATTTCTCAGATGATTTTGTAAAGGATTATACTGGGGTGCCAGCGGCGATTTTGGCAGTGACTGATGAAAAAATTGTGCAAGTGGCGCGTGAGTTTTTCCAGGCTAACACATGGGTACTAGCTGGAGTGAGCTGTGGCGAAAAAGAACTGCTGGAACGCATCCAAGAAAAGCTGGGAGTATTGTTCTAAGATGAACATTGTCATAGCAGGATATGATGTAGAAGGTAAGTCGAGTTACGCGTATTTTCAGCGCAAATTTCCAGATGCACAATTGACGATAGTGGATGAACGAGAGCTGTCTGATGTGCCAGCAGGCACTGAGGTCCACACTGGCGCAGAGGTATTTTCTGATCAGTTTTATGACGTTGACATGGTAGTCAGAACGGCTGGACTACCGCCAAGTCGCATCAAGACCAGTGGCACTATATGGTCGGCGACCAATGAGTTTTTCGCACAGTGTTCAGCGCCCATCATCGGCGTGACGGGGACAAAAGGTAAAGGGACGACCTGTAGTTTGATCACTAGTATATTGCGCGCTGCTGGCAAAACGGTCCATCTTGTTGGAAATATTGGCGTGCCGTCATTGGACGTGCTGCCGCAGATTCAGCCGGATGATATCGTGGTGTATGAGTTGAGCAGTTTTCAGTTGTGGGATTTGGAAAAATCTCCGCACGTTGCAGTCGTCTTGATGATTGAGCCAGATCATCTGGACAGGCATGACGGTTTTGCTGATTATCTTGATGCAAAGGCGCATATTGCTCAGTTCCAGACGGACCAAGATATTATCATTTACAACAGGAATAATCAGTTCAGCCAGCAGATCGCTGCCAAGTCACCAGCGCGTCAGTTGTCATATCCGATTGATTTATCAGTGGAAATGCAGCACGCGCTCAAATTGCCAGGCGCGCACAATCAAGAGAATGCCAGTGCAGCAGTGCTAGTTGCCAAGACTGTGATGCCGGAGTTGTCAGATGACGTGATTTGTCAGGGGCTTGCCGGTTTTACGGGCTTGCCGCATCGGCTCAAATTTGTGGCAGAAAAACGAGGAGTGAAATTTTATGATGATAGCATCTCGACGACGCCAGGCAGTGCAGTGGCTGCGCTACGGTCATTTCAGCAGCCAAAGGTGATGCTCCTTGGTGGAGCAGACAAAGGCGGTGATTACACGGAGTTGGCCGAGGAATTAGCACGCTCACAGTCACTAAGAAGTGTGATCGTCAGTGGTGGCAATGCTGATAATATTGCAAAAGCGTTGCAAAAAGCTGGTTTGCCAGATGCGACAATAGTGCAAAAGGGTGTGATACCGATGACCGAAGTTGTGTGGCATGCCCTCGATATTGCCCAGCCAGGAGATGTTGTAATTTTGAGTCCAGCTGCCGCCAGCTTTGACCAGTACGCAAACTACACAGCCCGTGGCGAAGCCTTTGTTGAGGCTGTCGCGGAGTTATAAGACACGGATCTGGTGGTATAATGGGTTCTATGCAGCCATTGAAAAAACGGGTCCAATCTCTTCGCAGTGAAGTCATGCACGCTAAACAAGCGTTACAGTTTGATGCGCTTGCTGAAGAATTGGCGGTACTAGAAGAGCAATTGAACCAGCCCGAAATTTGGAATAATCCTGACCACGCTCAGTCGGTCGCCAAAAAGGTAGCTGCGTTGCGTCAAACGGTGCAGCCGTGGCAGGTGCTAGGTGTTCAACTGGATGATTTGTTGGAACTCATGGAGCTCGGGGATGATGATTTATTGGATGAGTTCACTAAGCAAATAGATGCCCTGGAGGCGGAATTCTCGGCTCGCAAAACAGACCTGCTATTTAGCGGGAAATATGATGGTCGTGAGGCAGTGGTGCGTATTTCGGCAGGTGTTGGCGGATTGGATGCCCAAGATTTTGCACAGATGCTGGAGCGTATGTATTTGCGGTGGGCGGAACGATCTGGCATGAAAACTGATGTTTTGGAGCGGTCTGCGAATGATGATGGTGGTTTGAAAACCGTTGTGTTGGAAATATCGGGACCGTTTGCGTATGGTAAATTGCGTTCAGAAAATGGCGTGCATCGGCTGGTGCGGCTCAGCCCGTTTAATGCTGATAATTTGCGCCAGACCAGTTTCGTGCTGGTTGAGGTACTGCCAAAAATTGACACACCAGACGAAGTGGATATTGACCCGAGTGATTTGAAGATAGACGTTTACCGTAGTGGTGGCAAGGGCGGACAGGGGGTGAATACGACTGACTCAGCAGTTCGTGTCACGCACGTACCGACGGGAATTGTAGTGGCGATTCAAAATGAGCGCAGTCAGATTCAAAACAAAGAAACTGCGTTGAAAATTTTGCGCTCCAAGTTGTTGGCGATGCAACTCGAGCAGCATGCGGACAGCTTGTCAGATCTCAGGGCTGGTGAATCGGCTAACTGGGGCAGTCAAATACGAAATTATGTGTTGCATCCATATACACTAGTGAAAGATACTCGGACCAAACATGAAGACCGAGATACGCAGGGTGTGCTAGACGGTAAAATTGATGATTTTATGACGGCATTTCTTAGTCAAAATGCGTCGAAAGACGAATAATATTTAGCTACCAAATATCCTTGACTTTTTAGCAATCAAGTGCTATCATTTGAATATGAAGGTGTTGGATTTTCAAAAGGTTCAGGAAATTGATTCTCACATTCAAGATTTGCTGAGTGAGTTGAGCACGCTCTACCGAGAGCGCAATGAGATTTTTTCTGGCGCAGACAAGGAAACCAAAGCAAAGAAGAATCATCGTATTACACAGCAGTCAACGAACACTTTGGAAAACCTGGATTTTTCGACATTTGACTTGAGCCTCAAAGACTAGGTGAAAACAGAAGCATTATATTCGCGCTTTTTGATAAAAAGTGTTACACTAATACAGTATGATTCTGTTGGATAGGGTTACAAAGAGTTACACCAAAACAGGCAAGCCTGCCATCAATCGCGTCAGCGTGCATGTGAAGGCTGGGGAGTTTGTCATTTTGGTTGGTACGAGCGGTGCTGGTAAATCAACATTGTTGAAATTATTAACACGTGAAGAAAAACCTTCAAGTGGCAAGATTGTTGTTGGTGGTATTGATTATGACACGCTCAAAGACAAGCACATTCCGCTACTGCGTCGAAAAATTGGTGTTGTCTTTCAGGACTTTAAGCTTTTGCCAAACCGAACGGTGTTTGAAAATGTAGCCTTTGCACTGGAGATTGCTGGGATGACCAACCGTGAGATTAAGTCGACCGTGCCAAAAGTCATTGAACTAGTCGGACTTAAAGGCAAAGAAAAGAACTTCCCACATCAGTTGTCTGGTGGTGAGCGCCAGCGAGTGGCGATCGCTAGAGCAGTGGTTCGGCAGCCAAAGATTTTGATCGCTGATGAGCCAACTGGTAACCTGGACCCTAAGCACAGCTGGGATATCGTGCGGCTGCTGGAGAAGATTAATAAATATGGTACAACGGTGCTGCTGACGACACATAATGTTGATATTGTGAATAAGTTGAAACGACGGGTGATTACCATTGATCACGGTAAAATTACGTCTGACCAGGCGAGAGGAACATATAAGCAATAATGGCCAAGAAAAAGACAAACGCAAACGCAAAAGCGATGCAGCGCAACAAAATGAAACAGCGGCGAACGTTAGCTTTTGTTCGCATGTTGCGTTACGGTGTTAATAACTTTAGCCGTAATGCTTGGCTGACGGTTGCAGCGACGGCGGTCATGAGCGTGACTTTGCTGATTATCTTTGTGACTGTGGCGGCACAACGCATTTTAGTGAATACGACCGAAACCATCACCCAAAAGGCGAATATCTCAATTTACCTCAAGGGATCTGTTTCTGAAAAAACTGTTAACGAGTTGACGGACAAGATCAAAAAATTGGATAACGTAACAGGGGTGACGTACATTTCTGCGGAGCAAGCGCGCCATGAGCAAGCCCAGCGCTACAAAGACAACGTAGAAGCACTGGAAGCGATTCGTGAAGCAAGTAATGAGCTGCCAGCGACCTTGCAGGTTTCAGTGAAAGATCTGAATAATTATTCTTCATTGAAGCATTTCGTTGGTTCTGATGAAACCTATCTTGCCAACAAAGACCAGCGTCGACAACCGTCATTCACCGGTGATCGCCGTCAGGCCATTGAAACAATTGGTGGCTGGGTGCGTGTGGCAAGTATTGGTGGGTCGATTGCGACGGTTGTGTTTGTGCTAATCTCCTCATTGGTGGTGTTTAACACTATTCGTATGGCTATTTTCAACCGTAAGAGCGAGATCCAGATGATGAAGCTCATCGGTGCTGAGCGCAGTTTCATCCGCGGACCGTTTGTGGTTGAGGCGATTATGTACGGATTTATCGCTGCGGTGATTGCTACGGCAGGAGGTTATGGGCTGTTGGCGTTTGCTAAGGAACCGATGCGTAAATGGTTGCCGATTGATACCTTACTCCAAGACCTGATGCCGTATGTTGGACTCGTATTACTGGCCATGATTATCATTGGCGGGTTAATTGGTACGATCTCGTCGTGGATTGCGACCCATAAATACCTCAAGATTTAAGGAATATAAAACTTGGTTGACACGTGGATAGTGCTTATGCTATTATGGTTATAGTATGAAGCAACGGTCCACCACACCAGTTTCGCACAAACAAGCCACCAAAGTAGCCTTGGTGGTGATGGCTGCCGTCGTTGCCGGAGCAGGGATTTTTCAGACCGCTGGCACGGTTTTTGCGCGAGATTATGAGGCAGAAATTAAGGCTAAACAACAAGAGGCTAATAACTACAATTCACAGGCAGCTCGCCTAGGCGAGATGGCGGCAACTCTGGGAGAGGAGCTGAACCGTTTGACTGCGCAGGTGAACGCGTTGCAATCTCAAATTATTGAAAGCCAAAATAAGATTGATTCCCTGAAGGAAGAGATCAAGAATAACGAAGCGGCGATCAACAGAAACCGTAAGACAATGGGTCAGATTTTGTCTGATATGTATGTTGATGATCAGATTTCTCCGCTGGAGATGCTGGCTAGTTCAGAAAACATCGGTGACTTTATCGACAAGCAGGAACAGCGCAGTAGCTTGCAGGGCTCACTGAATGACAAAATCAAGGAAATTAAGCGTCTGCAAAAGAAATTGCAGGACAATAAGGCTGCAGTTGAGCGTACGCTGAAGGATCAAGAAACTCAGAAAGCCCAAATGGCCGCCAAGCAAGCTGAACAGGCGAAATTGGTGAATGATACAAAGAATGACCAAGCGGCATATTCATCTTTGGCGTCACAACGTAATGGTGAAATTGCGAAACTGCGTGAGCAACAGGCCGCAGAAAACTTGCGTAGTTTGCCACGAGGTAGTGTGCCATCTGGTACTCCTGGTGGTGGTGGCTACCCAGGTGTTTGGGCAAATGCGCCACTGGATGCTTATGTCGATCCATGGGGACTATACACTCGTCAGTGTGTGAGTTATGTTGCCTGGAAGGTTCACAGTACTGGTCGCTACGTACCGCATTTTGGCGGGGCTGGTAACGCCAACCAATGGCCATCAACAACATCTCGCCATGGTATTCCAAACGGCAGCACTCCACGAGCAGGGGCGGCAGCGGTGATGATGGGTGGTTCATATGGTCACGTGATGTATGTTGAGTCGGTAAACGGCGACGGCACTATTACGGTTAGTGACTACAACTTGGGCTGGGACGGTCTGTACCGCAATTATAAGCGTTCATCGTCTGGACTTGTTTACATCTACTTTTAAGAATTTGATACCGCTCATGCTATAATGGTCTTATGAGCAAGGAGAAAACACGAAACGCTCAGCTGTTTGCGTGGGCGGTAGTTATAGCAGTGGTTAGTTTTATCGCGGGTGCGCGGTCGGATCAGATATTTGCGGCGATTGCACCAAAGCTTGGTGTGCGATATAGCGCCGAGCGGCTTGATACGGAGCGGATTCAGGAGACATATCGACAGCTAAAAGCGCAGTATGATGGAAATCTGGATACTAATAAATTGATCAATGGCGCGAGTCGCGGTCTGGTGGCGGCTACTGGTGATCCGTACACGACGTTTATGGACGCTGAGGAAGCCAAAGAATTTGAGAAGAGTCTGAATGGTAATATTGGTGGTGGCATCGGCGCGGAGATTGGTTTGAGAAATAATCGGCCAACAGTCGTCAGGGTATTGCGAAATAGTCCAGCAGAGGAAGCTCAAGTCAAGGCTGGTGATATCATTACAGCGGTGAATGGCAACTCGGTGGTAGATGCTACGACTGAGCAGGTGGTGGAAAAGATACGCGGGGAAATAAACACCACGGTGAAGCTGCAAGTACTTCGTAATTATCAGCGACTAGAAATGTCGATGACGCGTAAGCAAATCACTGCACCAGCCGTGGAACATGATATTGTTGACGGTGTTGGCATCTTGAAAGTGTACCGATTTGGTGAAGAAACGGGTACGTTGGCGCGTGCAGCGGCTGAGGCTTTCAAGCAAAATAATGTCCAGAGGGTTATTTTGGATCTTCGCAGCAATCCTGGTGGAACGGTAACGGCGGCTCAGGCGCTGGCTGGGCTGTGGCTGGATAACCAAGACATCATGACGGAGCGGCGTGGCGACAAGGTTGTCAAAACAGTCAAATCAACAGGCAAGCCACTACTGCAAGACATTAAAACAGTGGTGCTGATCGATAGGTCGAGTGCCAGTGCCAGTGAAATAGTAGCGGGTGCACTGCAAGAGTATGGCAAGGCGAAACTGCTGGGAGAGAAGAGCTACGGTAAGGGTAGTGTACAGCAATTGATCAAATTGCGTGATGGTGCACAGCTCAAAGTTACGGAAGCGCGTTGGTATACGCCAAAGGGTCACACTATTGACAAGACAGGTATTGAGCCAGACGAGAAGGTGGGTTTGACCACTAATGATATGAATTTTGGCAAAGATCCACAGATGGACGCCGCCAAAAAGCTGTCCTGGTAAACGCTTGTGTTTTTTTGATGCGGGCGTTAGAATAAAGATAGTATGAACGCAAAGAGGAAAATATTATTAGTAGAGGACGACATGGCACTGGCAGCCGTGTATCGCGCCAGGCTGGAACTAGAAGGCTTTGATATCAAGGAAGTGCACAATGGCGAGGATGCACTGTCCGCAACCGTTGAATATAAGCCAGATTTGATTTTGCTGGACGCCATGATGCCAAAAATCAGTGGTTTTGACGTGTTGGATATTTTGCGCAATACGCCAGAAACGGCTAATGTACGCATTATCATGTTGACAGCGCTGAGTCAGCCAAAAGATAAAGAACGGGCTGAAGGTTTGGGAGTTGACGAATACTTGGTGAAGTCTCAAGTTGTCATCGGTGATGTGGTTGCGCGGGTGAAGCACCACTTGGGGATGACAGAATAAACCTAGTTAGTATATAAAATAGTCGCCATGGAAGCGACTATTTTTATGATGGTAGCCTGTAGTAGGCTGAGATTTTTAGGCTTAATCTACGCGAACTTGTGTGCGGCGTTCGGCCTTACCGGTAAATTTCTGCTTTTTGACTTTCTTAAAGCTAACCACGCCGTCTTTAGCTGCGTGAATAGTGTAGTTACGGCTCATGTACGTGCCGTCACCAGCGATCTTGGTAGCACCAGTTTGACGCACCAATACTGCACCAGCATTGACTTTTTGGCCGCCAAAGCGTTTCACGCCCAAACGCTGACCAGCATTGTTGTGGATGTTCTTGCTTGAGCTACCAGCTTTAACCTTTGACATTTGCTAAACTCCTTATAGTTTCTGTAAACAATCCTTACTAGTATAGACCACTACTAGTGTAATGTCAAGAAGCTAGGCGGTTTTTAGTAGCAATATTTCACGCACCACGACTTGGTCGGATCGGGAGTAGATGAGAGGCGGTTGCTGTAGGATATAGCCGAGTGTTTCTAGGTCTTTGATGAGTGGCAGATGGGTCAGGTTGCGACTAGCATCACGCCAAGCGGGTACGGCGACGCACAGTGTGGTATCGGGTGTCAGTTGACTGTAAATATTGCGTAAAAAGTTAGCGATGATGTGATTGCAATTGCCGGTTACTTCGTGGAGCTTTTTGGGACTTGGTGGCGCAGAGAAGGGTTGTCCAAGGTAGGTTTCACAGACCACGGCATCAAGCTGTTGGGCTTTTGGCCACTGATGAGTCATGGCATCGGCTTGTTCGAGGCTACGTACCGTGCCGGTGATATGGTACTTGCTTTGTAACCAGGCTAGATTTTCTGTTGTATAATCAATCATTTTTTGACTGAGGTCGCTACCACAGACGTCATACCCTTTGAGCAAGGCTTCTTGCAGTACGGTACCCGTACCGCAGAATGGGTCGAGAATGGTTGTTTTTGCGGCGTTGCCGACTGCTAAGTTCACCATGATTTGTGCCAATTTGGGTGGCAACATACCAACGAATGCGTCACGGCGTGGCCGGTTACGGTCACGGCGGGCGTAAGCAGTAATGTTTTGTGCGCCATTGCTTTCAGCGATGAGGATGGCACCGTCATCGGTCTTGATGATGAATAATTCACGTTTTTTGGGGCTAAGCCCAAGCTTATTGTTGTGTGAGGTGGCGGTCGATAGTTCTGTAGTGGTGTTTGGAATGAGCCGCAGACTGACGCCATGTTTTTTCATGGAAGTTTTGAGTAACAGGCCAATTTTCTGCAGCTGGCGAGGCGAGGTTGATAGTCCATAGGCACTGATGCCAAGGGTGATTTTTCCGCCGACTGCCAGCAGTTGGTTGACATAAGTATGCGTAATCCAATGAGAAGCTTGCTCCAGGGTCGGGCGGTTGTCGGCTGGGAGAGTGTGGATGACTTTGCCGCATTTGAGTGATCCGCCAAGGGAATCGATTGACAGCCCATCAGTGTCAACAACAGCAGCGCTGTGGCTGACGGCACGAACATGTGACTTCCCGAACATGGCTTCTAATTCTGCGATTGACAACTTCGGCAAGCGCCCTAATATTGCTACGAACATATCTATAGTATATCAGGCTCGTGGTATAATGGAGAGGTATGTTTTCTGGGAAAATTTCGAAGGTGTTGAAAACGCTGAAATCGCCGCGCATAATCATAAGCTTCATTACCTTGTTGGTTTTAGCGGCAATTATCTACTTGTCGCGCCATGAACTGCTGCGAGCGTGGGAACTGTTGGGAACGGCCAATGTTGGGTTATTGGCCTTGCTGCTGCCGGCGCAGATCATCGTGTATTATGCTGGTGGCGAAATGATTTTTTCTTATCTGCGTGATAGGAAGCTTATCAAACATGTGTCGCGACTAGAGCAGGTGCGAATTGCACTGGAGTTGAACTTGGTAAATCATATCTTTCCGTCAGGTGGGGTGAGTGGTATTTCCTACACGACATGGAGGATGAGTAAGCTCGGTGTGAGCTCGGCCCGCTCGACGTTTGCACAGCTGCTGAGATATGTGACAGGGTTTTTGTCAATGCTAGCCATGATGATTGTGGCGGTGGTGTTTTTGGCAGTAGACGGTCGCATCAACCGGTATATTGTGGCATCAAGTTTCCTGGTCGTGGTGGTTGTCCTGAGCCTAACATTTGCCATCATCTACATGTTTTCTTCTCGTCATAGGATGCACAAGGCGGCGCGCCGAATTGCACGAGGGCTTAACGCCATCACCAAATGTGTGACGTTTGGTATGCAGCGCCAGTTGGTTCAGGCGGAGCAGATGGATACCTTTTTCTCTGATATGCACGACGATTTCTCGGAATTGATGCAAGATAAACGCTTGATCGTCAAGCCGTTTTTGTGGGGAATTGTGTATGCGTCGTTTGATATTTTGATGTTTATGCTGGCTTTTTGGTCATTGGGTGCTTCGGTCAATCCAGCAGTGTTGCTGATTGGCTATATCGCGGCGGGCTTTGCTGGGATCATCATCTTTACGCCGGGCGGTGCAGGTGTGTATGAGACGATCATGATTTTGTTTTTGAGTATGACTGGTACGCCGCCAGATATCGCTATCGCGGGCATCATACTGACGCGTGTCATTTTGCTCATGGGAACAATCGTCCTTGGCTATATTTTCTACCAGCACGCGCTAATCAAATATGGTAAGCCTCGCCGTGACTCCTAAATTTAGCGTCAGTGAATTTTTGGCGGTCGTCAACCAATCGCTGGAGATGGCCTTTGGCTCAGTACAAATTGAAGGTGAGGTCAGCTCGTTTAAGGTCAATCACCAAAAATACGTTTTCTTTGATCTGAAAGATGATGAGGGTACGGTCAATTGTTTTATGACGGTTTGGCAACTGAGAATGCCAATTCATGATGGTATGCGAGTGGTGGTACGGGCAGTGCCGAAGGTGACTGACTGGGGCAGATTTAGTTTGACAGTGCAATCAGTCCAACTAGTGGGTGAAGGAAATCTACGCAAAAGCTTTGAACTGCTGCGCAAAAAACTGTCAGACGAAGGATTGTTTGACGATGCTCGCAAACGATCGTTACCGTTCCGGCCGCAGCATGTGGCGGTTATCTCCAGTACTAACTCAGCAGGGTATGCTGACTTTATGAAAATCGCCAATGAACGCTGGGGCGGGGTTCGGTTTAGTGTGGTAAATGTGATGGTGCAGGGCGAAACGGCGGCAGATCAGATCATCAGGGCGGTTGAGAAGATTGAAAGCTTGGCGGAGCTGCCAGAGGTAATAGTGCTGATTCGTGGCGGTGGTAGCACTGATGATTTGAGTGTGTTCAATGACGAATTGCTAGTGCGAAAACTGGCGTCCAGCCGAGTGCCAGTTCTGACGGGAATTGGTCATGAAATTGACACGACATTGTGTGATCTTGCAGCTGATGTACGAGCGTCAACGCCAAGCAATGCGGCGCAGTTGCTACTGCCGGATAAGCAAGAGATGATCCGGTCGATCAAGCACCAGCTTCGTGGCGTGGCACTACAAACAGTACGAGCGATTGACACGGAACTGGAACTGGTGCAAACGGTGCGCAGTACCGCCTTGGACGGCTGGCGTCAGCGGGTTGACGAGTTGCTGGGGGATGTGCAGTCGCGTATCAAATTGATCAGCGAATACGACCCAGAATTAGCGCTATCAAGAGGCTATGCCATGATCAGGGGTAATTGTGCGGTCGGGGAAGTGATTGAAATACAAACTAACAAAGCTTTGATGAAAGCGAGGATTGAAGAATATGCAAAACGAACCAACGATTAACGAACTATTGGAGCAGCTGGACAAAGAAATGGCGTGGTTTCACAGTGATGAGTTTCGGCTAGAAGAGGCGCGTGAGCGATTTCTGGCTGTCAAAAAACTGGCAGAGCAGGCAGAAGAGCGGCTGCTGAATATGAAAAATGAAATTGAAATGTTGGGTGAGTAGTCCATCATGGAAGTAGTGATTGTTTGTGCGCTGATAGTATTTTTGATATTTGGACTGACGGCGTTCATCGGTGCACCGTATGTGCCGACGCGCCATACTGATATCCAGAAACTGTTGAGGGATGAATTGAGGCTGACCAACGATGACGTCGTGCTAGATGTGGGGTCAGGTGATGGCGCTGTACTGCAAGAGGTGGCGAGGACTGGTGCTCAAGCTATCGGCTATGAGATTAACCCATTTTTAGTGCTGGCGTCTCGTTGGTGGCTAAGAAAACATGCCAAGAACGTGCGCATCAAATGGACGAATGCGTGGACGACGCAGCCTGCCAAACACATCACGGTGATATACGCGTTTGGTGCAGGGCTGCATTTGAAGAAAATTTATCAATTGGCTCGGCAACAGGCGACCCACCAGGGCAGATCGTTACGATTGGTCAGTTATGGCTATCGGCTAGATACCACGAAGAACGACCGACTACTGAAAGAAGCTGGTCCGTATTTTCTGTATGAAATACGCCCTGACTTTACAGGAGACAAAGCATAAGCTATAATGCAAGATATGAAAAGAAGACAATTTGAACAGGGGTCAATCAACGGCTGGATGGTCGGTACGATTGGTTTTTTGGTGTTAACGTTAATCGCTGGAGCTGTGGCGGCTTGGATGTTCGTGGAGTACACACGAGAGAAGACTGGTGTTGACGCAAAGGTTGCCAGTGCGGTTGCCAAAGGCAAAAATGAGCAGGCAGAGCTTGACCAGAAACGATTTTCTGAAGAAGCTAAGAATCCACGTGTTGAGTTTGTTGGGCCAAATGAATTTGGTCGAGTTTCATTTATGTATCCAAAGACCTGGAGTGCATATGTCGATCAAGACGGTACTGACCGCGGTGACTACAAAGCGTACCTACATCCGGGCACTGTGCCGCCAGCACGCTCAAACACCAGCCGCTTTGCTGTTCGCTTGGAAGTGCTAAACAGCGACTTTGATAAGGTGCTGAGCCAATACGCTAACCAGTTGAAGAAGGGTGAATTGACCTCAAGCAGCGTTGAATTTAATGGTAACGCAGCTACTCGCTTGGACGGTGCTTTCTCTAAAGAATTGCGCGGTTCAGTGGTCCTGATGCGAGTACGAGACAAAACGATTCGTTTCTCTACTGACGCTGACGTCTTCAAGCCAGATTTTCAGGCAGTTCTTGACACGGTTAAGTTTGTTCAGTAACACGCCAATTGCTATACTGTAAGCAGGTATGGCGGAGGTAAGATGGAATAATGCTGAATTTGGGCAGCTGCCAAGTGTAGCGGTGGCTGCGCATGAATTGAAATCTCCGCTGGCGCTCATCAGACAACTCAGTCTGCTCCTGGAAGAGGGGCTGCTAGATGCAGCTGAAACGCATCGGATTGTCCGGCAATTGTCGAATATCAGCGATCAGTCGTTGGCGTTGGTACAAGATCTGGCGCAAACGGCTCACTTGTCGCCGACGTTGTTTCCTCTGGAGCCTATCAATCCATTAGCCTTGTGTCAGCAAATGGCCATGGAATTACACCCGATGTTGCGTTTGTACGGTCAATCAATCGACTGGCCAAAAAAACAGTCAGCAAAGCATTTGGTGGTGGCAAACAGGGCGTTATTGTCGCGGATTTTAGCTAACTTTTTGAATAATTCGCTCAAATACAGCGAAAAAGATATGCCCATACGGGTGACAATTCGCCAAATTGGCTCGACGTTGAGGATTTTGATTCGTGACCACGGCCCGATGATGAGCCGTGCGGATTATGCGCGACTTATTGACGAGATGGAGCAACGAAAATCAGTTCGAACACGCCCTGACAGCAGCGGTTTGGGCGTATATGTGGCGTCGCAATTTGCAAAAGCCATGGGCGGAACCATTGGCCTGATCAGGCATCGTGACGGACTGACATTTTATGTAGAATTACCCATAAGTCAACAGATGAGTTTGCTATGAAAAAAGTGCTGATTGTTGAGGACGATCCAGTGTGGGCGAAGCTGATTCGGCACTATGTTTCAGAAGCTGGCGCTGATTCGCGGGTTGTTATTGCTCCGGGGCAGGCGCTGGAAATGATCGATGATTGGCACCCAGATGCGTTGGTGTTGGATATGCTCTTGGCGAGTGAAACGGGCATGGCGCTGCTGAACGAATTGAAAAGCCATGAGGACTTGGCTAATTTGCCGATCATCGTGTGTAGCAATGTTGGTATCACTCATGACGACATGGAGCCGTTTGGCGTGCGGGCGGTGCTTGACAAATCAACCATGACGCCAGCGCAGGTGCGACAGGCGTTGACGGAGGTGCTGCTGTGAGTCAAAGTGAACGCCTGCAAGCCATCGTCCTGAGAAGAACCGATTACGGCGAGGCGGATCGAATTTTACATCTATTGACTTCGGCGGGGCGACGCAACGTAATTGCCAAAGGTGTGCGACGCGAAAAAAGTAAATTGGCAGGCGGTATTGAACTATTTGCGCTGTGCGACGTGGTGGTGCGACGTGGGCGCGGCGAGTTGGGGATTTTGACCAGTGCGCAGCTGCAGCAATTTTATCGGCATATTCTGGACAGTTATGAGCGGATGCAATTTGGTTATGAGATGCTGAAATTGGTCAATCGAGCGAGTGAACAGGTTGACGAGCCGGCCTGGTTTTCGGTGGCACAGCAAGTGTTGGCGCAATTGAACAATGTGAAGGTTGAGCAAAAACTGATTGAAACCTGGTTTTACTTGCAATACGCTGGGTTGCTGGGTGATGAGCTCAATCTACGCACTGATGTGACAGCCCATACTTTGTCACCTGACAAAACATATATGTACGACAGTACGGAAAAGGGGCTGCGACTGGCGGAGCAGGGCGACTTGTCAGCGGACGCTATCAAACTGCTTCGGCTCATCCAAGCGAAGCCGCTGGCGACTGTGGCGCAAATTGGCGGGATAACTGAGGTGATCAGTGTTTGCTGGCTGGTCGCGCGGCAGCACGCGGCGGTGTAAAATTGCCTATAAAAATGGTATAATTTAAGCAGTAATTGTGAATCGCCATGTTGCCAACATGGAGAAAGGTTTTTTGATGAGTCAAGCAAAAATGGAAGATATTATCAGCCTGTGCAAGCGCCGCGGTTTTATTTATCAGGGGTCGGATGTGTATGGCGGTCTTTCTGGCACCTGGGATTACGGCCCACTGGGCGTGCAGCTGAAGCGTAATATCATGAATTTGTGGTGGCGTCGGTTTGTTGACGAGCGCGATGATATGTATGGCGTCGATGCGGCGATTTTGATGAATCAGAAAGTATGGCGGGCGAGTGGGCATGTGGATACCTTTGTCGATCCGCTGTGCGAAGATACGGTCAATCACCGCCGTTTTCGCACCGATCATATTCTCAAGGACAACGGCGTTGACGCCGATGGTATGACCATGGAACAGATGGATGCGGTAATTGCTGAGCTCGGCATCAAAAGTCCTGATGGCAATCCGCTGAGTAAGTCACGGACGTTTAATATGATGTTCAAAACGCACGTTGGCGCGACCGAGAGCGAGGACAGTATTTCTTATCTCCGCCCGGAAACCGCCCAAGGTATCTTCACCAATTTCAAAAACGTCGTCGACAGTTTCTACCCGAACTTGCCGTTTGGTATCGCTCAGCAGGGCAAGGCGTTTCGCAATGAAATTGCGCCGCGCGACTTCGTCTTCCGTTCCCGCGAGTTTGAGCAGATGGAGATCGAATATTTCGTCGACCCTGAGCATTGGCAGGAGGCGTTTGATGAGCTGCTCGCTAGCACGCATGAGTTTTTGGCAGAACTGGGCCTTAGACAAGAGCACATTCACGAGCTGGACGTGCCGGCGGAGGATCGGGCGCACTATAGCAAAAAGACGATCGACATTGAGTACGATTATCCAATCGGTCGCGAGGAGTTGATGGGTATTGCGTATCGGACCGATTTTGACCTGATGAACATCCAGCGCGCCAGTGGTAAGAGCATGGAGTATACCGTCAAAGGAACGAACACAAAATTTGTTCCGCACGTCATCGAGCCGTCGTTTGGTGTCGAGCGGGCGCTGATGGCGGTACTGTCGGGCGCGTACCGTGAGGACGAGCAAAACGGTGAAAAGCGGGTGTATTTGGCGCTGCCAGAGCATTTGGCGCCGGTCAAATTTGCCGTCTCACCGCTGCTCAAAAATAAGCCAGAATTGGTAGAAAAAGCCCGCGAAGTCTACGCCGCACTTGCCAAAGCCAACCCTGGCCGAGTGATGTGGGACGACAACGGCAACATCGGCAAGCGCTACCGCCGCCAAGACGAAATCGGCACCCCGCACTGCGTGGTCATCGACTTCCAGACGCTGGAGGACGACACCGTTACCGTGCGCGAGCGGGATACGACGGAGCAGCGGCGGGTAGATGTGTCAAAGCTGGTCTAGGGTTCAGAGGCGGCTATGGAGGCAAGGAATAGGGAGAAGTTGGTTGAGATATTTCGGTTTAAGGTTCAGGAGTTGGAAAGACACTTAAGCAGTCCTACAAAGTCATCGCTTATAGAGTGTTCGAGTATCTTAAGGTTATTGCTTTTATCTGATGAGTGTGGTCTTTTTGGTGATCTTGCACGTAAGATTCCACGTTTTCGTACAAGAAAACGTGGAAGGAAAATAGTTATGTTTAACGCTCAACTACAAGCAGACTCTCACATACGAGACCTGCCGTCAGGAGAATATGTTCATGCTGTAGTTAGGGGTGATGCGATACCTGAAAATAGTTCAGGGGTATATAATAGGGATGATTTTCTTAAACTTTCAGTTATAGATGTTCAGCTTTCAGATGGCAAAGTAATAACTATGACCGTTAGGGATGTTATTAAATTTATTGCTAATAAATTAGGGGGCGTTCACGTTGATTATAGTTCTCGTGAGGAGAAAAATCAGATATTGTATCAACTTGATGATAAATACCAGCTACAGATTGCAGGATCTGTCATATTTTCTATTAAAGGTTTGTCCGAAATTGTTCTAGCAACTTGCAAGAGGGTGGACGAGAGATTAGTTGGGTTGGGATATTAGCCCGTGTTTTCGTTCTAACTGCTAGGAATATTCTCGTGCCAAAATGTCAGGTATAAAGTATAATTACTCTCATGACAAAAATCACCAAAGGACATATCATTACACAGAATCTAGATGGCACGGATCATTTGGATTGTCTGTATCGCATCTCGCTCAAAGCGTTGATTTATAACGATGCTGGGCAGATTTTGGTCGTCAAAGAAATTGATCGGACGTATTGGGATTTGCCTGGTGGTGGTATGGATTTTGGCGAGACGATTGAGTCGTCACTGAAACGCGAGCTATATGAAGAAGTTGGCTACAAGGGCGGTTTGCGCTATCAGCTTTTTGACGCGTCGGATGAGATGTACATTGAGCGGATTGACGCTAATCAAATCTGTTTTTATTGCCGTGTCTGGCCGGAGAATTTTGATTTTATACCAGGTGAAGAGGGCGATGAGGTAGTGTTTATTGACCCGGAGGAATTGCCGCTTCAGAAGAGCGAGGTTGACGCACCAGCTCGGGCATATGCGGCGCATGTGAAATGGCAAGAAATCAGTGGCTGCATGAAATGATATAATTATGCTATGACGAAACCGTTTTTACTGCTACAATCGCGCCCTGAGGCTGAAGCATCAGATGATGAATATCAAGCGTTTTTGAAATTTGGTGGGCTGGAGGCCGATCAATTAGTGCGGCTGAGGCTAGAATGCGGTGATGAGCCAGCGGTGAATTTGGATGATTATGCTGGGATCATCATGGGCGGTGGTCCGGCTAATTTCGCGTACGACGAAGCGCAAAAATCGCCTGAACAGAAACAATTTGAAAGCTATATCTTGCCGTTGATGCGTCGAATCATTGAGGCAGATGCGCCATTTTTTGGGAGCGTGTTTAGGTGTTGGCGCGGTGGTGACGGCCATGGGTGGACGGATGAGCTTTGAATATCCTGAGGCGGTTGGCGCGGTGGATATTACTGCAACGCGCGAAGGCGAACAGGACGACTTATGTAAAGATTTTCCAGCAGTTTTCCGCGGTTTTGTCGGACATAAAGAGGGTGTAATTGACCCGCCAAGCGGTTGCACGGTACTGGCTCGCTCAAGCACTTGTGTGCAAATGCTGCGCGCTGGCAATAATGTTTACGCCACACAATTTCACCCTGAACTTGATGCTGACGGTCTGGCATTACGCATCAATATCTATAAACACGCTGGCTATTTTGCCCCCGAAGAAGCCGACTTGTTAATAGCCAATGCTCAGCAAGAATCTATTACCTGGCCAGAGCTGGTGCTGCGGCGGTTTGTGGAGCGATATCGTTAAAAAAGTAAATCTGAGATATAATAAAATCATGCGTATAATTCGTAGCGTTCAAGCCACAAGGTTTCGTCATATTGGGGTATTGCTTGTGCTTTTTCTCCTTGGTATGATGGCGATGCGGTTCGCGGCTAGTTATGTGTCGTCGGTTGCCAGTGGTGCGGGGATATTTGATCTTAATTTTGGTAATGATGGTATTTATGTTCACGATAACCTTTTGGCGCTAGGCGATGCTGGTAGAAACGTCTATCTGTACACTTTTCTACCTATTGACACTATTTATGCGGCGATATATGCGGTATTTTATGTCTATACTTCGGCGTTTTTCCTGCGGTGTACTGTGCCTAATTGGTGGAACCATACTCGATGGCTAGTATTGCTTCCTGTTCTAGGTGCTATATGTGACTGGTTGGAAAATATGTGTTTTGCTTTCATGCTTATCCAGCCTTCAACATCCGTAAACCCGTTATTAGTAACAAGCACTTCGCTACTAACTAAAGCAAAATTTGTCTTGGTGTATTTGTCGTTATCAATTGTGTTAGGGCTAGTACTAAGCTGGTTAGTGTGTTGTGCTCGTGTCAAGCGACGCTAGGAATAGTAGGTGTTTTAAGTTTACATATTGTTAAGCGTACAGCTGGAGCCTTGTGTGCTATAATAACCATATGCATATTATTCTTGGTGGGACGAGCGGACTCGGCCTGGAAATGGCGCGGCAGCTCAGGAAAAATAGTAAACGCGTGTTGGTACTGGGAAAGACGCATAATACCCAGGAGCACGGCGAGGGATTCCCGTTGGATGTATACTATCCCGAGCAGGTTGAAGCAGCGCCAGCGCGGATTGAGCAGATTTTGGGCAGTGACGCCATTGAACAATTTGTGTGGGCAGCGGGCTATGGCTGGCGTGGTAATTTCGAGGATCAGCCTGACGCGCGCTCCATGGCTGAGGTGAACTTCGCTGGTGCGTTGCCGTTGGTACAGTGGGCGTGGCGTAAGATGGCTCGTCAAAACCAGAAGTCGGTGCTAACCATCATCGGCTCAACCAGCAGCGTCAAAGCTCGCGGGGATGAAGCGGTATATGTGGCGACCAAGCACGCCCAAGCAGGACTGGCGCGCAGTTTGGGAATGCAGGCGGATGAACAGAAATTGCCAGTGAAAGTTGCACTATTTTTACCAGGCGCCATGAAAACGCCGTTCTGGAATGGCCGAGAGCTACCAGTTGATTATTTGTTCTTCAATGACCCAGCCAAAGTGGCCGCGCATATCATCACTGCGGTTAATCACCAGCAGCAACCATTCCTGGAATGGGCGCTGCCAAAGGGTACGTTGACGTAAGTTTTTTTCGTGATATAGTCAAGCTATGGAACTGATGGGTATAAACATTGTCGTTATCGGCGGCGGTACGGGTAGCTTCACATTACTGAGTGGATTAAAAAATTATACACACAACATTACCGCCTTGGTTAATATGGTGGATGATGGTGGATCAACAGGACAGCTGAGGGACGAATTGGGGGTTTTGCCGGCTGGTGATGTCCGGCAGTGCTTGGTGGCGTTGAGTACCTCACCAAAGGTGAGAGACCTGTTTAACTACCGTTTTGATGAAGGTAGTATGAAAGGCCACGCGTTTGGCAATTTATTCATGGCAGCCTTGGAAAAAATGACCGGTAATTTTACGGAGGCTGTCAAAGTTGCCGGAGAAGTGCTCAATATCCGAGGACGAGTAGAGCCCATCACATTTGACAATATAACGCTTGTTACGCGGCTGTCTGACGGTACGGTTGTGAGAGGTCAACATGAGGCTGAATCATTGATTATCCCTGTTGGTGAGCGCCCGTGGTTGGACCTGGAGCCGACCGCTCGCATCAATCCTCAGGCACGGCAGGCGATATTGAGTGCGGATTTGGTGGTGATTGCGCCGGGGTTGCTGTATGGTAGTCTGGCGCCGGCTTTGTTGGTCAGTGGCGTAACGCGCGCCCTCGCTGAGACCAAGGCTAAAAAGGTGTATGTTTGTAACCTGGTGAACAAGCCTGGTCAGACTGATGAGTTTACGGTTGCGGATTATGCCAGTGAAATTGAACGCTTTGCAGGTGTCAAATTGGACCATGTGCTATACAATAACCATCGCCCGTCGCAAGAATTGATCGACCGGTATGCCAAAGACGGCGAGATGTTGGTCGAATGGAACAAAGAAGAGCTAAAAAAGAAGCATTTTTACGCTTCGGGAAAACGATTGATCGCTGATGAAGTTTGGGAGAACACCAACGCTACTAGTGACCCGCTGGCAGCGCAACGCAGTTTGATTCGACACGACGCTGACAGAGTAGCACGCGAGTTGATGCGAATTTATTTTGCCTAGATGAATTGAAGATGCAAGGGAAGCGCTGTACTTGCAAAATATTATATTTTGTGATATAGTGTAAGCTGTTGATTATGACAAATAATACACAAAAGTCAGAAAAGATGATTGATAATTCTGGTAATCCCTCTCGGAGAGGCGAGATATTCTTTCATTCTGAAGCCTTATCTAAGGAGCTAGTGGAGACGTTTGGTGGTCATCATATGACGCCAGCGCGTCGTTCGGCAGCAAAGCTCATCATAGAGATGCCGACGGATATCGAAGAGAACGAACGTATTGAATACATCACGTCGGCACTTGACAATGATGAAACCATAACCACCGAGTCTCACCGAGATGTGGTGATTGGTATTCTTGAGGATTACGAAGTCTTACAAGGTTTGTTTGAATCATATATTGAAGGAGTTGACGAGACAACACTGCAAGGTAAAGCATTGCGGCTGGAGGATGGTCAGCAAATCCCTGGTGATTTAGGAGAGGACAATACACAAAGTCCGTGGTCTGAGAATCCGCCAATCCCGGCGCCACGTATTGATGATTTGATCAAAGCCTTTTCGACAAAAGGTGAGGGTGCTCAGGGTGTTGGGCTGGAGACGGCGATGATCGTTGGGGCGGTAACACTCGCTAAATTAAAGACTACGCCGTATCACGACGCAGCAGTTTACAAACAGGCAGTGTTTGCAAAAAACTTTTTGATCCCGGTATGTAGTATTGTTGGGCTTGATAACCTAGAGTCTGAGTTGAATGACGAAGTAGATATCATTACTGGGCGAAATATTGGCGATGGCATGGATGGCAGCGATTTGAGTAATGATATTGATTCGCTTTTGAACGAGGTAGACAGAGTGATATCGCTGCATTTTGGCCCTAAGGACTCGGTTGATCCTGAGCGATTTAATTTTGCTATGAATAATATCAATCAAATCTTTACTCGGTTGCTTGGTAAGCCAGATTTGCGGCCAGCTGTGGAGACAACCTCACCTCACAACACGTTGTTTGCAGTTGGTACTGTGACAGCGCGAAACGGTATTAAGGCAGAGGCACGAGCTCGTGGTAAGGGACGAGGCTCGTACCTTATAAAGTTTTTACGATCCATAGGATACTATGAGCCGCACTCTCAGCCACTGAAGGATGAAGGTGATCTTCACCCGATTGATCTGTATGGCATGACGGTAATTGCCGAGGATGATAAGCAGATGGCTGATTTGTATGTTGAGGCAGTGATCAATGCCCTGAATGATGAGAATATTACGCCATATCCGGCGCCCGGACGCGATAAGGAATGCTTTGTCATCAAGGGATCTCCAGAATTTCAGGAGAATATTCGCAGGGCAGTCCTTGAGAGGATTCCTGACGCCGACATGGAATTATTTAGTTTTAAAGACAGCGGCAGGGACTTTACCGATGCAAAAATTACTGGTTTTTCTGAGACGGGTGACAAGCGTGTGCCATTTGCACCATTTGAGATGCAGTTCTCGACGCCAGATGCTCGTTTGGTGGCGCGCACTGGTAAAGAAGCGGCACACTTCTTCTTTAAGCTGCGCAAGATATATGGTGATTTGGTGAGTATGACTGACGAGACAGCTGATGCGATAATCGATATTTGGCAGCGTAAGCAGGATTACTTTACGAGCGCTGATGATAGTGCCAAGGAATATCACCTGACAAACCAGAGTCGTGAACGAGTAGCGCACTTTAAGGAGCAGGCATTAGATAGACGTAAATCCTTGCTTAAACACGTTCGCGATATGGCGAGACGAGCACTGGATAGTATATAATTACCTATATGACGATTTACTACACTGACGGTTCTGCTTCGCCAAATCCCGGTCCGGGTGGCTTTGCGGTCATTCGCGATCTCCAGCCGTGGATCTTGGGTTCCGAGGACGGCGAGACGACCAATATTCGCATGGAAGGCAAGGCACTGATTGCGGCGCTTCGGGACGCTGACGGCGCGCCATGCGTGATTTATACTGATAGCGAGTTTTGGATCAACGTAGTAACTAAGTGGGCTCCAGGCTGGCAGCAGCGCGGCTGGACAAAGAAGGGTGGCGAGATCAAAAATCTGGACATCGTGCGTGAGCTATATGAGCTGTACTCAAATTCGCAGGCGGAACTCCGCTGGGTGCGCGGCCATGAAGGCGACGAGGGCAATGAGCTGGCGGACACCTGGGCCAACCGAGCTCGTGAAGGTGAAAGATTGACTAGATAACGCATTCATGATATAATGTAAACATGAGCGAATTGCATTTGCCAAAGCACGTGCAGCTGGATTTACATCCATTTTACGACTCTTCAAATACGGCCGATCAGCTGTACGTACGCATTGGTGTTGCCACGGCGGTTGATATTTGTGGTGATGTGCTATATGTCAGGGCAGGTGTTGGTGACAGTAAGGATCACAATGAACTAGCCAGCAAGGTTGATCCAGGTAGTGATAAAAATATAGTGCTACCGTCTGAGATGTATGCAAAGCAGGGAATAGCGACTACGTGGTATTATCCTAACTTGGGAGACAGGTTTGAAGGGCTGGCTGGTCCGATGGTGAAGGAAGGTCTTAACCCAGAGGCTAAACTGACATGGGAAGAGACGAAAAAATGTTTAAGGATGGCGGCGCTGGCGATTGGTTTGTTTATGATCAAATCGCCGTCCGATGTGGTAGAACGGACTGATCTCCATGCTATTGCGGTTAGTGAAAAAGATTTAACTGCAGCAAAAGAGCAATTTGGTAAGTGTATAATCTCAACTTAGCTGGTAGTGCCTAGTAAAAATTGCTATACTAAAGTAATGGAAGAAGTGAGGGAAACGACTGATATTTTTTTGTGGGCAAATCAAACTGACGCAAAAAAGAATGATCTACAGATTGAACTATTTTTGTTTAATAAAAATTACACGCCGTATTTCATGCCCCTGAAGGGCGATGTTGAGCAGCAGCTGCGGCCACTATTTTTGTTTGATTATATCAATCAAGTTAATTTGGGCGCCGGCACTGGCCTTAGCATGCGGGATTATGAGTTGAGTGAAGCAGAAGATAACGTACTGCTGCGAACAGACCTCGTCAAGGTTGGCCGAGCGGAAACCTTGATTCATTTGATCGAGCATGAGCGTGGTGATATCGTGGAGTTTTCGGAAACTGAGCATGAGTTTAAGCGAATGAAGGGAGTGATAGCGCGGTTTACTGATCCGAATGATCCAGAAAAAATCTTTTACACCGCCAAGTTAATTCAGCAGGGACAGACGCTCAAAAGCGCGCTGGCGTGGGAGTTTTCTGACGGCAAGTTTGGCGCATTTAAGGCGGAAGTCGGTTTTAAGGTACCGGATGATAACCAGGTGCTGATCATCGGTCAGGATATTTTCGCCTTTAATCCAGGCAAGTTTGAGCGGATGTTTGGCTATGAGTACAAGAAGCAGGTGATTGCTGACAAGAAAGTGGCGGAGATCGAAAAGCAATATAAGTTGAGTTTCCCAGAAGGCTTGGATCTGAATGCGCTGGTCAAGGAGCGCAAAAAGACCATCAATAAGTTGCAGAAATTGGAGATCGGCGAGGTCAAGCAAGAGCAGGTGCTGGATTATGCTGATGAGATGCAGCTGGAGCTGATGAGCGATGATAACGGCGCGATTATCATTATGGACGGCAATGATCTGGATATGTTTGTGAACTTGATCAATGAGGACTACATCGAGAGCAAAATTACTGGTAAACGCTACGAAATTAAATCGAAAAAACTGCTGGGTGAGCCTGAGGGTGAACCGCCGCGAGGTTAAGTATGGACCAGGAGTTGGCGCTGGCGATTTTGATGAGCGGTCGGTCGGCGCTGCTGACGGGTGCGGCTGGTACGGGCAAAACGCACCTGCTGAATACTTTTATTGCACAGGCGCGTGACCAGGGTAAAAAGGTGTCGGTAACAGCGACGACGGGCTTGGCAGCGACGTATTTGGGCGGCAATACCATTCACAGTTGGAGTGGTATTGGTGTCAGTGATCACTTAGCGAACAACTTTTTTGATCGGCTGTCAAAAACGCGACGTGAGGTAATTACTAAGACTGATGTGCTGGTGATTGACGAGATTTCCATGCTGCATGATTTTCGGCTGGACATGGTCGATCGGGTGTTGCGTGGTGTCCGGGAGAATGACCAGCCATTTGGCGGTATTCAGCTAGTGATGAGTGGTGACTTTTTCCAATTACCGCCGATCAATCGTCCGGGTGAGCAGGGCGGTGGTTTTGTGGTGTATTCGGAAGCGTGGCAGGAGTTACAGCCGGCGGTGCTATATCTGGAGCGGCAATATCGGCAAAATGACGAGCAGCTCCTCGAGATTTTGACGGCACTGAGGAATGACGATATCAGGCGGCATCATGCCGAGACGCTGCTGGCGCGGACGGAGGTCGAGTTGCCTGATGGTGACATCACCGAGCTACACACCGTCAATGTTGACGTTGACGCCATCAATAGCCAGAAGCTGGCGGAACTGCCGGGCGAGGAGCGAACGTATCAGCAGACGACGACAGGCTCAAAGGTGTATGTCGAGAGTCTGCAGCGGTCGGTGCTGGCACCGAGTGAGCTGGTGTTGAAACTGGGTGCGTTGGTGATGGCGGTGAAAAATTCGCCGCAGAAATTGTATGCCAATGGTAGTATCGGCACGGTGGTGGATTTCGAGCCGCTGACGGACTATCCAATTGTGGAGTTTCGCAGTGGCCAGCAGGTGACCATGGTGCCGGATGTGTGGGAATTGCGTGATGGTGAGCGTAAGCGCGCTAGCATTTCCCAGGTACCACTGCGCCTGGCGTGGGCTATCACCGTGCATAAAAGCCAGGGCATGACGCTTGACGCAGCAAAAATTGACCTGAGAAAAGCGTTTGTTGAAGGTATGGGCTACGTGGCCCTCAGTCGGGTGCGAGATCTTGAAAATCTATATCTTTACGGCATTAACCGCAAAGCGCTGGAAGTCTCGCCTGACGCGCTGGCAATTGATGAAGTGTTGCAGCGGACAAGTAGTGAGGCGGCCAAGCACTATCGTCCGATGCTGGAGGAAATGAAGCGAAAACAGTCAGTGCCGAAAAAATCAGGCAGGAAATCTCAGTCTGGCAGCTGGCAGCAAAAAATTGCCAAAATGCGCGAAACCTATCCCAAAGCCTATATGCCATGGGAAAAAGCTGACGATGACATCCTCAAACAGGAGTTTCTGCAGGGAGCAACCATCCAGCAGCTTAGTCAACAACTTGGCCGGCATGAAGGCTCAATTCGCATGCGACTACAGAAGCATTTTGGGGAGGATACCGTAGCGTAAGCAGAATATACGGTATAATGATAGATATGACGGAGACAAAACGATCGAATCCAAGTTTTCCAAAACGATTTTTATGGGGTGCGGCTATTTCGGCGCACCAGACGGAAGGAGGCTTGAGCAATCAGTGGACCGCCTGGGAACTGGAAAATGCCAAAAAGCTAGCCACGCAGGCGCCGTACGGCTTTGGACGAACTGCCATGTGGTCACATGTGGAAAAAGAGGCTACGAATCCTGATAGTTACGTTTCAGGTACCGCTGTTGAGCACTATTCACGCTATGAGGAAGATTTCCAGCTATTAGCGCAGATGGGGCTTAATTCATTTCGGTTTGGAATTGAATGGGCTCGTGTGGAGCCAGAAGAGGGCGCGTGGGATGCATCGGTGATTGATCATTATCGCACCTATTTGAAACGGTTGAAAGAATTGGAAATCAATCCTGTAGTAACACTGTTTCATTTTACCTTGCCAGTTTGGTTTGCCGAGAAAGGTGGCTTTGAGAGGCGAAGTAATGTAGCTTATTTTGTGCGATTTGTGGAAAAAATTCTGGATGAATTGGGCCGTGATCTGGAGTGGATTATTAGTATCAATGAGCCGCTAGTATATGTCGGGGAAAGTTATTTTCAGGGGGCGTGGCCACCAAATCAAACTAAAAAATTACTTGGATTTAAGGTGTTACTAAATCTGATACGGGCGCACAAGAAGGTTTATCAGCTTGCGTGCAAAAATCGCCGCCACAAGGTGTCGATGGCGCATAATCTATCGTACATTTACGCTGGGGACGACGCTTGGGTGTCGCGGCTGAGTGCTCGAGTGGCTGACTACTTTATCAATCAGTGGATCGTTCGGCGAGTGCGCAAGCATAGTAATTTTCTGGCGGTCAATTATTACTTTGCGCAACGGTTTTTTGGGTATCGAGTGCATAATTCTGAGAAGAATCCAGAGAGCGACTTAGGCTGGGATATGCAGCCAGACAAATTGTATGAGTTGCTAGTCGAGACGTACAAAAAGCACCAATTGCCAATTTTTATCACAGAGAATGGGTTGGCTGATGCGACAGATCAACACCGTAAATGGTGGCTGATGGAAACGATTCGAGCTATGGACAGGGCACTCAAAGAAGACGTCAAGATTATCGGCTATCTGCACTGGAGTCTGCTCGATAACTTTGAGTGGGACAAGGGATACTGGCCGAAGTTTGGTCTGGCAAGGGTTGATAGAAAAACCATGGAACGTACGTTGCGGGCAAGTGGTAAATGGTATGGCATGGTCGTGAAGCGATTGCGATCATAGTGTTTAGCTAGCCACACAGTACACTAGACTTTTCCACAATTTTGTGGAAAAGTTTTCGTTTGGGGATAAAATGGGTAAAAAGTACTAAAAAAGACTTGCAAGTGGGTAGTTGTGGGTAGTATTATGAAGTCAGTGGTAACGGCAACGAGCCGTTGAACAATAACAAACAACCACTAACATTAAAAAATCAATCTAATTCCGTCAGGGAAGGAGCCTCAGTGCAAGTAGATTACTTTGAGCGAAAGCTGGACGACAAGCGTCGTTTGACGATGCCAGCTGAACTCAGGGAGGAATTTGCATCTGGTGTGGTCCTGACCAGAGGGTTTGGCAAATACCTCCACCTATATCCGCGGCGGGTCTGGGATAAAGAAGTCGAGAGCGCTTTGCAGGGTAGTATCCTGGATGAGCGAATTGCCGACCTGAACGTTAAGTTCCGACGGGGTAAAACGGCATCCACGCTTGACCAAAAACAAGGTCGGGTGACAGTAGAACAGCATTTGCTGGACTATGCTGGCATTGACCGGGAAATTGTGGCGGTTCGCGCCGGAGCATATTTCCGAGTGATGGCAGCGGATGTGGCTGATGCGGATTGATGAATTGTACGCACATTAACAATTAGGAAACCTCTCGAGATCAACTACCTGGGTATTTGAGAAGAGCACTCGTGGCTATTTGCTCCACAATAAAAACGGCAATGCACCTTCCTTAAAACACCTCCCAAAAAAACTCCACCTCACACATAAGTCTCTTTTGGAAAACACGCTTTTCCTCTCTTAAAGACATAAAAAACAAACACAAAACAAACACAAAAGCTCAAATTAAATATCCAGATAGGTGATCTCGAGCATTATTCCGTTATAATGGAGTAATGATGAGTATTAAAGAACATCCACCACAGCCGGATTTGTCGAATGACGCTCCGGTTCATGTTCCCGTACTCTTAGAGGAGACCGTGCGTGCGCTCGCCCCTCGTCGGGGTGAAGCGTACCTTGATTTGACTGCTGGCTATGGCGGTCATGCGCGAGAGATTCTCAAGAGGACAGATAACTATTTGAACGCTGTATTGGTTGATCGTGATAGCAACGCGATTCAAACATTAGGCGATTTGACAGAAAAAGGTGTCAGATTGATGCATCAAGATTTTGCGTCAGCGGCACGTGATTTGGTCAAGCTTGGGCGAAAATTTGACGTGATTTTGGCTGATTTGGGGGTGTCGTCACCGCAGCTTGACAGAGCAGAGAGGGGTTTTTCATTTCGTTTTGATGGTCCGTTGGATATGAGAATGGACGATACGACGGAGATGACAGCAGCTGATATCATCAATCATGCTTCAGTGGATGAGTTGGTTCGGCTGATAACCCTGTACGGCGAGGAGACTCGTTCGCGCGCTATGCATATTGCGAAAGCGATTGTAGCGCATCGTCCGATGACGCGAACGTCTGAGCTGGCTGAACTGATTGAGCGGGCTGTTGGTCGCGGTGGACTAAAAAGACATCCAGCGACTCGCACCTTTCAAGCCCTCAGAATTGAAGTTAACCAAGAACTTCAGCAGGTAGAGCAGGTATTGCCATTATTACCTCAGCTGCTCAATCCAGGCGGCCGTGTCGGTATCATTAGCTTTCACAGTCTGGAAGATCGATTGGTTAAACGGTTTTTTAAGGAGCAATCAGAAGCAGGGTATGAAGCCGAGCTGATGATTCCTGATAAAAAATTGATTCTAGGGACTACAGATGTTCACAATCCGCGCAGTCGGAGCGCTAAGCTTCGCTGGGCCGTAAAAACATAACACAAAAAGGAGGCAATTATGCCAGTACACATCAAAGTTCAGTTCCAAGACGCAGACCACTCCGAGAGCGTTGCTGTTCGCCGCGGCTAATTAGTCGGTAGTAGAATAGCTGACGCACTATCCGGACAGTGTATCAGTTGATGATCTGGTCCGTCCTTGTGTTTTGAGACGGGCCAGGTTATCTTGGAATGTCACAATTGTAGAAATTATATACCAACATAACATAGAAAACAGAATGTACGCACGATCCACCACTTTCACACCTCGACGGCAGCAACAGATGCGCCGCAATCAAAATGCAACTCGTTTTCGGTCTAATGTCAAACTCGGCCCAGTGGCTCATACAGTACTGGTCGCGCTGATGGTTGCTGTGCTTGGCTTGATTTACTTGACGCAGGCGACTAAAACGTCCGCGTACAGTAGAGAGTCTCAGGGCTTGGATAAACAGATTAGTGAACTCCATGCTAAAAAATCTGAACTTGAAGTGCAAAATGCTCGATTGACGGCTCTTGATAAAGTGAAAAATAGCAACGTGGCATCAGCCATGAGCAAGCCGTCACAAACTGATTACGCTAATTAGATAAAAGTGGTATAATTTAAGAAGCACTATGAAGGGGCGACTTGCGCAATCACGAACGAGTCTACTCGCCATTATTCTGCTGGGGATAATGGCAGTTTTTGTGTTGAGATTATTTCAATTGCAGGTGCTGCAGCACGGCAAATATGTTGAACTAGCAGCGCGCAATCAGCAGCGCACGTTGGTGATTCCGGCCACGCGGGGCGAAATTTACATGATGGACGGCAAGACGCCGGCTCCGGTGGTGCTGAACCGTATGATATTTAATGTGGTGGCTGATCCACAAACCGTCTCTGACGGTCAGCGCCATGAGATCATTCAAGCGCTGCGTCAGACAGCTGGCGATAAGCTCATGGAGAATGCTGAGGGACGACTTGCTAACAAAAAATCGCGCTATGAGGTTTTGGCTCGGGGTTTGACGCTAGACCAGGCTGAGCAGATGAAAAAGAAGGATTTTTCAGGCGTATTGTACCAGCTCAATTCGGTTCGGAATTATCCAGAAGGAGCTTTAGGTGCACAAGTATTGGGCTTTGTAAATGCGAATGGTGAAGGTCAGTATGGCGTAGAGGGCGCGTTGGACAAGCGACTCAAAGGTAGTGATGGGCTGCTACGAGCAGTGACTGACGTGCGAAATGTGCCGCTGATGATAGGTAAGAATGACGTGAATATTGAGGCGAAGGCGGGTGAGGATTTGGTGCTGTCAATTGACCGCAATGTCCAGAGTTATGCCGAAGAAGCTCTCAAACGTGGCCTGCAAAAAGCTGGTGGTACAGAGGGTAGTGTTGTGGTGATGAATCCCAACAATGGCCGAGTGTTAGCTATGGCGAATTATCCAACGTTCAATCCTGCCGAGTATAACAAGGTGCAAAATGCAGCTGCGTTCATTAACGCCGCAACCATGACACCACAAGAGCCAGGGTCAATCATGAAATCATTTACCATGGCGATGGGAATTGACAAGGGTGCGATTACGCCAAATACCACCTATCAGAACACTGATTGTACCCAAGTTGGTGACCGTAAGATTTGTAATGCAGTGCGCGGTTTAACTGGTACAACCACCATGCAGCAAGCACTAAACAACTCTCACAACGTTGGTACAGTGACGGTTGGGCGAAAATTAGGTGACGGTTCGTATATCAATAACGCCGCGCGGCAAACGATTTACCAATACTTTCATGATAAATATGGCTTTGGTGAGAAAACAGGAATTGAGCTGTCAGAAGCACAAGGGTTGATCACTAGTCCGACTGAACAAGAGGGAAATGAAGTTCGGTATGCAAATATGACGTTCGGGCAGGGAATGAACCTAACGCCAATCCAAGTCGCCTCGGCCTTTTGCTCAATCATCAATGGAGGAGTGTACTACCGTCCAACGGTCATCGCTGGAGTGAAAAAAGGCGATGCTGTCGAGTGGTCAAAGCCGCAGCCACTACGCCACACGGTGAGTGCGGAGACGTCTACCCAGATGCGCACAATGTTGGATACAACGCGCCATTCATTTTGGGTAGGCAAGGACGATAAGCCAGGCTATCTTGTCGGTGGTAAAACGGGTACGGTAGAGCTTTTGGTGAACGGTGCATACAGTATGAAAGAAACGGCTGGTACCTACGTTGGTTTTGGTGGCACAGATAAGCCAGAATATGTCATAATGATAAGGGTATCGGCGCCAAACAAGCACGCTGCGCTGGAAGGTAGTGTTCATGCGTCGCCAATTTTTACTGATATTTCGAACTGGATGATTGAGTATTTGAAATTATCACCGAGGAGATCCTAAATGAAAAGCTATATACAAACGGTAACAAACGAAATGACCTATATCTTTGTGTTGAGTCTGGCGGCGTTCTTACTGGCAATGTTCTTGACGCCAATTTACACATTCTTTGCTTATAGATATCAATTCTGGAAACGACAACGTACCTCTGCGGTGACCGGGGAAAAGCTTCAGGTATTTGATAAGCTTCACGAGGAGAAATTGCGTCGTCATATCCCAACGATGGCCGGCATCATTGGCGTAGTTTCCATCGTCTTGATCACGCTGCTATTTAACCTAGACCGTCGGCAAACATGGTTACCGCTGGCGGCTTTTGTTGGTGGTGCGGCTGTGGGGCTGATAGATGATTATTTGAATATCTTTGGTAGCAATAAAAAAGACGCTGGCATGCGGGCGCCTGTCAAATTTGCGCTGATTACATTAATTGGTTTGGTACTGGGATGGTTCTTTTTTGCCAAACTGGGCGTTAGTAGCTTTCATGTGCCGTTTTATGGTGATTTATCAGTCGGCTGGCTGATCATACCATTGTTTGCGTTTGCGGTCGTCGCGACGGGTAATGCGGTTAATATTTCAGATGGCCTGGATGGCCTGGCAGGCGGACTGCTGGCTATCAGTTTTGTGATGTTTGGCGTGATTGCGCTGCTGCAGGGAAACTTCTTATTGGCTAGCTTCTGTTTTACGGTGGTTGGCGCATTGCTCAGCTACCTGTGGTTCAATATCTATCCAGCGAGGTTCTTCATGGGTGACGTTGGTGCTTTTGCCTATGGAGCAAGCTTGGGCGTGGTGGCGATGCTAACAAACTCGTTGTTGCTTCTGCCGATCATCGGTTTGTTATTTGTGGTCGAAGCAGGCTCTAGCGCGTTACAAATTGCCAGCAAGCGATTGTTTGGCCGAAAAATCTTCAAATCTGCACCAATTCACCATCACTTGGAGGCTAGTGGTTGGCCGGAGACCAAGATTACCATGCGTTTTTGGGTAATTGGCTGCGTGATGGCATTTATCGGTTTTCTCGTAGCCTTGGCAGGAGGGAATATTGCGTAATACTATGCCTAGTGTGCCAGCCGGGACGATTCGTAAGCATCGGCCGGTCTATCAGGTGGCGTTATATGTCAGTCTGTTGTTGCTGTTGGGTTTGGTGGTGATGTATGCGCTGGGGCCGCAACGAGCCAATGTTATGAATTTTGCATACGGCACGAACTACAGCGATATGTTTTTCTTTAACAAGCAGCTTATCTCCGTTGTGATTTCCTTTGCAGCGTTTGCTGCTTGTGCTATTATTCCATATAAAATTTTCACTGAAAAATACGCAAATTGGCTATTTGTCGGTGGCTTGTTTTTCTGTTTTTTGCTGGTGGCGTTGGGTATGCTGGGCGTTTCGTTTGCGCAGGAAACCAATGGTGCGTACCGCTGGTTCTATCTTGGCGGACTGGGAAGTTTTCAGCCGGCTGAATTATTAAAATTTGGTATTTTGGTGTTTATCGCTGGATTTTTGGGCAAGCGTATGCGGCAGGGTAAGATCAATGACGTGGAAGAGACGCTCATCCCGCTTGGTATTGCCGCAGCGATAGCCATGTTCATTGTGGTGGTGCTACAAAAAGACTTGGGAACTGGTTTGGCGCTGGTTGCTATCGTCCTGTCCATGCTGGTGGTTTCAGGCATGCGGTCAGATATTCTCTGGAAAATATTGGGTGTTTTACTGGCGGCAGGTGTCATGTTGATTCTCATTGCGCCGCACCGTCTGGAGCGCGTCATGACATTCTTTCAGGGTGATCATTCAAATGCCTCGTCTATGGACAGCAGCAGTAACACCTATCACGTGCAGCAGGCGCGTATCGCCATCGGCTCGGGTGGCATCTTAGGCCTGGGTATTGGTAAGAGTGTGCAGGTGTCAGGCTATTTGCCCGAAGCCATCAACGACTCGATTTTTGCCATCATGGGTGAGACATTTGGTTTTGTTGGACTACTGATCATTTTGGGGCTATTTACAGCTTTGCTGCTTGGTATTTTGCACATTGCTGCGCGACTGCCTGACCCGAGGCTTCGATTAGTGGCAGCTGGTGTGTTTGGTTGGGTTGCTTCTCATGTGATATTGAATGTGGCGGCTATGACAGGGGTGGCGCCACTGACTGGTATTCCATTGCCGCTGCTGAGTTATGGTGGCACCAGCATGTTATTCATCGCTGCGGCCCTTGGATTAGTTTTTCAGCTGTCTTGCTATACATCACACAAGCCATTAACAGAAGGGAAGGATAGCCATGCGGATCTTAGCGGTCGGCGGCGGTTCGGGCGGACACGTTACGCCCGTGGTCGCCGTGTTTAAGGAATTGAAGAACAGGGGAGAGCACGAGTTGCGATTTTGGTGTGACCGTAAATTTGGACCAACAGCAAAGAAGGTGGTTGCAGAATCCGGCTACGATATTCCAGTTTCATTCATCACTGCTGGCAAATTACGTCGCTATCACGGTGAGAGCAAATTGCAGCATTTAGCGCCCTCGATCCTATTTCCTAACTTGTACGACTTGTGCAAAGTGATCGTTGGCTTTGTACAAAGTTTTTGCAAGCTGCTGATGTGGCGCCCTGATGTCATCTTCATCAAAGGAGGCTACGTTTGCTTGCCAGTTGGCTATGCCGCACGACTACTGAGAATCCCATTGGTGCTGCATGACTCTGACGCTCATCCAGGGTTGACCAACAGGCTGCTGTCGCCATTTGCTAGGCGCATCGGTACTGGAGCGCCGCTCGAGTATTATCGCTACTCTCCTGAGATAGCAACATATGTTGGGGTGCCGATTTCAGATAAGTTCCGACCATATACTGAAGCAGAAAAGCGGGAAATTAAGACGCAGTTGGGCTTTGATCCATCACGACCACTGGTTGTTATCACCGGTGGTGGCTTGGGTGCCGTGCGCATCAATAATGCAGTGGCGAAGAATCGTGATAGACTTCTGGAGGCTGCCTCGGTGTTTCTGATATCAGGCCAACATCAATACAACGAGCTGAGCAAAGCATTGGACCATCGTGATGGTTGGCGGCTGGAGTCATTTTTGCACGGACCGCAAATGGCGCAGGCATTAGCGGCTGCGGATGTAGTTGTAGCTCGAGCTGGGGCAACAACACTATTAGAATTGGCAGCGCTGGGTATGCCAACAGTTATCATCCCAAATGGCAGGCTGACAGCCGGCCACCAGCTGAAAAACGCTAAGGTCTATCAAGACGCCCTGGCTGCCGTGATTGTGAACGAAGATCAACTAGACAAGAACCCTGATTTACTGGGCGATACACTAATCAAACTACTCAGATCTCCGAAGATTCGTCATGATTTGGGTAATAATTTCCTCAAATTTGCCAAGCCGAATGCTGCTGGCGATATGGCTGAAATGATTTTGGAAGCTGCTAGCAAACGGGGGAGGCGACAGTAAATGTCACTGTTTGGCAGGAAAAAAACAAAACAGCGGTCGCCGGCCAACAACGGCCCACGCCGGATGCGTGATGATATCATCAAAGAATCGTCCGCCTTCCAGCTCAACCGTACCATTAGTAGCTTTCGAAAGCAGCAAGATGAAGTTTCTGAGCGCTCTATCCACCATAAACGTCAGGATCTGAAAAAAGCTTTCATTCAGCGAATAGGTATGATCTTGGCTGCCTTGGTGGTGTTGATTCTATTGTCTTTCCAGCTGTCACTATCAATCTCCATACAAACGCCTGACACAGCCAGTGGGCAGCAAGCTGTGACCTACAAGAAGGTTTTAACTGATTATTATGCTTCACGCCCTGCTGAGCGATTCAAGCCATTCCTCAACCAAGACGCATTGCATCAATATTTCCTTTCTCACGCGCCAGAGGTCAAAACCGTGCGCATAGAGACATTTGGCGCTGGTATGGCGACCGCTAAACTCACGTTTCGCCAGCCGCTTGCGCAGTGGTCTTCTGGTGAAAAGACATATTTTGTTGATGAATCGGGCGTAACGTTTGAACGTAATTATTTTGCACCACCAAAGCTGACTGTTAAAGACCAAAGTGGTGCACCGCTTTCTGGTGGGCAAGAGGTGGTCAATCAACGTTTTTTGAGCTTTTTGGGGCAGGCTGTTTCGCAATTTACCAAGAACAAGCTATCTGTTTCAGAGATTGTCTTGCCGCAAGATACCGTTCGTCAAGTGCTGTTCTTGATTGAAGGTAAGGGCTATGCAGTCAAGATGACCGTCGACAGGGCAGCAGTGGCACAAGTTGAGCAAACCATTAAAGCTATGCGCTTCATCGACGAGAGGCGACTGCGACCAGAATATCTCGACGTGCGGGTAGACCAACGAGTTTTTTATAAATAGGGGATATAGGTTAGTGAGGTGGGGTATCACCCAGCCTGATACTTTGTTCTCTTTTTGTTCTAAAATGAGAATGGCAAAAAATATATATTACAATATGCAAAAAACAAAAAGTCAAATGTAGGGAATCCACAAAAAAACAGAGCGGGGGAATAAAAAAAGAAAAAAGTCAAATACAGGTCGATCATCCAAGATGTTATAATGTGGAAAACTTATCACGGTATAATGTAGTAAATACTACGTTAGGTGCTTATAGTTCTGCTGTATGAGTTCTTTCAGAAACCATACAAGCGGTGTGGTATATACTTATATTTCAAGACACAGTGTGTGATGAGTAATGATAAGAGCAAAAGTTACAATTTGTTCGCGCAGTAGAAGATGGTAGACTCCAAAGCCCCTGCTTAGTTAGCTGGATATATCCTTATGTAGCTATGTGTGCCGCACTCATTATCATACATGGCTATCTCCTATACAGTTCGTAAAACATACATTGTGCGACATTAAGAATATTTCTCTTTTATGAATACACACTCATTGATTTTGATATCTTATAATTGGATTTTAGTTGCCTGTACCGTTTGGTCGGTTAAAAATTACTTAGCTTGCCCTTTGCCATATGTCTGTCGATCATTTTGTCTATATCGTGAATTTCTAGCTTCTGGATCTTGAGCCTTGAGGCTCCTTGTTTACCGAGCCATAGCAATATATCAGGATGTTATGGCTATGTGCTGGCGTATGGTATATGCTAATATTTTAAGTTCCCTTTTTGTTCTATAATCCTTTAGTGACCAACGCATGTGAGGTTTGACGGAAGGCGAGGTTGGTGCCGTGTCAGCTGGGCAGGGATCACTTCTCTGCCGCCTTAGATACGGTTGCTGTTTTTGCTGGATGATATTATCATAGGGATATGAGAGTTATTTCACCTGACAATAGGGGTTTGCACGAGATAGTACCGTCGGTAGATTTGTTTTTGGCGGGAGGTATTACCAATTGTCCAGACTGGCAGGCGGAGGCGCTAGCCCTATTGAGTAATCAAGATATAGCAGTGGCCAATCCACGTCGTAAGAGAGCACTAGCCCTTCAAGGCAAAGGAGCAACGCATCAGATAGAGTGGGAGTATGAATATCTCAGGCGGGCGCGAGTGGTGTTGTTTTGGTTTCCAAAGGAATCCCTCTGCCCTATCGCACTGTTCGAATTGGGTAAGGAGCTTGAGAGCGGATCGCGCGTAGTGATTGGTGTGCATCCAGAGTATGCACGGCGGTTTGACATCATCACGCAGGTGCGTTGTTATGATCCTGATTTTCCAATATATAGTGAGCTTGCTGATGTGGTGGCAGCGGCTGTGGGTGCGCTTAGAGCCTGAGTTGGAGGTAGTATATTTAAGTACTCTGCCCTGTTAAGAGTTCTGGGCTAGTTTCATAATTTGAGCATTGACAGCTTGATATATATCCTTGGTCACCTGTTGTTTGCTATACTATCATTAGGATTCGTGGACTGTAATTGCCCCGTTTCGGACGTATCATCAAGCCTCGACATATTATATGCAGGATTGGTGCGGCCAGATGACGAATCATTAAAGTAGGTAACCACGTTCAGTGTGTTACCTACTTTTAACTGACTTTAGCAATATAACAACTACTGTAAAACCTTATATAGCCAATTAGCAACACCAGGTGTATTTCAGTACCATTCAATATAACACTACTGTAAAACCACACAACCCAGCTTGAGCTATCAATCCCAGTTTCAGTACCATTCAATATAACACTACTGTAAAACTTTGATAAGTACATACTAGAATTTTCATCTGTTTCAGTACCATTCAATATAACACTACTGTAAAACCTGTACAAACGCCTCTTGCTCTTGATCCTCGTTTCAGTACCATTCAATATAACACTACTGTAAAACTTTCTGTCTTAATAATACCAAATTTGTTTAGTTTCAGTACCATTCAATATAACACTACTGTAAAACCTCAATTGTGAAGTTTTACAGGGGTGAACGTGATAGCGCTTACCCTGTCGTTATTATGAATTGGTACTAAAATCATACAAATCGTCATCAATAACGAGAATGTTCTCCTCGTTTAACTTATCTTTACAGTTTTTCTCAATAAAAAGTACTGAAAAATGATTGTTTTGTACGTATTGTAAAAGAGCCTGCAGCTCGCTGTGCGACAATAATTGGCGCTGATTTATTAAAATCACTAAACGTTTTGATAGTAATTGCTGCGCTGAGTCTATAATACCATAAAGCTTATCAAGATAGTTGTTCCCCGCGCTGGCTTCTAGTACTACGTGAGCCATCTTCATAATGTCATTGATAGATATCTCTGTTTGATAGTTTATACTTTGTGAGAAATTAGTATTTATAGCGCTAAGAACATCCAAAACGTCTGCTTCTATTTGCGCTAGTTTGGCCATGTCGATGTCGCTATTATCTTGGATGTTTTTATATAGGGCTGCTGTGATAGTTCGATTGGCTAGATCGTAGGAGTATATATCTGTGATGACTAGGACATCTTTTGTAAAATTCAGTGGATTGTGATCACTGTCGTGAACAACAGTATGGTTATTTTCATCCCTTTTAGCATAGGCGTCAAGAATGTCTTCAACAACCCTCCTGAAGAACAGGTCATTACGAACAGCCAAGGTCGCGATGCCGCCGTCATCTGGTATTGATAGCGTATTATCAAATCCTGAAATGTTGATTTTCATAAAACAACTGTCCTATCGGTAGTTTGAATTGATAATTCCTCATAATCCCCTACTAAGTATTCCATTGAGGCGAATTGCCGCTCAGTTATCGTTAATAGTTGGACGATACCATTGTCGGGTATAATTTTCTTGAGTCTGTCGTGGGTTAATTTTTCGTTCGTGGAATTAAGGACTAGTTTACTATAGACTGATTGTTGCATCATGACAAACCCTTCTTGGGTGAGTTGCTTGCGGAATGTTGCATATATTTTGCGTTCGCGAGCACTCACCATTGGTAAGTCAAAAAATAATATCATTCTCATATATCTTACCTTCATACTTACATTAGCTCGTATTCGGGCAGATCTTTGTCACTGCCCTCTTCCATTACTCT
The DNA here is from genome assembly GCA_963518445.1 of uncultured Candidatus Saccharibacteria bacterium. Lineage (GTDB taxonomy): Bacteria > Patescibacteriota > Saccharimonadia > Saccharimonadales > Saccharimonadaceae > Nanosynbacter. The sequence goes on from CAUQIU010000001.1 coordinate 55,539, forward strand.
AAAAAATAACTTTACGTAGATGTTGATCGCGTTTGATAGGAACTGTTCTTTATCAAGAATAACGACTTTGTGGTTGAGAATATCAATGAGGCGACTCTTGAAGAAGTCATCAAACGCGAAACTTCGACACTTATACACTTCACGGTCAACGATAGGGCGGAATGGCTCCATGAGATCGCAGGTGAGGTTAAAAGGGTTGTATTCATTGCAGTGGTTAACACCCATGGTGGTTGAGTAGCCGGCTGAAGTAATTTCCCTGTTGAAAGCTGAAAGGAGAATTGCATAACCATAGTTAAGCGCTGCGTTTATGTCGCTGGAGCTGTCGCGTGAAAATTGCGGACCAAACAATTCTTTCAAGTATAGTTTCGCAGCATGCGCTTCGCGATTGGTAGTATCTCCGGGCAATACCGATGCGGCGAAATTCATGAGCATTTCGCAGGAGGTCTGGTTGGCGGTCTCTCTATAGATTACTTGAGCTTGCTTGATGATTTTTTGAGCAACGATTCTCTGCCAGATTTTATCTTTGCTAGCCTGAGGCCATTGGCTTTGGCGGTGCATTTGCTTGCTGGCATTATGCGCGCCGTAATACGGTATTATCTCGCTGTATGGATTGCGCTGATGATCGCAGAATATGATCTTCACCTTGTAGCGAGCCAGCTCACAAAGCAAATAGGCAGTGATGTTGACGGCGGTATCTTCGATAATTAAAGTGCCGATTTCGCTGATATGGAGAGCTTTTTCCTTGCCGTCGCTGATGATAAGCATATAGTCATTTTTATAGCTCAGTTTGCAACGATTCTTGACGATGACAGTTCGCCAAGACATGCTAACGGTCCTGCTCTAATGTTTTTCCGTCTAATTTTCGGCGGTGCAGCCCGGTGATAGATTCGTAAACGAAGGTTAATTTAGTTGGATCAAGGGCTTTGTTATCCATTCGTCCGAACCTACTTGACAACCCCAGCTGCGGGAATTCATTGCTCATATCTACTCTGCTAGATCCAGCGTGTGTAGCCTTCAAAACCAGGCCAATAACTTTGATTTTATCATTCAATGACAGTCTAGTATACTCAGCTAACGCATTCCGGGCGCTATCGCCAGCATTTCCGAACTGCTGGTATTGATTAGTGAGCTTATCGGCATAAATTCCCCAAAACTTCTCTACTCCGCTAATAACTTTATTTCTTTTTTCTATTTGTCTATTGCGCTCGCGTTGTAGTTTATTGTCGTCGGCAACCTGTTCTTCTGAAATTGTCACACGTGGAATCCCTTGTTTCAATGCTATTGCTATAGCGTATTCAATGCCATAGGGTAATTTTAGTTGTTTGGCATTAGCAACCTCTTTGCTGCCAACGATGAATTGCTCATTGCCGTCATATTCAATTTTTTGATTGATTGGTATTTTGGACAGAAGAACTGTAGCTTGCTTATAGTTGTTGTGGAGATATTCATTGATTGAGCCTGGCTTGGTCTTTTCTAGCGTGTAAACTTGGGCTGGTATGCTTATGATTTCATTGACTAGAGCATCTTTCTTTGAATATCTTATTACCATGAAATGCGCTGCGTTCTCGCCTGAGTAGCCACCATATTTATTGACCGGTAGATTTACTTTCCTAGGAATCGCAGGTTTAGGATTAGTGGAGTTCGTGCTGTAAATAGTCTGCTTATAAAATTGATTATCGCCAATTTCGGTTTTTCGCGTAATTAGGCAATCGTTGTAGTGCATCGTCCGATCGATGACATCTTGCGCGGTTTTGCCCTGCCAGATAATTTCACCAGTCTCTGTGTTGGTAAAATCGTACTTCATTGAGGATAGAATAAAACTACTGCGATCTGCGTTGGTTTGTTTTTTAGGTTTGAACTTCATATATTCGCCGTAAATAAATGCTTTATCTAATCTAGGATAACGAACCTTTATATACTGAGCTAGAGCTGCAGCCAAATAAGCATCTTTAGCGTGATGTAGGTCATTGACTTCGCGGCATTTCGGCAAGTCATGAATGCGGCGATATTCAGAGCTCATGCCAGCGCGAATAGTAAACACTTCTGTCAATGAATCATGGTATTTTTCGGTCAGCATTCTGGCGAGATGTTTGGTGATCTGTCGTGTCTCGACGAGCTGACGGTTCACAAATCCAGCGATACGGTCTTCAGACAGCTGTCTTTGACTTGTTAGGCGTTGGAACTTAAGCTGCGACATAAGTTTGGCGCTCTTCAGAGACATCCAGATCGGTCTCATGTGATCTTGGATGTCGGGTGCAATAGGATAATCATCAAGCTTTTGCTGATTCTCTTTGCGTAGTACTAGGACGGTGTTATCTAGCGAGTCATCTTTGGTTAGTGATCGTGGTAAGATGTGGTCGATTTCACTGTCTCTGAGATCATTCTCGATGTCAAGCGGTTCGCCTGTGTAAGCGCACTTGCCGTTCTGCAGGAAGTATAGGTAATATTTTTTCTTATCTAGCCTATCTTTGTACTCGGCTAATTGCGATTTTATATCAGACTTGTTGTATTCTTTGCCGTAAAGATCTTTATACATTTTCTCCAATTGGCTGTAGCGGCTTTTGGTTCTGATCTTTTCGTCCTCGTTGCGCGCCATCTCGATGCTAATCAATTTTGGCTCGTAGCCAATCGTATCGACAATCTCGTCAATAATCCTAACGCTTCGCCACAAAGCGCGTTTGATGCCGGGAGAGCCAGCAAGTTTCTTGATATCCTCGTAGGTTATCTCGGTGTGCTGGTTGGTCGATAGGATATTATCAATAATTTTCTTAAATTCGTATCGATCACTTTGAATAATTTGCATGAAGTTATCTTTTGAGTGGCGCATTGTCTCTATGACGGTCAGCTCGCCGTAAGGTGTATGTGCGATAATACCGTCAAGAAGCTCACGAGACAGCCGTCCCCAGCCGTTATAATTTAGCTTCAAGATAGTACGAAGTTGGTCCTCGCTAAAAATATCGCTATACTTTTGTAGCTTCTTGGCTAGAATCTTTTTATCTTCAAACAAAGTAATCCATTTGATGATCTCTTCGATTGCCCGTTGGTTTTTTGGTGTAATTGAGATGCCAACTTTTTGCGTGAAGTCGATATATGATTTTCGCGACGAAGTAAATGATTTATCTTTGGCGGTTCCAGAAATAACAAGAGAGTCAGTGTTGTATATTTGATTGTCGTAGAGATATTTAATAAACTTTTTGTAAGTAACTGAATACTCTTTGGTGAATAACTCGTCAACTATGCGGTTCTGGATGTCGGAACTCAGTCTTTCGCCGTTGACGGTCACGTTCTTCAATTCGTTGCGAACTTCGTATTCTTGATAAAGCAGCGAATTTTTAGGGAGGACTTCTTCGTCTGGTAAATACGTACAATGGTTGCGCATTCGGTCGATGAACTGCTCGGCAGAAGCTTCATCGTCTATCATCTCGTCGAAGTTCCAAGGATAAATCACGCCATCTTTCTTTTTGACTGACCAGGCAAAATCACCGCCAGTTTTGAGTGGCCCGATGTAATACGGCAGTTTGAATGTGAATATACTAATGATTTTATCGCGATTTTGGGCTAAGAACGGGTAATATTGCGCTTGGTTGTCGATGATTCTTTCAAGTTCGTATTGGTGGATTTGATGCGGAATGGCGCCGTTGTCACGGATGCGTTGCCTGGCTAAGAACTCGCCTAGCTCGGCACGCTTTTCGAAGCGTTGGTATCGCGGATCTTCCTTAGCTGTATTGCCCAGGTATTTTTTGATTGACTTATATAAATCTTCTAGACTGTATTTGTGTTTATTGTATCGTTCAAATTCAGCAGCGTCGCCGTGAAAAAATGATTTATAGCTTTCTTTAGGTAGGAACTCATGGAATAGCGATTTGAGATCAGATAAATCTTGGCGGTAATCATCGTATTTCTCAACCATAATGTCAGATAGACAGCTATCTTTCCTGATGAATTGACTGAAAATTGTCCATTGGTAGACTGATTCTAAAGTCTCTACGATCCCATAGCGATCGTCGCCGATTGCGGTTGCAATTTCATCGCGTTGCTCCTCGTAATTTTTATTCGAGAACTCCCCTTTTGCTTCGAGAGAGTCATCCTCGAATAGTTTATTGGCGTTCCATTTTAGACCGATAGCTGCACCGACAGCTTCGCTGACGGCTCTCTTCTTGTCAGAAGATGGCTGTAGTAGATTGATGATGTCTGATTTTCTGGCGCTACGTGATAGGGAGCGGTCAAGCAAAATTGCCTTAATCTTTTGGGCCGTAGAGCCGTCCGCGCCGATAAATTCCATGAAGATTTGCAGGTTTTGGCTGTCGAACGATGAAATTACATTGCCTACCCCTCCCTCGATCAAGAAATTGCCGCGATATTTAATAATATGATGAAGTGCTAGATAGACTAAGCGAATATCCTGCTTTTCGGAGTCGTGAAACAGGCTGCTTCGCAAATGATAAATTGTTGGATATTTCTCTCTATATGATTTGTCGGTGAAAGAGTGGTCGGCAAATAGGATGTTAGCATCTAGTTCTAGTGCGGAGTTTTTGTCGCCAAGGTGAAGCATTGATTCGGATAAGCGGAGGTAGAAATGCGGATCGACTTTTTGTATCTCATCGTCAAATATTTGCTGGAGGAGCGTAATACGCCGTTTTCGCCTAGCAAGCCGTCGGCGCGATGAGCGGAACGAGCGTCTGGTGGCGGCGTCATCTGCCTTATCAAACAGGTTCGCGCCCCACATATTTTGATGTTTATATTTACACAGACTAAAGTCTTCGTTGATAACTGCCCAGCCAACGCTGTTCGTACCAATATCTAATCCAATAGAATACGGTTGTTTCATCGTAAATCCCCTTTTAATTATTTTTAGTATATCGCTTATTTTTAGGGTTTACAATGTTGTTTTAATTGGCTATAATTCTTATTGTACCGTTTCGGTACCTCAATATAACACTACAGGTTAAAATAAAGCATTAGCTAAAATGTTTCTACAACGATCCGGGCGGTAGGCCCGTTTTTTGTTGGGCTCATATAATTACTGTGTACTCTTCTTCCGTCTTCGCCGCCGCTTTTTTGGTGCGGTAGCTGAGTCGGATGTAGTGTTAGTGTTTGTGTTATTGCCGCGGATTTGGAGAACGACTTCATTATTGTTTGGAGCTGGTTGTGGTTGGGCTGGACGAGTGTTAGCAGTAGTAATAGGCTGCTGAGCTGGCTGTCTGGTGATTGGCTGAGCGGCAGGTCGAGGTGGCTGCTTCTGTGGCTGGGGTTGCGGCATGATGGCGGCATTGATTTCTTTTTCGACATCCTCCCTGCTCCGTGAGTACATGCGTCGTGAATGCTCGATGATGTGCAGGGTATTATCGGCCTGGCTTGGCGGAAGTTCGAGGGTGCGTGCGGAGAAGGCTGGCGTCTTCTCTCCCCCGATGACCATGTTGATGACGAAGTTACGATTGTGCATCTGTAAGAGGTCGACGGCTTCGAAATTCGGCTCAAATTGTTTGGCGAGAATTGGTGCGTCGTCGGCAGACACGCGGAACGAAATCATGGTGCCGACATTGCCGAAGACTGCGTCGCGGACGGTGTCGTTCATCTGTGAAATGTACTGATTGGCGACGGTTAGATTAAGACCGTATTTGCGGGCTTCGGACAGGATGGTGGCAAATGAGTCGGTGGCAAAGTTCTGGAACTCGTCAACGTAGAGATAGAATGGGCGGCGGTCGCGGATGTCTGGGATGTCCGAGCGGCTCATAGCAGCCAGCTGAATCTTGGTGACCAGAAACGAGCCGAGGATGGCGGCGTTGTCCTCGCCGATGAGGCCCTTGGATAGATTAACGATGAGGATTTTGCCCTCGTCCATGATTTGGCGGATGTTGAAGGTGGATTTGGGCTGGCCAATGATGTTACGGATGATGGGGTTGGCGGTAAAGGCGCCGACCTTGTTGAGGACTGGTGCGACCGCCTCGGCGACGAATTTGTCGTTCCAGCTGGCGAATTCGACGTTCCAGAACTGCAAGACCACGGTGTCGCGGCAATAGCCCAGCGTTTCTTTGCGGAAATTTTTATCAGTTAGCATGCGGGTGATGTCGAGCATGGTCGTCTCTGGCCGGTCGAGCAGTGCCAGGATAGTGTAACGCAAAATGTACTCCAGCCGCGGTCCCCAACTCTCGCCGAACATACGCTTCAGAACGCCGATGACCTCTGATGAAATGTTAGTTTTTTGGTTCGGGTTGGTGACTTCCAGCGGGTTGAAGCCGAGTGGATAGGCGGTGTCGGCCGGGTTGAAATAGACGACATCGTTCAGCCGTGAGCCGGGGATGAATTTCATGTTGTTGATGGCGAAGTCGCCGTGCGGGTCGATGATGGCGTAGCCTTGGTTGTGAAAGATATCACTGAGCGCGAATAATTCAAGCAACCCAGACTTACCTGCTCCGGTCTGACCGATGATGTAAACGTGGCGCGAGCGGTCGTAGCGCAGCATGCCGAATTGGTGGTTGATGCCGCGGAAATTGGTCACACCAAAGGCGGAAATTTGGTCGTCATTAGTGTCGCTGCCGGTCAGAACAGGCAGCTTGGATGGCGGTTCGGCGGTTTTAGCGCTGGCCCAGACGATGTTTGGTGTCTCAACATTGGTGTGTGGCAAGTGGAAGACAGAGGCCAGTTCTTCGATATTGAGGATGAAGCCATCGCCAAAAAATGCACGACGACGATATTTTTCTAAAAATTCTTTGCCGTAGGCGGCTTTGATGGGCTTAAAGCCGTTTAGGTTTGTAGAATTAAACTGTTTGAAGGTTCCCACCAGGGCTTGCATGCGCAGCTTGGCGTTGGTTTGGTTCTCTCCCAGATATGCTAAGCGGATTTTTACTTCATAGCCCAGTTTGGTGGCTTTCTTTTCAGCTTCAGCGATGCGAGTTTTATTGCGCTCAGATATTTCTGGACCTTTGCCGCCAGCCAATCCCTCCTCTGGTGGTCGCCACAAAGCCGCGAACAAGCCGCCGAGCCAGCGCATGCTACCGCCAACGCTTGGTAAGATGCTGGCAGAGCCTTCGCGTAAGCGGGAGATCCAATGGTCGGCTTCCACTTGCCATGAGTCTTCAATTGGTTTGGCTAGCACCTGAATCCATAGTTCCTCACCGGTTGATTCTAGTTTTGCCAACGTCCCTGTGATGCCAGCCAGCGGGTCAACTTCAAAGGTTTGGAAGGTTTTGATTGGTAAAAATTCAGACGCCGTCAAAGTCATCTCAGTAGTGTATGTTACTGAATGATCACGTTCGTGCTCAGTATAATCTTCACTAGCCTGGTGAATTTGGACGGTTGGATATTGGGCGTAGATTTGCCCCTCGACGAAGCTCTGCAGAGACCGCGGCGTCCAGACATAGAACCGAATTTGTCCATTGACCGAAGCCACTTCAAAACTCAAATGTTCCTGCGCTCCCCTGCTCAGTTTGAGTTCGCGTTTATCACGCAGGATGCCGTGCAGGCTGGCGAATAATTGCTCGGCGGCAAGCTCTTTCTTGTCATTGGTTTTTGGGATTTCCAAAATAAGCAACACATTGTCGCTCGAGATGAATTCATTGAGCTGTTGATAATTGCGCCACGTCAAAAAAGATAACAAAATAACCAGCGGTAACCAAACGTACCACTGCATCAATAACGTTATAGTCCAGGAAAATATTTCCATGCTATTAAATTATCCCATATTTGATGTAACAATACAATCAGGCTTGTTGCTGTTCAAACACGTAGGTAGCCTTGGCGACACGCTTGAACTGTGACTTTGACTGCAAGTTTAGTAAAATAGTCGTTTCTTTGACTTGACGTTTGTCCAAAACTCGTTTGATGATTTCGTCGCGGTGGAGCGGCTCGTCAGCTTCTTTGAGGATGTCGGTGATGATGTCGGCAACAGTGCCGCGGCTGTAGCCCCATGAGTCCAGCGCATAGATACCGCGACCGATCAGCACAAAGCGGCTATCTTTGATGAGTTCGTTGTGAATCGCCTGCGTGGTAACGTTTTTACGTTTGAAATCGCTGTCTTTGATAGCCTTGGCGATCTCTGAAAAGTGCATTGGTTTGCCGTTGTCATCCAGGATGACAAAAATTTTGTCGCGAATATTTTTCGGATTGACGGTTGGCCACTTGATGAGTCCCCAGTTCCCTTTCAGCTCAGCCAGCTTCTTGCTGATGGAGGCCAGCGCTGCGATATTCTGTGGATGCTCATAGTCCATGGACTCGTGAATTGCTTCAGCGGTAATCGGCTGGCCGTGTTTTTTGATGAATTTAACGATCTCTTCAACTTGCTTTTTTACTGACTTTTCGTCGCCAACAGATGAGATGACCGCGGACTGATAGAAATCGTCATTTTCATTGATAACGGTCAAGCCTGGTGCTAATTCTGCCAAGAAAGCGACTGCTGAACGTTCCAAAAGTGTTGCATCACGACCTAAAATGTGGGATGTCAAGTTCTGCATGCGAGCGCCACGACCCATCTCTGACAAGTGCGACACAACAAGCTTCTCAGCGGAATTGACAGATGGCAATTTGTTATCTGCTACCGACGCACGCAGTTTAGTGAGGATGGCTTTTTCCAATTGACGAACACGTTCACGAGTGATGCCCAGCATTTCACCGATTTGCTCCAATGTCTCTTTCCTGTCTTCCAGTCCAAAGCGCCGTGAAATGATTTCACGCTCACGCTCCTGAGAAATGCTACCAAGAATATCCGCAACCGCTGTATTCAAACTCTCTGCCGCGTCAGCTATTTCTGGTTTGCTCATGGTATATTCCAAGTATCCTCTCTGCCACACCCTGCATATATTTTTATCATTTCTATGTGCTTGATTATACAACAATATGTAACTCAAGTCAAATATTTGTGCTGCTTTTACAAATTATAGCACGTTCTTTACGATTTTTGCAATGGGTTGTTTGATGTATATACAGTAAGCGGTTTATATGGTATAGCACTAGTGATTGTGGCTATGCTTTGTAAAATATGAGCTATATTATATAGTTATCATTATGAATGAATTAGGAAAAACCTCGATGGAAACAACAGCGTCTCCAGAAGACTTGAAAGCGGTGCAAGATTTCATCATTGGCTGCTTGGCAGATGGGCAATCAATGACGGTACCGCAGCTATCTCAGCAGTGGTGCGAAGCTCACGGAATTAAGTCCCGTATTACAGCCGACCTATTTAATGAAACAACTCGGCAAGCATTAGGGGCGATCAAAGCCGAGGAAGACGGGCCGTTTGGTGAGTTGAAAGAAACGGTCGTTCAAAATACTAATACGACTGTTACATTTTATCGGCTCAGTGGTGCATCTGAGGGATATCAACCAACTGTGATGGAGCCTGTTAATTCAGAGAGGTTTGTGCCCAAGCTTCAGGCTGCTATCAATGAGGTCGTTGGTAATCATGATGCAGTAAATCCAGATTGGGATATGCGCAAATTATGTGCTAAGAGAGCAGTTGGTTCGTTTACTACTAAGCTGTGTGAAAAATGTCCAGTAAAGACTGACTGCCTGAAGACTGCGCTTGCGGAAGAGGTTCGATTTAGTACCAAGGATGTTAAAGCATTGGGTGTCAAGGGTGGTTACGCTCCTCGTGATCGGTTAGGGCTGCTAAAGAAAATTAAGGAAAAAGTGGAGGCCTCTGACCGAAAATCATAACCAGCCCTGACCAGTTGTTGCTACAATTGACTAGCGATGCGACTGAGCGTTTTGTCTTTACCGAACAATGCCAGAGTGTCGTTGAGCTGTGGGCTGAACGGCGCCCAAGTCGTAACGATGCGAATGAGGCTGAACAAGACACCAGGTTTTTGACCGGTGATTTCTAGCAGCTGATTGAGGGTTCCTTGGATGGCTTCAGGAGTCCAGTCAGTCAGTTCTGCTAGCTTGTCATGTGCGGTCTTGAGGAGCTCGCGAATTTCACCATCAGACAGTTTTTTCAGCTGCTTGTTACTGGTGATTAGTTCCATGTTGACCTCTGGTTCTTCAAAGAAAAAGCGGCTCATCATAGGCAGCTCAGCCAGTGTCTTGAGCCGATCTTGTACCAGAGCTAGGACTTGATGTTTGTATGACGCATCAAACTGGGCGGCTGATTGTGGCCAATAGTCTTCTACTCGTTGGTAGAGCTCGTCCAAGCTGATCCGGCGAATCCATTGCCCGTTCATCCATAGCAAACGCTTTTCGTCAAAACGCGCGCCCGAACGCTGGACTCGGTCGAGGCTGAATGTATCGATCAACTCTTGCTTGCTGAAAATCTCCTGTTCGGTGCCGTCGTTCCAGCCCATGGACGCCAAGAAGTTCAGCATGGCTTCTGGCAGAATCCCATCAGTTCGATAATCAGTCACGCTTTTGGCGCCATCTCGTTTGCCGAGCTTTTTCCTGCCATCTGGAGCCATGATGTGCGGCAAGCAAACCAAGGTTGGCGGCGTAATTTCCAAAGCTTCGTAGAGGCTTAAGTATTTTGGCGTGCTGGAGATGTATTCCAGTCCGCGGATGACGTGCGTGATGCCCATCTCAAAGTCGTCGACGATATGCGCAAAATTATAGGTTGGATAGCCATCGGCTTTGATGAGAATAAAGTCGTCTAGAGCCTCAGGACCGGCTGACAACTCGCCCATGACAGGGTCGTTCCATGTGTATCGTTTGAGAGAGGTCACTTTGAACCGGAGTGGCTGAGTGCCGTCCCACTCTGGGGGATTTTCTGGCCGATAGTCACGGTATAAGAAAGCTTTTTTCAATGCGCGTGCTTCTTCTCGAAATCCTTGCACCTCTTCAGGCGTGTATGGATCGGCATAGGCGAGCCCCTTCTCTACCAGCTTTTTTGCCCAGGTGTGGTAAATCTCTAGCCGTTCTGACTGGTGGTATGGTCCATGTGATCCACCTTTGCGCGGCCCCTCGTCCCAGTCGATGCCGAGCCATTCCAGCGTGTCCAATATCAAGTCTTCAGCGCCAGGCACAAACCGCGACCGGTCAGTGTCCTCGATGCGTAAGATAAATGAGCCTCCCTGCTGGCGCGTCAGTAGCCACGGGAACAAAGCCGCTCGAACATTTCCAACATGAATATAGCCGGTTGGTGATGGCGCAAAACGAGTACGAATAGTCATGATGACATTATACTACATGCTGGTAGCTATTTTGCGAATCTGTTCGCTGGAGAGTGGAGCATGGCTGTTGATCTGGTACAAGATGCCGCCATTCACCCAAGCGACATTTTCTCCTGCTGCAAAAATAGTCAGGCCATCGACGATGGTTGTAGCTGGCGCACCTGATTTTCCTGAGATGTATTCTTTGACAGCGGCTGAGTCCCAATTGCTCTTGCTTTGAGAAATTGTGTAGTTGGCGGTGCCGTCAGCGTATGCGAATTTCATGCTGACCTCTCCCTGCTTGAAGGAAATTGGGCCGTTGAGCGCATAGCCATTTGGTTTGTAACCAGGATAAGTGGCGTTGATACCAGACTGCAGGGCGGCGACACGAATGGAAATATTTGGCATGCTGAGATAGGTGAAATAGCCACCGAGGAGCATGATGGCAAGCCCTGCAGAAGCCAGGCTGGTCCACCGCTTCAGTTTGCTCTGCTTGCGCTTGGCGCGGTGATGTTTGTCTGGTTTTGGCTCTTGAGCTTTAGCTAGAGCTTCGCTGATGGCCTCATTTTTGAGAATTGACGCTGGTTTTGGCTCAGTCTTTTGGATTGGCGTGACGGGCGCTTTGGCGATTTGTCGCTGCTTGGCGCGTTGTACAACTGGGTGCACTTCTGCCGGACGATCTATCTGAACAGGTTTTTTGGGCGCCTCTACTGCTGGTTTTTGAGCTATCTGAGGGGAGAATTTTTTCACGGCAACGTGTTGCTGTACGGTCGCATTTGGGGTTCTAACCGGACGGGTAGCAAGGGATTTCTGAGGGGGTCGCTTAATGTGTCGTCGGCTGAGGGTGGCTGATTTCTGTACTGGAACACGGTGAATAGTTGCAGTAGTTGTACCGCGTGCGGTTGATGCCTTGACGACGCGTTTGGGCTGCGTTGGCGCTACGGTTGGTGATTTTTCAACTGAGATTGGTAGCGGTAGCCCTGTGACTGGGTCGTATGCCTTACCATTGACATTGATAAATTCTTGTTTCATTTCTTCCCCTTGTTACGATGTTCCCTCGCGAACTTCTATATATTATAGTACAAAGTGCCAGCGGTTTTTGCAAGGGCGAAAATGTGGTATAATTCGTTTTATGTACCACAACAATACCTCCGCAAAAGAAATCGTGCGTCGTACTTTGGTGTACACTACCATGACGCTGATGGTGATTGGTTTGATCATCGTTCTTTTGTGGCACAACTTTGGCTACCAATTCAATTCAAAAGATCTGAAAATCGAGCAAAACAGCTTAGTGCAATACGATTCATTCCCGCGTGGCGCGCAGGTGTCAATCGACGGCAACGCATTTAACCTGACACAAACCAAGGGCCTGATCGTACCTGGGCAACATCAGTTCACTATGAAACTGAACGGCTATGAGCCGTGGCAAAAGACTCTGGATATCAAGGCGGGTACGGTGACGCATTTGGTGTATGCTCGGATGATCCCTGAGAAGAAAGAAAGCACCAACCTAAAAGAATATCCAGTGCTGGAATCAGCTAAATTCGCGCCTGGCGGGCGGTTTATGGCTGGTGTGGGTGTGGTGAACGGAACGCCAAAACTGTTTTGGGGCGACGTCCGGTCATACAATAATCCTAAGTTTACGGAAACTGACATTAGTACCCAACATTTGGCGCAGTATGATGTAGCGACGACCAAGCATCAATTTGCCATCGCTGAGTGGGACTTTGCGGGTCGCTACGTGCTACTCAAACACATCTATACGCCAGAGGGTTCTGACAGCAAGATCCAGTGGCTGCGCTTTGACCGGGATAATCCGAAAGAGATGATTGATGTGACGAATATCGCTAGCGTGGATATTTTGGACGCGCATTTCATCGGTACGAATGGTAATGAGCTATACGTCTTGCAAAATGGCGGTCATGTGCGCCAGATGAATGTGGGCGGCGCTTCCCTGTCGCGTCCAGTGTTGTCTGGTGTTCAATCGTTTGTGTTGTACGGCAGTGAGACGATCGCTTATGTTGGCACTGAAGCAAATGTCAAAGTGGCTGGTGTGTGGAAAAAAGGTTGGGAGCAGTCGCGCATCATGTATCGGGCTGCGTCAGCGCAGACTGATGATACAGTCAAAATCAAGGCTTCAAAATATTTCAACAAGGATACCGTGGTTGTGACGGTCAATGACACGGCACAGATCTATCGCGGTGATTTGCGTCCGCCAACCGAGGACTCAGAAGCGGTAAAAAAGTTTTTGAATTCCGTGAAAAAGGTGGCGTTTGGACGGACCATCAAAGATCTGACGCTAAACAGCGATGGTCGGATGGTGATCGTTAAAGATGAGACAGGCTTTGTCAATTATGACATCGAGCGAGAGACTATCTCGCCAGTCATCGCGCTTGATGCACCAAGCGAGCTCAAATGGCTGGACGAGTTCTATATCTGGCGACGCGACGCCAGTGGTAAATTGCTGATCCAAGAGTTTGATGGCACCAATGCACACACACTGACTCCCGTGGCTGCTGGTTATGATGCGGCACTGTCCCCTGATGGTAAGTATCTCTACTCGTTTGTCGGTGATGGCGACAAATTGATCCTCAGTCGTTTGAAGATGACGACCGAATCATAAGCTCAAGGAAGTGGTTTCCCGATTATCGAGCACCAAAGATACGCTCCAAGACGGTTGGCGATGGATTACCTGGTATTTGTCCTGTTGCGTTATTTTCAGCAGCAGCAGAAGCGGTGTTGGGGTCTGGGCTGATTTGATCAGCATAGACCAACAGACGCTTGTCGGCAGTGCCAACAGGAACGCAACTGACCAGCGTGAGCATTGGTTTTTGGGTGCCGGTTTGGATTTTGGACACCTCGTTTGGTTTGACGACTTCTGAACCAGTGATTTTATAGGTGTATCGTTTGCCTTCGTAGTTAAGATATATGACGTCGTCTTTTTGAAGTTTTTCGTTTTGGGCGAAGATGAATTTATATCCTCCGGCGGCAAAGGCGTCATTGCTGGAGTGCCCAGCCAATACAACATTTCCCGCCTGTCCTGGTAGCGCGCTTGCTCCAGAAACGGCAAAGTGCGCTACGCCTTTTTCCATGGCTTTGCGCTGTGATTGTACATCTGGTGCGGCGCCGTACACCACGGGCGCATCAACATTAATCTTCGGGATGATAATCTTTGGTTCAGCGCTGACTTTGGTGTCAATGCTTGGGTCGACGATGATGTTTTGCGGCTCAATATTGCCGGGGCTGGTATAGGCTGCAACGGTGCCCAAGATGACCCGGTTGTATTGCAGGAAGACAAAGGCTAACATGACCATGGTTCCGGCTAGGGCTGGGATGAAATGTCGAGAATTGCGCACTTTTTTGGCGGAGTCGTTGACGGTATTGCGGATTTTAGAGCGCAGATCGCGAATGGCCTGCTGTTGTGGTGACAAGGTGTCTGCTGCCTCTGGAGTGCTGGTTTGCGGCCGCTGAGCTGGAGACTGTTGAGCATTCAGGTGGTTGGCGTAATACCGTTCATAATACATCTGATAATATTTTTGCCAGGCACTGTGGTATTGCTGCCACTGATCGGGCGTGGCTTGTGGCGTGCTGTTGGCTAGTTGAGTGGGCTGGCTGGTGGTTGCGGCGGTCGTGCCAGTAGGCGGTGCAGTGTTGAGGCGGTGGCTCTGTGGTTCGGTCTGTGAAACTGGTTTGACTACTGGCGTAGTGGCTTGTGGTTGTGGTTGAGGTTGAGGTTGAGGTGTTGGCTCTTGTGGGGTTGTGTTGACTGGTGCGGGTGTGGTGTGTGGTGCAGCTTCAGACGAATTACCAGTGTAAATCGAGTTTATTTGCCCGCGGATAACATCAGCAGCAGCATTGCGCGTTGATGATTGGTCACGCGCTGGCGGTTGGAATGGTCGTGGACTTCCGGGGTTCATACTTATGTTTAATGATACAGGAAAATCACCAAAAAAACAAAAATATCCCCTTGTCGAGGGCGAGGATGGCGTGATATAATAACCAGTAGTTTTGGAGCGCTCTCTCGTGCCGCGGTGGCGGAATTGGTAGACGCGCTAGACTCAAAATCTGGTGAGCAATAGCTCGTGCCGGTTCAAGTCCGGCCCGCGGTACCAGAGGTCGCTCCAGGCAACCATCGCCCACTGACTGGGCGATGTTTATATATGAACAAAGAAAATAGCCCACCGAACTGGCTCAAGCTGAATCGGGTTTAGTCAACCCGAGAATGCTATGAAGCACTCAATCAGGTTGAGCCGATTCGGCGAACTATTTTCGGTGGGCGCGAGCGCGGCTCCTGTTATTTGTTACGCAGGAGCCGAATACCATAGTAGATGTGAGCAGCACCTACTATGAAGGCGAGTAGACAGACGCCAATCGTCTGCCAATTAATCTCTTCGGTGGCGATTATAAAAAACGCCACTCCAGAATAAACCGATCCCATAATCAGGGGGAATAAACAATCCCCCGGGTTATTTCGGCCGTACATGATACACCTCCTCTCAAGGTGTATCGCTCAAAGCTAAAGGGCAACTTCCGCCCTTTGACGAAGCTTTTGAGCGAAAGCTACCTTGCATTATATCACTAAAAACATAAAATGTCAATGGTTAGTGTAAACAATTACCCCGCGCAGACGGCGGTGCTGGCGGCGGCCAGTGGTGAGCTGGGTGACCACACCAAATAACTGGCGATGGTTGCGCCAACGACCCCGCGCCAAATGGCCATCGGCTCATGCCAGGCTTGGGTGACGACGGTGCCGCCGTGGGCGATGGCCAGGTGTTCGGCGTGGAAGGTGCAGATGGTGATTGGATAGGTGATGGTGAATTTATGAAGTATGTCGACAAACTGTGCTAGTTGGATGCTAAACGTCAGCATTTTTGGATAGTACACTGAACGAAATATTTTTTGCACTTGAGCAAAAGAAGCCACAAATACTACATGCTGATTGTCCAAAATCTCCGCAAAACTGTTTTGTAGTAGATCGATGGCGTCGCGGGTGATGACGACTGGTTGTTGTGAACGCTTGACTAATTCCTCGTGGACGATTGCGGTTTGACTATTTCTGCCGGCGTCGCCGATCAATAAGAGCACATCAGACCAGTCACAGAGCGACACGGCTTCCGTGAGTGCTGCTTGCGCTAGGCTGCCGGAGGGATTGGTTGGTGCGAACAAAACATCAGTCATACTGGACGGTACGCTTTTTTTGAGAATATCAGGCAGTAATACGCGAACCTGACCAACACCAGTTGTTTGAGCGGTTGTGTAGGCCTCAGCGACAGACGAAAAGCCCAGTTTGTTACCACCCATGATGGCTAAGCGCCCAGACTGGTCAAGCCGTTCGGGACGATTCCATTCAACATCAGGAAACAGAGGCTTGCCTGGCTCCTGACGCTGCCAGTATGACGAATTCATGATGTTTCACGAACTTTCTTTAGCTGTGACATCACTTCTTCGAGCGTGAGCTTATTGCGGTGCATAAAGCTTGCTAGGTCCTTGCCGACATAGCGGAAGTGCCAGGATTCTGGTGCGACGCCGGTGATGGCTTGCTTACCTTCTGGGTAGCGCAAGATGAAGCCGTATTCGTGAGCATGGGTTGCCAACCACTCGGCGGAAGCCTTGTCGAGGCGACAGGCGGTAAATTTTTCCATACATGGTTCGGTGTATGATGAAAAGTCCACCGCCAGCCCCAGCTGGTGCTCGCTCTTGCCTGGTTCTGCTACAAATTCATCGGCGTACAATTGCCCGTTGGTGCGAGCTAGCTCTTTGCGGGTCTTTTCCTGGTCGGCGTAGGAGCGATAGGCACTGGTGACCAATATGGGATGGCCGGCTGCTTCTGCAGCTTTTGCAAATGGCTTGAGATTGTCTAGTGCTTGTGGACGCAGACGCTTGTCTTCTACCCATTTACCAACCTTCACATCCTCAAGGTTGGCCAACTCTGGCTGGTAGTTTGGGTCGAGGCCGTGTTGTTTCCAGACGTGTGCCCAAATGTTATTGTCATCGAGCCGTCGCCAGCTTGGTATGGTCAGTTTTTCGGTCGTATTGTTCTGAGTGAACGGTACGACAGCATCAGGTTGCCAGACCGAGGTCGCTGCTAGTTGATTGGCTGCTTGGCTCTGTTGGCTGGCCTGCAAACCGCCCCATATCAGCAGCCCGCTAAACGTTACCCATGCGGATAATACGAATGCCAGCCCTGCCCGCCCAGCTGATAGTTTCATGACGATGTCTCCTTTTGCTTCAGTTCATTTTGTGCTTTTTCTAGATATGGTAATGCTTCTTCCAGGGTTAAGCCGGACTGGTGCAGCGCGCCAGCGAGTTCACGGCCGACGTAACGGAAATGCCAGGCTTCGTATTGATAGCCGACGATTGATTGTTTGCCTTCTGGATAGCGCAGGATGAAGCCGTATTCGTGAGCATGGGCCGCCAACCATTTCCCTGCTTTGGCGTTTTTGAAACAATCGTCCACCCAGCATCTGCCGTCTGGCGAGCCAAAGTCTAGGGCGAGGCCGGATTGGTGTTCGCTATAGCCAGGTCGGGCACTAAATCGTGCTGCCTGTGTCTCGCCAACTTGACGGGCGTATCGGTTAAACAGCCCGACTTGCGTCTGATAGCTGCGATATCCACTCCCCAGTCGTACTGGCGAGCCAGCGCTTTCGGCGGCCGCCATCAATGCTTTTAGGTCCGGCATAATCGCTGCTCGTAGAGATCGCTCTTCTGGCCCCCTACCTGGCAGGGTCGGTACGTCCGCGGTTTGTAGGTCACTCGGCACGTAGGTTGGCTGTTTAAAGCCACGGGTTTGGTTGACGATTTGCCAGATGCTGCCGTCGGCTTGGTAGTCCTCTTGTCTGGCTGGGATTGGTGTAGCTCCAGGTAGTGTGACTTGAACCTCCTTTGGTGTCGGTGCTGGTGCTGGTTTAGCGGCGGTGGGTTTTTCCTGGATTTGACCTGGTGTGTTGTCGACTGGCTTCTTTTCGTACTGGTTGTTGAGATACAGTAAATAAGCAACGCCAAGACATGCCAAAACAGCACTCCCCCATTTGATCAGTTCTTTCCAAGGAAATTGTCTTTGAATTTTCATGCATTACCTCTAGATATTTTCTATTATAGCAGACTTACGGAAACCATAAGCAATATATTTATACATTTTTATTGACAAATACAAAAGTTTGTGCTAATATGGACCGTAACAACCGGTGAGAAATAGTAAGGTTGAGGAGGAAACAATGAATAAAATAGTAAAGAGAGTACTTTTGGCTGGCTCTATTACTGCCGCAATTATCGGTGGTATTTGGTATGCTACGCCTTCAGACGCCGTCGGCTGCTCAGATATCAAGATCGTTCGTTGTGGTACTATGACCCACAGTGCCATGAAGTCGGCTTATCACAGCGACAGTGAAGTCCGTGGTATTTACAACTACTTCGGCATTACACAATCAATGATTGAGGGCGCTGGCATGTACGAAGGTGTAGCAGACGCTTCAAACAACACCGTTACAGTGAACGGTCGTGTCGTAGCAACGAATGCAAAAACCATTCAGCGTCGTCACGTTAACTACACTAACCCAATTAACTACCAGCAAATTGGTGGTAAATCATACCCAAGCTACTTGATTCGTCACAGCTTTATGCCAGTGGCAAGTAAGAAGCCAGTGTTTGTATGGTTGGACGGTAATGGTAAATTCGTTCAGGCAGTTATCAAGGACTGTGGTAACCCACTTTGGGGTGAACCAACACCTCCACCAACACCAGCTCCAAAGCCAGTATTGACGTGTGACGCATTGAGCGCGCAAAAAGTCGCTGGTACCCGCAACAAGTTCGCCTTTGCTGCAACTGCAACTGCAAAGAATGGTGCAAGTATCAGTAGCTATACTTTCGACTTTGGCGATGGCCAAAAGACAACTGGTAGCAGCAACAAGGCTGAGCACACCTACACAAAGGCTGGTACTTACACTGCAACTGTTACCATCAATGATGGTGTAACCAGCCAAAACTGTAAAGTTACCATCACGGTGACTGAAGAGCCAAAAATTCAAGTTTGTGACTTGAAGACTGACACAATTGTCACTATCAAAGAAAGTGAATACGACACAAGCAAACACTCAAAGAACTTTGCCGACTGTGAAAAAGTCAAGGTTTGTGACACCAAAACTGGTGAGATCATAACCGTACGCAAGAGTGAAGAAAACAAGGAAGGTTACTCAAAGAACGAAGAAGACTGTAAGGTTAAAGTCTGTGACATCAAGACCAAGCAGATCATCAGCGTCTGGACTAAGGATCAAAAGAACGAGGGATACGCATCAGTGGACAGCGACGCATGTAAGCCAAGCACTCCTCCGACTACCCCTCCTGCTCCTAAGCAACCTACCCCACCAGCTCCAACAACAACTGAGTTGCCACGAACTGGTACGACTGACGCGCTCCTTTCAATCTTTGGTCTCGGCTCACTTGCTGCTTCTGCCGTTGCCTACATCGTAAGCCGCCGCCAATAATCTGAGCGCTTACTAACACTAAAAGCACCCGGACAACTCGGGTGCTTTTTTTGTGGGCTAGAGTTCTATGCTAACTGGACAGTGATCGGAACCCAGTTGTTCAGGGTGGATGTGTGCTTGTTTGATGAGCGGTGTTAGCTCTTGGCTGGCTAGCCAGTAGTCGATACGCCAACCAACGTTTCGGGCTCTGGCATTTGCCCAGTGGGTCCACCAAGTGTAGGCGCCTGTTGCTGCTGGATGCTGTGCGCGAAACACATCGACAAAACCAGCGTCCAGATATGCCTGAAAACCTGCTCGCTCTTCGTCGGTAAAGCCGTGTTTGCCAATGTTATCTTTCGGCCGAGCGAGGTCGATATCTTGGTGAGCTACGTTCATGTCGCCACAGTACAGCACTGGCTTGGCGGCGCCGTAATGTCCCTGCTCCAACCCTTTGAGGTATTCCAGGCAAGCTGGATCCCATTGGTTGTGGCGCAGACTGAGTCGGCTGAGATCGCCTTTGGAATTTGGTGTATAGCACGTAACCAGCCAAAACCCATCAAATTCAGCAGCGATGATACGTCCTTCGTCGTTAGGATCGCCGTATTCGTCAGCGGATAGCTGGTATTTGTTGGCGATGTCTGCTGGAAAACCATCAAGATAGTTCAGGGCTGGTTGTTTTGAAAATATGGCGGTGCCAGAATAGCCCTTTTTGGCTGCCGAATAGAAATGCTCGTAAAATTGCGGCAGGTCTAACTCGACTTGCCCGCGCTGGGCTTTAGTCTCTTGCAAACAAACAATATCCGGGCCGTAGGTTTCGATGAATGTGGTAAACTCGCCTTTGTTTAGGACTGCGCGGATGCCGTTGACGTTCCAGGAAAATAACTTCATGTGGCTATTGTACCGGGTTTTGTGAGCCGCGTATAGGCTTGATGTGATGGAGCTTGTGTGCAAGAAGTGGCATAACTTGTTACAATGAACCTATGTATAGCAGAATTCTTCTCAAGCTTTCGGGCGAACAATTACAGGGACAATACACTGGTGGATTTGATCACGCCAGGGCGCGGTGGATCGCCGCACAAATCAAGCCAGTGGTGGCGAGCGGAACACAGGTTGTCATCATGGTTGGCGGTGGTAATTATGTGCGCGGGGTGCAAATTGCTGGTGGCGGTATCGGTGACGTGACGGCACACAACGCGGGCATGCTGGCAACGTTGATTAATGCCATCACCCTGGCTGATGTCTTCAATGATGATGGTTTGGCGACGCGCGCCTTGTCGACAGTGGAAGTGAACCAATTTGTCGATCAATATACCTACCGACGAGCAGTTAGTCACTTAGAAAAAAGTCGTGTAGTGGTGGTTGGTTGCGGCACTGGCAGGCCGTTTTTGACCACCGACACAGCAGCTGTCAATTTGGCGCTAGAGATGCAGTGCGACGTGGTGATCAAAGCCACTAAAGTGGACGGCGTGTACGACAAGGACCCGGTCCAGTTTGCTGATGCTGTCAAATTTGACCAATTGACCTATGATGAGGTTTTGGCAAACCCGGACATTGGCGTGATGGACAAAGCGGCTATTGGCTTGGCTGCTGAAGAGAAAAAGCCAATGATTATTTGCGACTTGCTGAGCGACGGCAATATCGTGCGTGCGGCCAGAGGCGAAGCGGTTGGCACGCGACTTGTGGTATAATAGATATCATGACACGCAAGACTCGACTGAATGTCGATATGATTTCCGAGAGTGAGTTTACTGTCCAAGGCCATGGTGTTCACACTGCTTTTGTAGAGATGACAAATGCGCTTAAGGCGAGAAAAGACACGTCCGTCGTGGTTAATCAAGCTCGCCCTGACGCAGATATTGTTCACGCACAGACCATCGGTTTGTATTCAATGTGGATGCTCAAACGTTCACGTGGCAAAAAGATTATCTCTGGTCATGTCATCCCTGCTTCCTTGGTTGGTAGCATCAAAGGCATGGGCAGAATGCAGTGGTTGGTGCGAGCGTATATGCGCTGGGTATATAACCAGGCTGATTTGGTGTTGGCCTGCTCTAACATGGTCAAAGAAACCATGACTGGTCCGATGAGGCTGAAAACACGTGTGGAGGTGCTGTACAATACGGTCGATATGAGCCGCTATGCATCCACTGCGAAAACCAAACAAACTGCTCGCAAAAAACTGAAACTGAAGCCGTCAGACTTTGTGGTGGTTGGCAATGGACAGGTTCAGCCGCGTAAGCGTCTGGACACATTTTTTGAAACGGCACGAGCTCTGCCTGAGGTGACATTCATCTGGGTGGGGGGCATTCCCTTCAAGCATTTGGGTGCAGAATATGGCAAAATGCAAGACCTGATAGCATCAGCTCCCAAAAATGTGATCATCACGGGTGTGATTGATCATGCAGACGTCATGACCTATTTACATGCAGCCGATGCGTTCTTTTTGCCTGCTGAGCAGGAAAATCATCCGATGTGTGTCCTGGAAGCTGCGGGCGCTGGACTACCAATCATCTTGAGAGATATCCATGAATACGATGATACATTCCGCCCAGATGCTCAGTTTATCTCCTCGGCTCAAGATGCTGTTCAGGTGATAGACAAACTGCAAAATGACGCCAAATGGTATAAACAACAAGTTGCTGCAGCTGGGCGAATCGCCAAACGGTTTGATAGTCGAGCTGGCGGTGAGCGATTAGTGGAATTTTACAGGAGTGTACTAGAATCATGAGAATTGGACTGTTTACTGATACCTATCGACCATCAATCAATGGCATCGTTTTTGTGGTTGAATCGCTCAAGCGAGAGCTGGAAAACCTAGGACATGAGGTCTACGTATTTTGCCCTGCCAAGTCGATGAGTCCGTCCAAGCAAGCCGAATTGCTCAACGAAGATGCTGATTCGCGCATCATTCGCTTCCCGTCGATCAAGGGTGCGTTTTTTGATGATTATGACACGTCGGTATTCTTTCCGCCGGCAGTACAGCGTCGCATCAAAGAGATGGAACTCGATATGGTGCATGTGTTTACGCCATCACAAATTGGTTTGGTCGGCGTGAAAGCTGCCAAAAAGAACGACATTCCGCTGGTGATTCAGCACTGTACGGATATCTACGAGTTTGTTGATCACTACCCGGCAGTGTTACCTGGTGCCTTGGCACTGGCAGGAATCGTTTTCCCGATGTCGGTGAAGCTGCGTGGCCATGACTTGCTGGAGATTGCTAAATTGTATAAACCACGAGCGGGCGTCACTAAGTGGAACAAAGACATCATCGAAAGCGTCATCACCATTTTGTATAGCAAAGCAGACGCGGTCATTGCCTTGTGCCGAAAGAGCTGCAAGCAGCTGAAATCTTGGCAGTACGATGATTATCACTATGAGCTGGTACTGATGCCAAATGGCGTAAATGCGCTGCCTCGCCCAACGAAAACAGAGGTGAAGGCATTTCGTGAGCAGTGGAACTTGGCAGAAGATGATGAAATCTTTGGATTTGTTGGTCGGTTGGGTGAAGAAAAGAATTTGCCGCTGCTCATCAAATCGTTTGAACGGCACATCGCCAAGAAGCGGCCCAAGGCAAAATTATTGTTTGTTGGTGATTTTGAATACCGAAAGACGCTGGAGGAAATGGCTGCCGCGACCAAATATGCTGACAGAATTATTTTCACTGGCGCTATGCCGCGCGAAAAGCTCGGCCTGGCGTACTCGGTGCTGGACGTGTTTGCCTTTCCGTCACTGAAAGACACGCAGGGTTGGGTGCTGCATGAAGCGGCTCACGCAGGGCTGCCGATCGTGCTGGTGGACAAAGAGCTGTCAGAAGTGGTCCAAGACGGCGTGAATGGCTTCATCGCGAATGATAATCCGACGAGCTTTGGGCGAGCAATTATTACCCTACTAGAGGATGCTGATAAGCGTCAGGAATTTGGGGCTATCAGTAAAAAATTGGCAGCCAAATTTACTGAAAGCCGCCAAGTGAAGAAACTGGAAAAATTATATCAAGAGCTTATCGACCAGAAAGTTGCCGACGAGTCTCACGATCCTGATCGCGACGCTTGATGGTCTCGCGTTTGTCGTAACGCTTTTTACCCCGCCCCAGTGCGATGACGATTTTGATGAAGCGGCCATTGGTTAATAATTTGGTCGGTACGATGGTCAGTCCTTGTTGTTTGGCAGCAGCAAATCGGTCAATTTGTTTACGACTGGCCAGTAGTTTTCGCGCTGAGGTGTCGACACTCTTTGAATTTGCCTGACCACGAACGTTCAGTCGCAACGAAAAACTTGCGTTATTGAGCCACAATTCATCATTTCTCAGACTGACAAAGGCGCCTTTGAGCTGGACATGCCCGTCACGTGCAGCTCGTACTTCTGGTCCTGTCAGAACCAGTCCAGCTACGATTTCCTCGCCCAACTCATAGTCAAACCGTGCTCGACGGTTAACGACGGCGTGAGTAGCTGGTTTTTTTGCTTTGGGCTTTGGCATGGTCCCATTATAGCAGGTTTAGTGTTCAGGTGGTGTATGGGCGCCAGTGACAAGGTCGAATTCACCTGGAGTGAGGCTTAGTACGCGAGTGGCTGTCGTAATTGCATCCCTGATCGGTCGATAGCTTGGATGCCGACGCCTTGCTTGAAAGTTAGGGTCATGTTGCATATTAAGGACGACACCAAGCAACCTTACGAAGTTTGGATGGTGGACTACTGCTCGAGAGATGTTTTTGTGGCATTCATCACTCAAGACACTGGTGAGCGTGATGGCTAACTTTTTCTTTTGGTCAGGGCTAAGCTCTTCGTAGCAATCCTCCAGTTGATTATTAATGATGTCTAAGAATTCTCCTAGGTCACCGTTATATTCTGGCAAAGCTTCAAAGTTTGTTATGATATCTTCCACCATTTCTGCAATGACTTCCCTTTCGGTATCTTGCTCCCCAGTA
>CAUQIU010000002.1:0-57315 GCA_963518445.1 uncultured Candidatus Saccharibacteria bacterium
CGTAACGTGACGACGGCGATTTCTGTGGCAGAAGCGCGTGGTGTAGCGATGTTGACGGGCCGAAAAGCGGGATTGCCGATCGCCGAATATACGCCGCTGCAAATCAAACAGACGTTGACGGGCTATGGCAAGGCTGATAAAAAACAAGTTCAGGAAATGGTGCGCTTAAACTTGGGGCTAAAGGACGTGCCAAAACCAGATGACTGTGCTGATGCGCTGGCGGCAGCAATTACCCATGCAGCGATGAATCGGGTATAATTGAATTATGATTGCACATGTTTTTGGAAAAGTTGCCGAGAAATTTAATGGGTCGTTAGTAATCGATGTTCATGGTGTTGGCTATGAAGTTAGCGTGGCGGCTGGTGATTTTGACGCGGTGGTGCTGGATCAGGATGTGAAGTTTTATACCTATCATCATGTGCGCGAGCAGGCGGAAGAGCTATTTGGTTTTTCGAGTCTGGCGGCAAAGAAGCTATTTGAGATGCTCATCACGGTTCAGGGTGTCGGCCCAAAAGCGGCACTGGCAATTCTCAGCCTGGGCGACGCGGAGCACGTTCGCAACGCCATCGCCAACGCCGACAGTGCGTTTGTGCAAAAAGCTGCTGGCGTCGGTAAAAAAACTGCCGAGCGCGTGGTGGTTGATTTGAGCGATAAGGTTGGCTTGCCGACGCAGTATGGTCGAGCGGACACTACAGTCCAAACTGAACTGAACACCTCTGACGAAGCATTGGAAGCGTTGATGGCACTGGGCTACACCTTGGCTGACGCCACAAAGGCGCTAGAGAACGTTGACATCAAGTTACCGACGGCGCAACGGGTGACCGAGGCGTTGAAGAAATAATAAGTTTGAAATATATCAGGTCAGACTAACTCGGCTACGGGGTTTGTGGTGCTGTACTATTGACTAAATAGTACAAATGATATATAATATAGGGTTGTGAATAGAGCTATTACCGAAAAAATTCTTGACGAACAGTTATGGGAACAACGAAACTGTGCTAACCAAGAAGACCCAACAGTGACCGATCCTGAATTGACAGTGTCAGCAAAGGTACTAGACCAATACACCTCACAGGAAAATCTTACGGCACTATTTGATAACAAAGAACAGGCAGCTTCTCTTGCTAAGCTATCAGCCGAGCTGTTGACTACCTACCCGAATTATCCATATCATCAGCCTGCACATGGCGTGGATGTGATGTGCTCAATACGTGCGCTGACGGAGGTGATCCCGGCGGACAGAATGAATTCAGATCAAAAGGATCTGTTGTTGGTGGCGGCAGCAGCGCACGATGCTGGGTTTGAGGCTGGCCCGCCGCCAGAGGGTTATGCTACCAAAGAGTATTATGCGGTCTCATTTCTTGATGAACACTATGAACCCGGCTCGGCTGAGTATGAGTTCATGAAAAGTGCAATCATTGGCACCATCCCTGGTCCAAAAGAGCAAATCTGTCGTGACAGTATCCAGGCAAAATTATTGCATCATGCTGACCTTGGTTATGTCTGGCGATCAGGCGGTCAAGATTTTTTGAATTATGCCATGAGATTCCGTGTCGAAGAGTGTGGCAAGTTGTCGTGGCGAGATTTTCAAAAATTGCAGGATATATTTTTGCCATATTATCAGCTGATTCTGAAAAATCACATGGGAGAGTGTGGTGTTGCAGAAGAAATGATTAAGCAGATGGTGCGCCAGATTGACGAGAATAGACAGTTCATCACTAACCCAGAACTGGATGAACCGAGCCAAGAAATATTTCAGGATTGGCCAATGGCTCATAGCGAGGAATTGTTATCTCCTCGTCATATTGGCAAAACTGTTCTTACAAGTTCAGGCGTGTCTTTGTAAATGTGAATAAATAGTGCATGGCTGGTATAATCCATACCAGGAGGTATCATGAATACATGTACGACACAGAAGGAATGTGAAATCTGTCCGCTGCTGGTTGGTCAGACGGCGGCTGATGAGAATGTCATACTACAAACCGAACGTTGGGTGGCGGTACTTGATAGAAACCAATGCTATTTGGGTAAGTCATTTATCACTCTGCGCCAGCACAAGGAAACGTTGTCGGATCTGGACGAGGCGGATTGGATGGAGCTACACCACGTGATTCGTCAACTTGAGCAGGCAGTCAAAGAAGCGTTTGGTGCTGATGTGTGTAACTGGGAATGTCTGATGAATAACGCAGTGAAAGCTGGCCGGCCAACACATGTACATTGGCATCTACATCCGCGCTATCTCGGTGGTACCAGATTTGCCGGCGAGGATTTTCCTGATCCAAAATGGCCACGACACCTAGAGGATGCGGTGCATATAGTGAGTGACGAGACGTTTCGTGAAATTATGCAGGCGCTGCGCAGTCGGCTTACAAGAGCTTAGTTCGCTCCAGCTTGGATGATATAATGAATGTATGGCAATTGAGAGAATAGTTGATACTAGTTCGCACAGTGATGATACGGAAGAGCAGCGGATTGAAGTTAGCTTGCGCCCGCAGAGCTTTAGTGAGTATGTTGGTCAGGAGCGACTGAAGCGTAATTTACGCTTGGCGATTGACGCGGCCAAGAAGCGTGGCGAGCCACTTGATCATGTGCTGCTCTATGGTCCGCCAGGTCTGGGCAAGACGACCATGGCGACGGTCATCGCTAACGAGATGGGCACAAAGTTGCGTATTACCAGCGGCCCGGCCATCGAAAAGGCGGGTGACTTGGCGTCAATTTTGACCAATTTGGCGGACGGCGATATTTTGTTCATCGATGAGATCCATCGACTCGGTCGGGCGGTGGAGGAGATTTTGTATTCGGCCATGGAAGATTTCAAGCTAGACATCGTCATCGGCAAAGGTCCGGCAGCCCGGTCAATCCGGCTGGATCTGCCGCGGTTTACGGTGATTGGGGCGACGACGCGGACGGGTAGTCTGGCAGCGCCGCTGCGCGATCGATTTGGACATATTTACCGCTTGGAGTTTTATGAGCCAGAGGATATCGCGAAAATTGTGACGCGGAGTGCAGCCATCCTGGAATCATCGATTCGACATGAAGCGGCGAACTTGTTGTCGACGCGGGCTCGCTTGACACCGCGCATCGCTAACCGCCTACTCAAGCGTGTACGTGACTACGCCGACGTTAACGGCGACGGCATAATTGATGTAAAAACGACAACGAGTGCCTTAGAAATGTTGGAAGTGGACGAGCTGGGCTTAGACCCAGCTGACCGTAATTTATTGCAATCAATCCTGGAAAATTATGGTGATAATCCCGTGGGGCTAACGACCATTGCCGCCCTGACTGGCGATGAAGCGACGACAATTGAGGATTTTTATGAGCCGTATTTGCTACAAATTGGCTTCATCGAACGCACACCGCGCGGCCGTCGCATCACTTTGCGCGCTCAGGCGCATTTGGGATATCAGCCTAAAAAATGATAAACTATACGTATGGACACGAAGGACCAACAGTCGAATAATCCGCAGCCAGCCGCATATGATGTTGAGGGTAGACCACTGTATTATCATCCACCCCAAGATGCACAACCTGAAGAGTCGCAGCCAACAACTGCGCAGCGCCCGTCTCATGTGACTGTGCTTCCAGAGTCGATGGAGGGGCAGAATTTTGATCCACGTATTCGTAGCCAGTACGCCAATGAACCAGATGTGGTTCATACGGTACGCAATCTTGAACCGCAGCCAATGGTGATTAGCGAAGAATTAAAGCGCAAACATGAAGAATCAGTGGCACAGTACCCACAGCTTAATTTGAGTGAAGGTGAATATGTCATCTTGGACATCAAGCGACATCCCATCGGTATTGTTGCGCCAATTGCCATTACGGTTATCATCATCATGGTGATATTTGGCTTTGCTTTTCTGTATCCGTCGCTAATCACTGGCGGAAGTTTGCTGCCAGTACCGTCTCCAACAGCTATGTTTGGCATCGCGACCTTGTTTGCTATTTTGGCGGCATTGGGCGGAGCGGTAGCACTTTGGGTTTATTTACAAAACCAATTTTACATGACCAATGAAAGCGTGATTCAGGAAATCCAGGAAAGTTTGTTTTCTCGCCATGAGCAAACAGTTAGCCTTGGTAGTATTGAAGATGCTAGCTTTCGTCAGTCAGGAATTATTCAGATGATCTTTAATTATGGAACTATCCGGCTGAGTACTGAGGGTGAAGAGACCACTTATATCTTCCATTTTGTAACAAATCCAAAACACCAGATAGGAATTGTCAATAACGCTATTGAAGCCTTTAAAAATGGCCGCCCGGTTGATGACTAGTAGTTGGTAACTGAGCTATTTGTTGCGACTTTCTTTGACGAAGTCACTTTCGTTAACCAGCTTTGCTCTCAAGGTGAAGTGCTTACATTTTCCTTCTTGGCAGTTTTGTGTTTCGTACCGATACGCGCTGTTAGCATCACCAATCTTTTTGCCCTTTGGATCGGTGAGGAGTGCTTTGTCCATGGTCGGTAGGGTATCGTCAGCCAAAGTTTCTGGGTAGTAACCATGCTGTTTGTAGAAGCTTTCTTCCAGGCTGTAGTACATGGCGTTGATGGCTGTTTTTTTGTGGCTGTCGTCGCTGGCATTTTTTACTTTTCCAACCTGAACTACCGCAACACCCAAGCCAGCAGTCAGCATGATGATGACAAACAATAATTCAATAACGGTAAATCCAGAACATTTTTTCATATATTGCTATTATAGCAAAATTTGGCCTTAAGCCCTAGAGAATGTATAATAAAAGTATCAAGTAAGGAGGGGAATATTATGGCTAAGACTGATGAGAAAAAGGCAGTAAAAACTGAAAAGTCGGTAGCGGCAGAGAAAAAGATTGATGATGGGAAATTGAAGGCGTTGGGTCTAGCGATGGATCAGATCACCAAGCAGTTTGGTGATGGGTCAATCATGAAGCTTGGTGAGGCACACAAAGTCGATGTTGAAGTGATTCCGTCGGGCTCGTTGAGTCTTGATTTGGCACTAGGCGGCGGCTATCCAAAGGGTCGCATTATTGAGATTTATGGCCCAGAAAGTTCGGGTAAGACAACGTTGACACTGCATGCCATTGCCGAGATTCAAAAGCAGGGCGGTACGGCAGCGTTTATCGACGCTGAGCATGCGCTTGACCCGGCCTACGCCAAGCGGTTGGGTGTGGATACCGAAAACCTATTGGTGTCGCAGCCAGACAACGGTGAACAGGCGCTGGAAATTACTGAAACGTTAGTGCGCTCAAATGCGGTGGATCTCATCGTGGTGGACTCGGTGGCAGCATTGACGCCGCAAGCAGAAATTGACGGTGACATGGGTGATTCGCACATGGGTCTGCAGGCGCGGCTGATGAGCCAAGCACTGCGTAAATTGACTGGTATCATCAACAAGTCGAAAGCGACGGTGATTTTCATCAACCAGATTCGCATGAAGATTGGCGTGATGTTTGGCAATCCTGAGACCACGACGGGTGGTAACGCGTTGAAGTTTTACGCCTCGCAGCGGGTGGATATTCGCCGGATCGGGCAGATCAAGGTTGGCGATGATATCCTTGGTAACCGCACTAAGATCAAGGTGGTGAAAAATAAGATTGCGCCGCCATTCCGCATCGCTGAGTTTGACATTATGTATAATGAAGGCATTTCTAAGACTGGCGACATCTTGGATTTGGCGGCTACGCACGGCATTGTCGAAAAATCTGGTGCCTTCTACAAATATAACGGCGAGACCATCGGTCAGGGTCGCGACAAAACTAAATTGTATCTGAAAGAAAACCCTGAAGTCCTGGCAGAAATTGACCAGAAGGTACGTGACAAAGTAAAAGAAGTAGAAAACTAATGCGCGCAGCAGATACTGCATATCCAGTCGAAAAACATATGGCGTCAGTCAGTCTGGTCTTTGATGATGAGCAAAACGCGTATCTTCGCGAGTTGTCAGAAACAATGAACCTTGACTTTGGTGAGTTTATCCCACACGTGACATTGATTAACGTGACTGAGCGGGATATGCCACGTCTCAAAGCAGCCGCTGCGGCACTGCCGGCCCTCGGGAGGTTGGCACTTGATGGAGTTAATTTCCTGCCAGATAAAGCGGGCAACTGTGTTTGGGTGGAGCTGCGCACGCAGAAAACTGCCTGGATGGTTGAGGCGCGCCAGCAATTACTCGCGGCACTGGATGGTATTCATCCGGGGCTGGATGTCGATGGCTTCCGCCCGCACATCACGCTTGGTTGCGTCGAGGCCGGTACGCTGGATGACGTTAATATGAGCGCTATTCCAGGGCAACTACCGGTCATCACCGAGCCGCGTGCTGCTGCTTGCTACAACGGCGTGCACGGCAAGGTGGTCGAGGTAGTCGAGTAACCTCTGCCAGTAGCGAGCTCACCGTCTTCGCGTTATAATATTTTTATGAAAATCACTGATATTTCCCTTCAAGCACGTAATAATAATCGAGTGAATGTCAGTATTGATGGCGTATACAGTTTTAGTTTGGATATTACTCAGGTGACTGACTTAAACCTTAAGGTCGGCCGTGAATTGAGTGATGGGGAGTTGGAAGAGCTGCAAGAAGAGAGCCAATTTGGCAAGCTGTATATGCGAGCACTTGAATATTGCTTGCGGCGACCACATTCAGTTAAGGAAGCCAGGGATTATCTATGGCGAAAAACCCAGCCAGCGCTTCGTAAGAGGCAAACTGGTATGAATAATCCTGTGGTCTATTCAGAGCGGGTGGCGTCGCGAGTGCTGCGTAAGCTCCAGCAGAAAGCGTATGTTGATGATGAAGCGTTCGCGCGGTGGTGGGTGGAAAATCGTCAGCTTAGTAAAGGCGTAAGTCGACGTAAATTGATGACTGAGCTGCGCTCAAAAGGTGTCCATCCAGACATCATTTCACAGATGCTTGAAAAGACTGACCGTACGGACGAGCAGGAGTTGATGAAGGTCATTGCTAAGAAACGCCGTCGTTACGCGGGTGATAGACAAAAATTTGTACAGTATTTGGTGCGTCAAGGGTTTTCCTATGACGATGTGGCGTCTGCTTTGAATGATATCACGGAAACAGGCAGCTGAGAGCTTACGACGCTTGTTTTTTGCGGAAAGGATTTTCGTATGCCTGTAAAGCTGGTTTCTCGATCTGCTGTTCTTGGCGTGGGATAGTTGCTGATTTTACAACTACTTGGTCATCAGTCACTTTGACGATTTGTGAACGGTGAACGAGTATTTCAGTATCACCAAAACTGCGTAGCAGTGGACGTTTGACACTGAGTTGTTGGATGAGGAAACTGCCAGCCATCACGGTGTAGCCAATGACCTTACCGACTTTACGACCGTCTTTTTCTACGACATGTTTGCCCATTAAAACGAATTTGTATTCGTAAATTTTTTGTAGTTCTATAACGTCTGAGACGCCGACGAGCTCATCGGCTGAGTCGATGATCATACCAAGTGGTCCAATCTCTCGCACATCGTCCAGTCTAAGCAGCGTTGGCCGCTGGTCGAGAAGCGGACCTTCCAGCTCATAGGCAACGATTGATAAGTTACGCGGATCAATTATTTCACGAGCAGTCCTGCCTAACTCCGCACCTGTCTGGAGGCTCATCACCGGAGTGTTCATAAATCTGCTGGCTGAAATTAACATACAGTATCTATTATACTACCTTACTCGACAAATGGGTTAATTCTTCCGCTGCCCGGCAGAGAGAATGGCTTTGCTGCTTGTGATGAGCTGTTGTACTCTTTGATGCGATCGATGGTATTGGTATCAAACCTGGTAGTTTCTACAACTTTTGCATCAACGTCATCGCTAGAATTGGTGACACTGCTGATCAGGAATATGGCTACTGAAACTGCGATCACGATGGTCATGGTGTACAACGTGATGTGATAGCGGTGTAGAAACCGTGCCAGGATTACGCCTAATTGTCCGACAGATGGTGAGTTGTTCATCGTAAGTAAAGCTCCAATTTTAATGCTTGTGATTCAACATGTTGAGGACTATCTCCTTTAGCGAGGGATATGTTTGCCACTTGCATGCGGGTTAGGTTTTGCTCTAGTAGGTGCAAGAACTGCAAGAAACGCACGTAGTCGAGGTCTTTACTCATTTGGATAGAGACTGACGTACTCTTAGCGCCAGACGGGCTTGGTGTAGCTGGTGTTTTGGTGGCTGTTGATGAGCTGCTTTTGCCATTTGAAGCTGCGCTATCATCTTGAAAGGTAAATGATGAAATACCAACACCGGCCTGTCGTGCATAGGCGGTTATATCGTTGATGATCTGGTTTTGATACTTGTAGCTGGTAGATTCAGCAACAATTTTCTCTGCCTTTTTAACACTGTCTTGATATTTTTCCAGTTTGCTCGAGAGTGATCTAACGTCTTGTAATTTTTTGTCAGCAGCTTTCGCATCAGCTTGCACGCTGGCGACTTGTTGAGCTGAATCTTTCATGAAATTGTACGCCATGTAGAACCCAGCAGTCATGACAAGCAATATCAAGACGAGGGCTAATGACAATAAAATGCGAGCTAACGTTGCGTTTAGTTGAAGTTTTTGTATATTCATGATTTTATCACCTCCGGGCGAATAACAACGCTGATGACGATTGACATTGGATAGCCATCCTTTGCTTCATTGGCGGTTACTGACACTAGATGGACGTTTTGGAAGACATCTTTTTTATTCTCTAAGGCGGTCTTCAAATCCAGAGCGTCACTGTAACTTTTGCCTTTTGTAGTAAGGCTGATTGGTTTACCAAAGGTGGTTGCATCCAGATCCAAAGATTGTAGGACGATGTTTCTTGGTAGTGCCTGGGCTATTTTGACTGCGATTTTTGAGTATGGCACTTCTTTGTCTAAGATGGATTTGGCGACTTTGAGGTTGTCTGAAAATTGCTTGGCTTGTTGCTGGACTTCTTTGTACTGTGATAATTGTCGGTTACTTTCAGCAATGGTTTGTTCAGCATCTGACTTGGATTTCATCAAGATGAAGTAAGATATGCCGATGTAGATGAACAGTAGTGCTGCCAATGCTAACGAAATGATGCAGTAACGCGCCAACAGTCTGTTGGTTTGTCCGGCGATGATTTGACGTTTTTCGTCCTGAGGTAATAAGTTTATCATTTCCAAATCTCCTTTGGATCAACCAGTGCTAAACCTGCAACTGTCATCAGGTGAGTTCGCAGCTGCTTTGTTGGTGGCTGCAATGAGCTAAAGTTCAATGCCTGCCAAGGGCTCGCCGTACGGCTTGGCATCATCAGCTCGTTAGTAAAATAATCACCCAATCCTGGAATATTACTACCGCTACCGACGATGAGCAATTGTTCCATCTTTGGCTCATTCGGGAAGTGTTCAGAGTAGTAGCGGATGATTTTTTGGGTTTCTTTGACGACTGTTTCCAAGCTTGGCTTAAGCGCACTGGTGATTTGCGCTTGCTTTGGTCCAGAATTTAGACCGCTCAGAACTTTCAGCTGATGGGCTGCTTCCAGCGGTGTATTGAGCTTTTTGGCAATGTTGAGAGTGAAGGTGTTGCCACCGATATTGACACCAGAAGTCACGCGTATAACAGAGTCTAAAATTGCAATGTCTGTGGTCGATGGTCCGATGTCCAGGATAACGGTTGGTAGTCCGCCGCTTTCAGTTGATTTCAAAATACGGGCGATGGCGTTGATGCTTGGTTCGATCATGGCAATTTCAATACCACATTGTTTGGCGATGGTCGTCATCACTTCGATGTCTTTTTTCGGCGCAGCGCACATCAGTACGGTCAATGAATCTTTGTCACGCTTGATGATCTGGTGGTCGACATAGAGCAGATCTGGTGGCATCGGTATATATTGTTCAACTTCCAGGTTGACCGCATCTCGCAAAGATGCTTCCTGGGCTTTAGGCACGGTGAAGGTACGCGAGAAGGTGCGTGATGTTGGCAGACTGAGCACAGCTCGATTGCTGTTCAGTTTGCCGACTAGGTTTTTTTCAAACAATTCGTTAATACGCGTAACGATATAGTCCGAGCAGACTTCTAAATCGTCAGACATCTTGGATGGATCGAAATCAATAGCCCCGTAGCCGTGAACGCTCATTTTTGCGACGTCCAGTGACATGACTCGGGCGCCCACCTTGCTGAAATCAAATCCAATGATTGGTTTATTTTTGTAAAATATAGAACTCACAATATTGCCCACACATTTATATAATTCTTTTTTAGTATACCATAACCAATTTGATTTGCTAACCCTTAATTTGATTTGCTAATCCGGTGATTGGCATCATCACACTGGCGGCGATCAAACCAACCATGCCACCCATGAAAACAATCATCACTGGTTCAATGGTGGAACTGATGCTGGCAATGGCAGTATCGACCTCTTCCTCATAGAAATCAGCAACCTTAACCAAAACTTGGTCGGTTTGTCCGGTTTCTTCACCGACTGCCAACATCTGCGCTACGATTGGCGGATACAGCACCTCATCTTCAGCGATGATTTTTGAAAATACCTCACCGTTTTTTACGCGCTTGGCCGCACTATTGAGTGATTCTTCATAGACGTTATTACCAACTGCTTTGGAGGTCACTTCAAGTGCTTCCAACACCGCCACACCAGCGCCGATAAGGGAAGAGAAGGTACGAGTGAAGCGAGCGATGGCAATTTTTTTCATGATTTTGCCGATAATTGGTCCATGTACCAAAAAGTGATGATATTTTTTCTTGCCACCAGGTGTTTTGATGTAACGCAAGAAACCATAAATTGCCGCGCCGACCAGTGGTAGTAGAATGTACCAGAAATTGACCATGAAGGCGCTAATTCCCAGCATGGCTTGGGTCAAAGCTGGCAGTTCGGCATCTTCTCCCGCCAAATCTTTGATGGTTTTACCAATCATTGGTAGGACAAAGATCATCAAGCCAAAGAATGCACCAATAGTAATGACGATTAGCACCATTGGGTAGGTCATAGCTCCTTTAACCTTTTTCTTGATAGATGCTGATTTTTCTTGCTGTAAAGCCAAACGCTTCAAAATGTCGTCCAAAATACCACCAGTTTCACCAGCGCGAACCATGTTGACGTAGACATCATTGAAGGTGTCGGGGTGTCGCGCCAACGCATCAGCGAATGACAAACCACTTTCAATGTCTTTTGAGACGTCACCAATGATTGAGCGGAATGATGCGCTTTCGGCATGTTCTGTCATTGACTCCAGTGACCTGAGGATTGGCACACCGGCCGAAACCATGGAGCTTAACTGACGGGTAAACATCACCAATTCATCAGACTTAATTTTTCGACGGCGTTTGCGTCCAGGTTTGGCGTCTGTCTCTTTGAGGTTAACCAGCTTTAAGCCCTGTGCTTGAATTGAGCGGATGGCAGCCGCGCGATCGCTTGACTCTATGGTTGATGATAGCGTTGAGCCATCTTTTTTTGTCGCGACAAAACTAAAACTAGTCATGTGTTATTGCTCCCTCGTTGCACGTAAAATTTCCTCAATGGTTGTGACACCACGGAATGATTTGATCAATCCATCCATCTGCATGGTAATCATACCTTCGCTAATCGCTTGTTCTTGAATATCATTACTGGTGGCGTTTGCGGTGATCATTTTCTGAATAGCCACGGAAATACCCAATACTTCGTAAATACCAACGCGACCCTTGAAACCATTGTGTCCACACTCATCACAGCCTTCAGGTGACGGCTTCCACAGTTGAACGATGGTTGCGTCTGTCGTGCCCATTGGTGTATCACCGCCGATGCTCTCTGATGCAGCTTGTTCTTCGAGCTCGTGAAGGTGTGGCATTGACTCCGGTGTGATATTGAACATTTGGGTGATGTAGTTCAATTCTTCTTGACTGGGGGTGTAGGCCTGGCGGCAGGATTGACACAGGCGCCTCACCAATCGCTGACCGATGACAGCTTTGACGGTACTGGCGATCAAGAATGGCTCAATATCCATATCCAACAAACGCGGCAAACAAGTGGCTGCGTTGTTGGTGTGGAGGGTTGAGAACACCAAGTGTCCGGTCAGTGCCGCCTGCACGCCCAGGTTGGCAGTTTCACCATCACGTATCTCTCCGACCATGATGATGTTCGGGTCTTGACGGAGTAGTGCGCGCAGTCCTGAAGCAAAGGTCATGCCGGCTTTGGCATTGGTCTGGGTCTGGTTGACGCCAGGAATTTTATATTCGACTGGGTCTTCAATGGTTGAAATATTAACATCAGGAGTGTTCAACTCTGACAGCACGCTGAAGAGGGAAGTTGATTTTCCCGAACCAGTTGGTCCGGTCACTAGAATCATACCGTTTGGTTGTGCCATGGCGTTTTTGATGGTAGCCAAGGACAGCCCCCAATAGCCTAATTTGTCTAGGGAAATAGCCTGGTTTGATTCGTCCAACACACGCATGACGATCTTTTCACCGTCGGCGATCGGCAGTGTTGACACACGCAAGGCGTATTGCTTGCCTGAAACTTTGATCTTGAAGCGGCCGTCTTGCGGCACGCGGCGTTCGTCGATTTTCAAGTTTGACAAAATCTTGATGCGGCTGACCAGAGCTCCCAAAACATTGTGAGGCAATTTATTCACCTCTCTGAGTACTCCATCGATGCGATATCGCACCTGGACAAATTCTTCGCGCGGTTCAATGTGGATGTCGGAAGCGTGTGATTTGATGGCGTACTCGAGCAGCAGGTTGACAGTCTGCGCAATTGGTGAATCTTCAGCAAATTCTTCCTCTTTGGCATTTTCGGCATCACTATCGTCCCTCTGGATGGCGATGACTTCATCAAGTTCGTCGTTCACATCACCGCGGTAATTTTCCAAACAATCCAGAATATTGCTTTTCGTCGCCAAGAACACGCGCAGGTTATAGCCGATTTCTTTTTGGATAAAATTGAGAGCCTGCACATCGTCAGGATCTTCCATAGCCAGCATTGGCGCACCATCTTCATCAACCGCAAACAGCACGACATTGTACTGCCGAGCAATGTGTTCTGGAATGCGTTTTAGAACGTCATCAGGAATATCTTTTGGCTCAATTTCTACAAACGGCGTCCCGATATAATCACCAACTAGTTTAGCCAGTTCGCGTTCTTCTAGCACCTTGTCTTCAATGATGGTCTCTTGCAGGGTGCGTTTGGACCGTTCGGCGGTCGTCTTTAAATCAGCAAGCTGCGATTCGGTTAAGATCCCACCCTGTTTCAGAATTTTCTCAATCGTATTATCTGAGATTCTCATATCACTTATGCTTTAGTATAGACCAGTTGAATTGAAAAAACAATGATATACTAAAAGTGTGAAGATACATGATGAAACGGAGATGAAAGCACTGGGGCGGGCGATTGGCCAGGCGCTGGCTGGTGGCGAAGTGATAGAGTTGATCGGCGATGTGGGCGCTGGCAAGACTACGCTTACTAAAGGTCTGGCGGAAGGGTTGGCAATTACCGAACCAATTCAAAGTCCGACATTTACCATTTCGCGCGTGTACGATGCGCGTGACGGTTTGCGCCTGTGTCACTATGATTTTTACCGCCTGGGTGAGGCCGGTATCATGGGTGATGAAATTTCTGAAATGATGCAAGAGAACTCAACCATCACAGTCATTGAATGGGCAGGCGCGGTTAATGAAGTGCTGCCGAGTGACCGATTGATAATCACGATTACCGCCACGACGGAAACAGAGCGACAGCTGGAGGTTACTGTTAATGGTGCTCGTTCCGAACGGCTACTTAGTGCTATTGATGCGTTTTTTGAGAGGAGATGAAATGTTATTGCTACTTGATACATCAACCCCAGTTTGTTATGTGACACTTGTCAGTCAAGAAGACGCAGTGTCGTATGAGTGGCAGGCTGACCGCACCTTAGCCAAAGGACTATTGGGCTTTCTCAGAGACAGCTTGGCCAAACAAGACGCCGACATGCACGCGTTGACTGGTATTGGCGTGATGAAAGGGCCAGGAAGCTTTACTGGGTTGAGGATTGGGCTGACGGTGGCCAATACCCTGGCTGACGGTTTGCAGGTGCCAATCGTTGGCGCGACGGGCGAGAACTGGCAGGAGCAAGCGTTGGAAAAATTACGCTCCGGTGAAGACGAGAAAATTGTCATGCCAGAGTATGGTGCTGCGGCTCACATCACCGCGCCACGAAAATAATCATAGCGATACATAAACTAAGCGCCACTATTTTCGCTTTCCGTGTCAAAACTCCAGAAACCGTGTATAATTAAATTACGGCGATTTGTAGGATGCGGTTCGCCGGATTAGATAGTTTGAAATTGATTGGCTGTTGATACGTTTCCTTGAGGCGAATACTCAGGGGCAGTCGATCGGAAAGGAATACTGAAGTATGGCAGGAATTGTCATTGGCGCACTTGTTGGGGCCAGTTTAGGCGCGGGCGCGCTCTATGGGTATCAAACAGTACGCCGTTCACAGGCGAAGTCGCAAATTGACAAAGATTTGGCGAACGCAAAAACCAAAGCGAGCGACATCGTTCTTAAGGCAAAAGATGAGGCACTGAAAATTGAGAATGAGCGTCGTCGAGAGTGGCAAAAAACGGAAAATCGTCTGGCGGACCGTGAAAAGACGCTTGATAACAAGCTTGAAGAGCTGGACCGTCGGTCAGAAAAATTGCGGGCGCACGAAGATGAGATCGATGATTTGAAAAATGAGATTCGGCAGATTCGTACTCGTCAGCAGGAAAAATTGGAAAAAATTGCTGGCCTGAAAAAGAAAGATGCAGCCGAAAAATTGATGCAGATGACGGAGCGTGATATTCGTGACGACCTCATCAAATTAGTTGCAAAATTGCAGCACGAGGCTATGGACGATGCTGAAGAGCGGGCTCAGACTATTTTGCTTACCGCCATGGAGCGAATGAGTAGCGAAGTAACCGCTGAGCGTACCGTGACGGCAGTGAAGCTGACTGACGACGAGATGAAGGGTCGCATTATCGGTAAGGAAGGTCGTAATATTCAGGCGTTGCAACGTGCCACTGGTGTCGACATTCTAGTGGACGACACACCCGGTATGGTGGTGTTGTCGAGCTTTGACCCAGTTCGTCGCCAGGTTGCGCGTTTGAGCTTGGAGATGCTGATGAAAGATGGACGCATCCATCCAGCGCGCATCGAGGAAGTTGTTGCCAAGGCACAAAAACAGATTGACAAAGAAGTCAAGCAGGCGGGCGAAGATGCTATGCGTGAAGCGGGCGTTGTTGGTATTCCAAAAGAAATGTTGCGGCTGTTGGGTGAATTGAAATTCCGAACCTCGTATGGTCAGAACGTGCTGAAGCATTCTACTGAAATGGCGCAGATGGCGGGGATGATCGCTGAGGAAATTGGTGCTGATGTTCGTATATCAAAGATTGCAACATTGCTGCACGACTCTGGTAAGGCAGTGACGCACAAGATTGAAGGTAAGCATCACCACATTGCGGCAGAGTTGGCGCGTAAATATGGCATGGACGAGCGAATTGCTCACGCTATCGAGGCGCACCATGACGATATTGAAGCGACAACGCCAGAAGCATTGGTGGTTCGTGTGGTGGATGCTGCTTCAGCAGCACGCCCAGGTGCGCGTAACATCTCAGCAGAGAACTTTGCTGAACGCATGCGCGACTTGGAAAATGTAGCAACCAGCTTTGAAGGTATTGATAAGGCCTATGCAATTTCTGCCGGACGAGAAGTGCGAGTGATTGTGAAGCCAGAAAAGATTGATGACCTGAGTGCCATCAAATTGTCGCGTGATATTGCCACTAAGATTGAATCAACCATGCAATATCCAGGTACTATCAAAGTTAATGTTATCCGCGAAACGCGGGCAGTGGAGTTTGCAAAATAATGGATGGGTTTATGAGAGCAGAACGACGTCAATGGCTTGAAAGTTTGGATGCCCGACCGTCTGGAGCCGCTGTCCTACTGGAGGATGTTGAAGGCCGAGCTTTGATTGTTAAGTCGAACTATAAGACGTATTGGGCGTTGCCGGGAGGTATGGTTGACACTGAAGAGTCGCCACTGGTAGCGGCGTTGCGAGAAGTAAAGGATGAGGTTGGCATCGTCATTAATCCAAGCGATGTGTCATTGATGGGTGTGGCGCAGCGCATGGGTGACGGGTTCATCACCTACCAATTCATCTTCACAGCGTCCATCAAAGAATCACAGGTTGAGGCCATTAGTCCCCACGATCCAGAGATCGAAGAGTGGCGATTTATCAGCAAACAGGAAGTGCTAAAAGGTGAATTGCTGCTACCATGGTCACTGAAAGCCTGGGCTCACGACCAGTCGGGATATTTTGAAACAGCAATTGCTGATGATGATAATGCTGACACGGAAACGATTGTTTTCTCTACAACAGGCGGTGATAGTGGCAGCGGTGACACACCAGTCCGTAAAGGCGCGTCTGGGCGATTGTTTATCAGCCGCCACGGAGAAAGCGAGTGGAATTTGCAGGGTAAATGGACAGGTTTGACCGACATCGGTCTGACGGAAAAAGGCATCTCAGACACGGTGCGACTGGGCCAATTGTTGAAGGATACGACGTTTGATGTGGCATACACGTCTGCTTTGAAACGCACCCATCAGACACTTGACGCGTTGCTTAAAGGCGCAGAAATTACCACATTACCAACCATTCATGCAGCAGAACTCAACGAGCGCGACTATGGTACGCTGACGGGTAGTAACAAATGGGAAGTCAAAGATCAGATTGGCGAAGAGGCTTTCAACGGCATTCGCCGCGGTTGGGACTATCCAGTACCAGACGGTGAAACGTTGAAAGATGTGTATGCGCGAGTCGTGCCATACTTTGAAACAGAGATATTGCCGCGACTACAGGATGGCGAGAATGTGCTGTTGGTGGCACATGGTAATTCCATCCGCGCCTTGGTCAAATACCTTGATCAAATCCCAGACGACAAGGTCGCAGACTTAGAAATGCCGTTTGGTAAAATCTTAGTCTATAGCTTTGATCATGACCACGCGTTGCCAGTTGACAAGGCTGAGCGATCAGTCGATATATCACCAACCAAAGCGTAGGCGCCAGTTATACAATTATAGCTACAACAAGACTAGCTTTTACTGCGCCAATGTGCTACAATACCTTGCAGGTAGTTACCTCATTTCGGGGTGTGGCGCAGTTGGCTAGCGCGCGCGGTTTGGGACCGTGAGGTCGAAGGTTCGAGTCCTTTCACCCCGACCATCGAAGTAATATCAGATCCACGTCATGGAATTATGGCGTGGATTTTTCAATCGGCATAACAGCTAAAGACTAATCTTGGTAGATATCGCGGCTGCTTATCGAGGTCGTTCAGCTGCAACCTGTTGCGCTGTCTGCGCCAGAGTATCAATCTCAAGTGGTTTGAGGTCTTCGGCAGATATACCGCGGCGTTCCAAAGCTTTGGCTATCAAAAAATCAGCGATCGTTGGATTTTTCGGCAATAACGATCCGTGCAAGTAGGTCGCTATGACGTTATTGAACCGAACTCCTTCGGTGCCGTCAGTGGTATTATTGCCAGCGCCACGGACTACCTTGCCCAGTGGCTGAACTGTGTCGTCTAAAAATGTCTGGCCGCTGTGATTTTCGTAGCCAACGATTGTGCCAAACTGTTCGCTCTCCAGGGTGATATTGCCGATGAGTCGTTCCTCTCCGGCAGTCGTTTCCACGGGCAGTACGCCGATGCCGCGGATGACAGAACCGTCATTGGTAACAAATTGTCGCCCAAACAACTGATACATCCCACAGATGAGCAACATGGGAACACCATCATTCGCCAGAGTTTTCAATTCTTCACCGCGTGACAACAAGTCGTCTTGAATAGCTAATTGCCCAGCGTCTTGTCCGCCACCACCCACAAAGATATCTCCAATCGAAAAGTCGATCGTATCTCCTGGGTTGTGGTCGATGATTTGGACACGAAAGCCTCGCCACTCTAGCCTTTTTTTGAGCACCAAGGTATTGCCCCAGTCACCGTAGAGATTCATGTCCTTAGGGTATAATTGGATGATGGTGATCGTTGTCATGAGATATCCTCCACGTCTGTTTTTTCGCTGAGTAATCGCCGT
Organism: uncultured Candidatus Saccharibacteria bacterium; assembly: GCA_963518445.1. Taxonomy (GTDB): domain Bacteria; phylum Patescibacteriota; class Saccharimonadia; order Saccharimonadales; family Saccharimonadaceae; genus Nanosynbacter. The sequence continues at coordinate 18,011 of CAUQIU010000002.1, forward strand.
AGGGTAGTCATGGCGGTGTAGCTACAGAAAATTTGCTTTGGCTCTGTCGGCTCGTGTGCTAAAAATTCATCCAGCGCTTTTGCTAAATCCTGTTCAACAGTACCAACGGCCACTTCGTCATAGCTTAGCCGCAGTGCCATGTCATAGGCTCGGACACCGCTAACGACGCTGACATCTTCCAGCACAGAAAAATCAACATCCCACAGCCAACTCATGTCGCGACCGTCCGCGTAATTATCATTGATGGCGATCATAGTCTGGCGTTGTCGCTTACCAAATGACAGGAGACTGAGTCGAAAGCCGCTGGGATTTTTCACTAATAGTAAATCAATGGACGTACCGTTATAGGTGATGGTCTCACCGCGACCGAACGCTGGCTTGACTTTTGATAGTGCCTCCAGTAAGACAGGAATTGGTGCTTCTGGCACGATGGTTCGAACGAGCGCCAAGGCCGCCGCCGCATTCAACAGGTTGTATACGCCACTAAGCGCGACTTCAGTTCTGTGACGTGTGCCGTCTATCAAAAACTCAGCCCCTTGTTCCGCCACGGCTGTTAGTAACACTTCTGCATGGATCGATTCATTTGCTGCGGCATCGCCGGTTTTCAGGGAATCGTCTGTTGGCATGAGCCGCAGTAGCTCAGTCGTCAAACCAAAATAGGTTGCTGCCGCTGAGGTTTTTTCATGGATACGGAAGACCCGTGGATCGTCACGGTTCAAGACCACACGCTCGGTGGTGGCTGCCGCAATCTTTTCCAAAAAACCGGCTGCCGTGTCTATTTCGCCAAATCGGTCCAGCTGATCACGCATGACGTTGAGCAGGAGAGAATATTTCGGCTGCACCTTCTGCACAAATTTAACGGCCCAGGCTTCGTCCAGTTCCAGGACCGCAATGTCAGCATCCAATTTACCTCGCTGGTTGACAGCACCCAATAGTGCCGCCGCCACGCCACGAGAGAAATTACTACCCGTGCGGTTGGTGAAGACTTTCAGACCTGTCGCTTCCAACAGTTCGACGACGATTTTTGTTGTCGTGGTTTTGCCGTTGGTTCCCGACACTACGACAACACCGTAGGGCAAATCTTGCAGCGCGCGGGGGATGAATCCTGAATCAATTTTTTCTACCACCAGACCTGGCAAGGCCGAGCCGCCGCCGCGTAATCTCATGCCGCCACGGACAGCTTTACCGATGGCGGTTGTCACTATGTGTCGAATCATATAGAGATATTATAGCACTAACCGCTTGAGTCGTGATATACTGATAGTATGTTTTTGGTGGGAATCTTTCAGTGGTGGTATGGAACTGGACTGTATAAGCACGTCAGGCAAGTCTATGTTGGTCTATTAAAAACAGCTGATTTTTTCTCAATTGGCTTATTGTTCAAAACCTTGTTTAATCCATTTCGGCAAATATCTGCCGGCGTGGTCCAGGGCGGATTGCCGGAGCAATTTCGAGCGTTTCTTGACAGGTCATTTTCCAGGGTGTTTGGCGCATTTTTACGAACAATCTTGATCATGGTCGGACTTGTTTGCTTGCTGGTTAGAATGCTGTGGAGCGTGTTGATCATTGCGGCCTGGCTGCTACTGCCACTGGCGCCACTCATAGGCATCATATTTTGGCAGATGGGAGTAGCGTCATGAATATCGAGCCAGTAATTCACTATGACAGCCAGCGGTCGCAAAAAGCGCGATTTTCGGTTCGTTTTGGTGATGTTTGGCATTTACTACTGGGTCTGTGTAGTCTAGCGATGATCTTGTTGGGCTGCTGGTCAGTGATTCATCACGGGCCAATCGGTTGGTTGTTGGTGGGTATGAGCGGTCCATTTGTGATGCTGACGATTTGGTGGCAGGGTGATCTCAAAACCGCTGAAGTGAGCAAACATCCGACGACGCTTGATGATGTCATGGCTGCAGATTTGCTGGGTCAATTGAGCAAAAACCCAACGCCACAAGAATTAGTGATGGCTATCTCAAAAACTCGGGCTGGTCAATTTTTGGCGGTGCGCCTTGGGCTGACGCCGAACTTCCTGAGTAACATTGCGTCAGATGATCCACGGATGACCGACGCCATCTGGCAAGCGGCGATTGACATCTGGCAGGAAACCAATAGCCCCAAAGTGACGGGCGCGGTCGTCGCAGCAGCCATCGTTAAAGTGTTCCCGAGCCATGACGCTATTTTGGCAAGTTTGAAGCTGGATTTTCAGGATGTGCTGGAGGGAATTCGCTGGTATGAGCGGCTGAAAGCGCTGGTCGAAGATTTCAAAGAAAAACCGCTGCGCACTGGTGGTATAGCGCGGGATTGGTCGTTTGGCTATACGCCGCTACTCAGTCGATTTGCCCAAAACCTGAGTCAGCAAGTGTCGGGTGGGACGATCATGACGCGTTTGGATGCACATACTGATGTGCTAGATCAGATGTTACAGATTTTCAATACGGGCGGTCGTCAAAATGTTGCTTTGGTTGGTCCAGATGGTGTCGGCAAAAGCACGCTCATTGCGGCGTTTGCAGAAATGCTGATCGATGGGCACAAGGAAGTGCCGTCCAATTTGCTATATCAGCAAGTGTTCTTGCTGGACGCGTCGGCGTTGATTTCTGTGGCAGGTGGTCGTGGTGAATTGGAGCAGTTAGTAACGAGACTACTCAATGAAGCGTTTGCCTCAAAAAATGTTATTTTGTGCTTGGAGAATGCTCAGCTGTTTTTTGAAGAGGGCGTTGGTTCGGTGGATATGAGCAATTTGCTATTGCCCGTTTTGGAAGCTGGTCGCCTGCGTATTATTCTGTCTCTGGATCAGCAGCGATTTTTGCAAATTTCTCAACGTAACACCCAGCTGGCTCATGCGTTAAATACGCTAGCAGTCCAGCCGACGGATCGTGCTGAAACCATGAAAATTATGCGCGACCAATTGATTTCCTTTGAACATCAATTTAGCGTGACGTACATGTTGCAGGCGCTCAATGAAGCGTATCGAGTTGGTGATCGCTACGTCCAAGATTTGGCTATGCCAGGGCGAGCGCTGAAAGTATTGGAATCAACCGCCAGTATTTCCAAAGGTGGTCTCATCACTGCGCAGTCAGTTGATGATGCGGCGGAAAAAACCATGGGTATCAAGATCGCTGCGGCTTCTGGTGGTGATGAACGTGAAAAATTGTTAAACCTTGAATCGCTCATTCACCAGCGTATGATCAACCAATCACGTGCCGTGTCGGTAGTGTCCGACGCCATCCGTCGAGCGCGCGCTGGCGTGAGAAATCTTGACCGCCCCATCGGCACTTTCCTGTTTTTGGGGCCAACTGGTGTTGGTAAAACTGAATTGTCGAAGGCTTTGGCGGAAGTGTATTTTGGTGGCGAGGGCAATTTGGTGCGACTGGACTTAAACGAATTTGTTCGCGCCGAGGACGTGGCTCGTTTGATCGCTGACGGCGCAAATGATCCACTGAGTTTGACAGCTCAGGTACAAAAAGCGCCGTTTTCAGTAGTGCTGCTTGACGAGATAGAAAAGGCGCATCCACAAGTGCTGACGACGTTGCTGCAGCTGCTGGATGAAGGTATTTTGCGTGATGAAAAAAACCGAGAAGTGAGTTTTCGCGACTGCATCGTCATTGCTACGTCAAATGCTGGTGCTGATCGCATCCGTGAATACATCGAGCGTGGCTATCAACTGGAACAATTTGAACAAACTTTCATCAACGAACTAATCAATGCCAATCTGTTCCGTCCCGAGTTTCTGAACCGATTTGATGAAATTGTGTTGTTCCGTCCTCTAGGCAAAGCTGAACTATTGCAAGTCATCGACTTGATTTTAGCGGGAGTTAACCGTACGCTTGAGCCTCAGAAAATTCAAGTTGCCGTCGAGCCCGAGGGCAAGCAACTACTCGTTGATGCTGGATACGATCCACGTCTTGGTGCGCGACCTATGCGACGCGTTGTGCAGCGCGCTGTCGAAAACACTGTTGCCAAGCAGCTGTTAGCGGGCACGGTTGCGCCAGGCAGCACAACCATCATCACTGCTGAGCAGATTCGTGCGGCAGTAGGTGAGGCCCCGAGCGATCGTCAGATTAGCTAGATGCTGCGGTATTAAAAAACCTCTGCAGTCTGTTCGCAGAGGTATAAATATCGTTCGTGGTACCCCGCACAGGAGTCGAACCTGCAACCTTCGGTACCGGAAACCGATGCTCTATCCAGTTGAGCTAACGGGGCGTGTTAACTCGTCAGTAAAGATTTCAAGGTGATAATGACGAAAATGGTACACCCGGCAGGATTCGAACCTGCGACCCCTTGGTTCGAAGCCAAGTACTCTAATCCGCTGAGCTACGGGTGCATACCGAGTTAAATTATACCATACTTATCATTTGATGAAAATGACACAGTATATCAAGGGTGGTATAATATCACCATATGAATATTTCCACAGACATTCCTCTTAAACAATACACCACCATGCAGGTGGGTGGTAACGCACGCTTTTTGACAGAAGCCACGACAGCGGAGGAGATTCCACAGATATATCATGATGCGAAGTCGCGCCAGTTGCCAGTTTTTGTGTTGGGCGGCGGCAGTAATGTGATTGCTAAAGACGAGGGCTTTGAAGGTATCGTGCTACTCAATCGCATCAAAGGTTTTGAGGTTATGTCAGAAGATGAGGAATCAGTGACGCTCAAAATTGGCGCCGGTGAAGCTTGGGACGAAGTGGTGGCGCGAACGGTAGACATGGGTCTGAGCGGCATTGAAGCAATGTCTGCCATCCCTGGTACGGCTGGAGCTGCGCCGGTGCAGAACGTTGGTGCGTATGGGCAAGAGATAGCAGATACCTTGGTGGAAGTTGAGGCGTATGATTCAGCTACAGACGCCATGGTTGTGTTGCCTGCGGGGGCGTGTCATTTTTCTTACCGCCACAGTATTTTCCGTGGCTCACGGATGGGTCTCTATTGCATCACGGCCATCACCATTCGCTTGTCGCGCCGCGCTCCACAGCCGCCGTTTTACGCTGGTTTGCAGCGATATCTCGATGAGCATCACATCACTGATTATACGGTAGGGGTTATTCGCCAGGCAGTGATTGCCATTCGGCACGACAAACTGCCTGATCCGACCGTGACGCCCAATAGCGGCTCATTCTTTAAGAATGCTATGGTTGATCAGGAGACATTGGATGCCATTCGTCAAGCTCACCCTGATGTGCCAAACTACGCCATGCCAGATGGGACCTATAAAATTCCGACTGGTTGGCTGATCGATCAAGCAGGTTTCCGCGGTAAAGAGCTTCACAACATGAAAATCCACGATAAAAACGCGTTAGTACTGACCAATCCTCATGCCGCAACCTATCATGACCTCGAATCTGCTCGCCAAGCCATCATCCAGGCAGTGTATGACCAATTTCATGTCCACATTGAGCAAGAACCATTAGAATTATAGGCTTGCACTGACGACCATTTCTGGTTATGCTTATACTATGAGTCGACGAACTGGTTTCACGGTTGTGGAAGTGATTATTGTGATGGCTATCATGGCTATTTTGCTGGCCATCGGTACCGTTAGCTTTCGGTCATATCAAGTTTCAACTCGTGACAAAACACGTGAGGGTGATATTACGACCATTCAAAATTATCTAGAATCATTATATCCTCGCGAACTGCGCGACTCGTCAAACAATATCATCAAATCTGCTGGTAGCTATCCAGCGCATGCGGTCAATGGGGCGGGCGGTAGCGCCATGACTGACGCACTTTTCGATCAAATATTTTCCGAACTACCAGATGCTGCAAAGAAGGGTCCGCTGCCGGGAGAGAAGTTTGTCTCCGCTGGTGTTTTGCAGTATGGATCACACTCGACTCCACTAAATCGCTCAATGCTGATGTCTTACACCAGCGACTATAATACGCATAAACCATCAGGTCACACTAACGGTGCGTACGCGTATTTTGCTATCAACCGTTCAGGCAACCGCTGCATCACACTGACTGACGAATGCCAGGGCTACATCATCATGTATCATCTCGAGGGTCAACCTAATGAATGGAAAGTAGTGGAGAAGAGCAGGTGATGAGAAAAGGTTTTACCGTCGTTGAACTGATGATTACGTTGTTTGTTGCATCACTTTTTATTATCAGTGGCTATCAGCTGTATCAGGTAGTGGTGTTTCGCGGTAGCGATGCCCGCAAATTGTCCGAGGCCAGTACCTTAGCATATGAAGTGCTGCGCTCAGAGGGTAATTACCAGGAAATATCGCAACTCTGCTTTGGTTCATCTCACCCTGAACAGACCATCACTCGTAACAATGCGCTGCTCGGAACGGTAAATATCACGCTCAAGCGTTGCCGTGTTCAGCCAAATGTCGGAGTGATGCGCGTGACGGCTACTGCCAAATATGACAACCCAGCAAAGGAAGTTTCTCATGCGGTCTATGTCTCACAGTAAGTCTCAGCGTGGTTTCACGCTGGTGGAGATGTTGGTGATATCGCCGTTGGTGCTCATCATTTTGGCGGGTATCGTCGGCATCGTCATCAGTTTGACGACGGAGTCCATGCGCACGACTGCTCGTTCTCAGCTGCAAAACGAAGTGCAGGCGGTGCTGGATCGTATGGAAGAAGACGTGCGCACTAGTCTGGTTATCAATCCTGACTCATCATTTGCGCTAAGTACCAATAATTTTGTCACCAATAAAAACCCACTAGCAACCGACCGGCGGCTGGTCAAAAAGGATTGTTCAGTGGCGAGTGCTGGGCTACTGCTCGAAGAAGCCTTATCATACAACTTGGAGTATTCAGTTTCCGGCTCAAAGCTCATGAGAAAAGTCTCCATGAATGCATGTCAAACGTCGCCAAATACCTGGCAGCGTCCAAAGACAGAAACGGTGATGTCGTCAAATTCTGTAACTGATCTACAGATTGATTATATCAATATTTCCAGTTCCGAACCGAGTGCTGTCAGGATCAAATTGACGGCTAAACGCCAAGTTGCAGGTAGCGAAATCAGCTACACTGGTATCATGTATGCCAGGTCACTCAACGCACAATGATAAAATGCTTGTGTTTTTAAAACCGCTCTGATACAATCAAAATTGTTAATAACTTAACCAAAAATAGGGGGCAAATCAGAAATGATTTCTTCAAACAAAACTAAAGGTTTCACACTTGTTGAGCTCTTGATCGTGATCGTTGTTATCGCGATTTTGGCAGCAATCTCAATCGTTGCCTACAACGGTGTAACACAAAAAGCACGTGACGACGAACGTCAATCAAACGCACGCAACCTCGTCAACGCAGCAGCATCTTTTAACTCTGGTTCAGACAAGGATGAATGGCCTGCGGTGAGTGACTTGTCCACTTACCCTACTATCAAGGTTCCATCTACGGTTATCAGTGCAACTGACGGTACTGCACCAACAGCAGCTAACAAAAACCACTATGGCTACGAGTTCTGTAAGGACGGTGCTACAACAACAGTTAAGGCTGAGGCAACTGGTGTGAAAGTCAAGTACTGGAAAGATGTTGACGCTGGCTCTAGCAACGTGAAAGAGATTACAACTGGTAAATGTAGCTAATCTTAACTTAGCAATACGCTAATAATATAAAATACCTCAGGTATAGCCTGAGGTATTTTATTAAGTCTTAGGTTTATTGCCTAGCTTTAGTGTAGGGAAGCGGAAAACTCTTCGCTAAAAACTCAGTTTTTTGTTTGAGTTCAGCGTGAGCACTTGGGTCATCGGTCTGAATTGCCGTGATGATCCACTCAGCAATTTGCTTGATCTCCGCCTCTGTCATACCACGTGTCGTCACTGCTGGTGTGCCAAGGCGCAGGCCGCTTGGGCGAAACGGCGGCAGGGTGTCGTTGGGGATGGCGTTGGCGTTGGCGGTGATGCCGCTGGCCTCCAGCCGCTCCTGAGCAGTTTTGCCATCAATACCGAAGCTGCCATAAATATCCGCCAGCACCAAGTGGTTACTGGTGCCACCTGTTACCAATTTCAGGCCGCCGCGTTTCAATTCATCCGCCAGAACAGTCGCGTTTCTTACGATTTGCTGGGCGTACTCCGTGAATTCTGGGCGTAACGCCTCGCCAAAGGCTACTGCCTTGGCGGCGATGGTGTGCATGTGCGGGCCACCTTGAGTGCCAGGGAAAACTGCCCGGTCGATGAGTGTTGGCAGGTTTTCCAGAGTTTTTTCTGGTCGTTTCAACGGATTGCCAACGACGCCTTTTGACAAGATCAAACCACCGCGCGGGCCACGCAAGGTTTTGTGCGTGGTAGTGGTGATAACGTGAAAGCCATAGTCAAACGGATTTTTGGCTTGGCCGCCGACGATCAGTCCAGCGATGTGGCTCATATCCGCCATCAGCATGGCGCCGACTTCGCGTCCAATCTCAGCAAATTTGGCATAATCCAGCTCTCGTGGGTAGGCCGAAAAGCCTGCCAAGATGATCTTTGGCCGATGCTTTAGTGCCAATTCACGAATCTCTTCATAGTCAATTTCGCCAGTCTCGACATCCTTGATGCCGTAGCGGACAAAATTGTATTCGCGGGCCGAGCGGGTGACTGGTGCGCCATGCGTCAGGTGTCCGCCGTGCGCCAAGTCCATCGCCAGGATAGTGTCGCCAGGCTCACACCACGCATAATATACTGCCTCGTTGGCTTGGGCGCCGGAGTGCGGCTGGACATTGGCGTGATCGGCACCAAATAGTTGCTTGGCACGGTCAATCGCTAACTGCTCAATTTGATCGGTATTATGTTGTCCACCATAGTAGCGTCGACCAGGGTAACCCTCAGAATATTTGTTGGTAAATACGCTGCCGAGCGCCTTGAGCACGTCTGGTGAAACGTAGTTTTCGCTGGGGATGAGCTCTAGCCCTGCTTGTTGCCGCTCAATTTCCGCAGCGATGAGTCGTTCAATTGCTTGATCTTTCATGTCAATTTCTCCTATATGACCCCATTATACCATTTGTTTTATTATATCATTTGTGATATACTGCCGGCATGAATACAGATCGATACATCCAAAAGATCGGTACGCTCATTGCGGAAAATCGTCAACGAAAAAATCTGACGCAGGCCCAATTAGCTGACGCTTTGGGAACGTCGCAGAGTGCAATCAATCGTATTGAAAGCGGCAAGCAGAACCTTAGTCTTGAAATGTTGTCGCGCATCTCGGAGGTATTGAGCCATAATATCATGCTGCTTAACAAAACCGGCAAGATCAATTTCCGCGTCTCGGGTGGACACAAACTGTCCGGCAGCATCGACGTCAAAACGAGTAAAAATGCCGCCGTGGCTTTGCTGTGCGCTAGCTTACTCAACAAAGGTAAAACGACATTGCGGCGAGTGTCGCGCATCGAAGAAGTTAACCGCATCATCGAAGTGCTTAATTCCATCGGTGTCAAAACAAGGTGGCTAGCAGGCAATGACTTGGAGATCACGCCGCCAGCTCGGCTGAGGTTAGAAGACATGGACATCGCTGCCGCCAAGCGCACTCGCACTGTGCTAATGTTTCTCGGTCCGCTGCTGCATCAATACCATGATTTTCGGCTGCCATTTGCTGGTGGCTGTAACCTCGGTAAGCGCACCGTAGAACCGCATCTGTCAGGTCTGAAGCATTTTGGGATGCAGGTAGAGGCAGAGCCAGACAGTTATCACGCGACAGTTAACGTCACGACGGGTGATCACACTATTGTCCTGACTGAACGCGGTGACACGGTGACTGAAAACCTCATCATGGCAGCGGCATTGTCACCAACCAAGACCATCATCCGCAATGCCAGCCCAAACTACATGGTGCAGGATGTTTGTTTCTACTTGGAAAAATTAGGTGTGAAGATAGAAGGCATCGGTACCACTACGTTGACCATCACCGGTAAACAATCGATCAACCAAGCTGTTGAATACGCACCGTCTGAGGACCCGATTGAGGCTATGAGCTTCATTGCGGCAGCCGTAGTGACTGATTCGGAGATTACAGTGCGCCGAGCGCCAATTGAGTTTTTGGAAATTGAGCTAGCAACCTTGGCTGAAATGGGTCTGCAGTACGAACTGAGTGACGAATATCCAGCCAACAATGGCCGCACTCGTTTGGTGGACATCGCGCTGAAACACTCCAAGCTGGTTGCGCCAAAGGACAAGATTCACGCGCTGCCGTTTCCGGGGATTAATATGGATAATTTACCGTTCTTAGGGCTCATCGCTACCATGGCTGAAGGTAGGACCTTGGTGCATGACTGGAGCTACGAAAACCGGGCGATTTATTTCACTGAACTAAGCAAGTTAAACGCGCACATTGAGCTGGTCGATCCACATCGAGTGTATATCAGCGGTCCGACCAATTGGAAACCAGCCGACGTCATCGCGCCACCGGCACTTCGACCAAGTGTTGTCGTCTTTTTGGCGATGTTGGCAGCACCAGGCCAATCAACCTTGCGCGACGTGTACTCCATCAACCGTGGTTACGAAGATCTGGCTCAGCGCCTGAACCGCTTGGGTGCGCAAGTTGAAGTCATCAACGAATAACATCACCGCTTTGGGAACAAAAAGTGGAGATAATCTTTCATCATGCGCGCGCCAGAGATGATCGGTAGGTACGCTTTGAGCTGGCGATGAGTTAGTTTTTCCAGCAGTGAATCATTTTGCATGATGCGTGCGGCTTTGTGCATGTTGAGATACAGTGAGCGAACTTCTTCGTCGTAGTTTTTGCCACTAACTTCTAGGCAGGCGATTGGTTTGATGTCCGCCACGCCACCGTCGCTGGTGGAAATGAGCAATTTGAGATTTGCGATGTCTTTTTCCCATGAGGTACCGCAAGCCTCCCAACCAACTTCCGGCACGTTGATGGCGATGTTTGAGCCAACTGCCAGCGCCCGGCCCAGCTCCTCGTCATAATCTTGGATGTAGTGAACGCGCTCTTTTAGGATGGGGTCAGCGTCTACCAATTGTAAAATTTCAAGCAATCGTTGATACATCACGGTGTCACCTTGGTGAACTTTTCCCGCCAAGACATAATGTGCATTATAATCCACCAAAATCTGTCGCAGGGCTTTCGGGTTGGTGAACGGCATGTACGGTCGCTTATAGTTGGCGAAGCGCCGTTTAAAATCAAATAACAATGCATTTTCTGGTATTTGCACAGGGTGATTGTACTGATCTTTACGGTGCTGCAGCACACGGTTCAAGGCAGTGCGGCCAGCGCGGTGCATGGCGCGGAGGTCTGACGCGGTCAAGGTATCGATCTTGGCATGAAAATTATCTGTTGGCAGTCCAAACTTATCGATAATCCCGCTCTCACTGTAGAGTTGCATGATTTCTGGTAGCACCCATGTCTCCAGGTCGATACCATTGGTGATGGCATGAAATTTGACCTTGTCGTTGTTGCGGTCGCGGAAATTTGCCACTCGTGCGTGCAGTTTACTGACGCCATTTTTGGCTTCGGTCAGCTCAATTGCCAGTAGGTTTGGCCGCAGGCGGTCGTTCCGAAATTGCTCCATCAGCCAGCAGCGCACCGCGTTACTTTTGATATTTGGCAGTACTAATTTTTCAAATTGTGAGCGGTGAAATTCTGGTTCAGCGGCCTGGAGTAGCGTGTGGTTGGTATAGAGCGTGTGTTTGCGCACGTAGACGATTGCTTCATACAGATTCATGCCGTTGGCACATAGTTCATCCAGCCGAGCTAGTGCTGCAAAAATGGTCGCAGTTTCGTTGAGCTGGATGACAGCTGGCTTGATGCCGAGTAGCTTCAGCGCTTTATAGCCCCCAAATCCAAGGGCTATTTCTTGGTAGAGTCGGTGATCACCCGAGCCTTCACCTTCGTACAACTGTCCAAAGTTTGGCTCTGAGATGGTGACGAATTGCGTCGAGCCGAGTACCTTTTTGAAAATACTCAAACTGGCATCAGGAAACCCACGTGAACTAATGGACACCTCGTCGATGTATTCAAAGCCATAGTCTTGTGGTGAGACAGTTTCTGAAAACTCTTCCTGCGCCAGGTTGGTAATTTTTTGGTGCGATTCACTGCGGTAAAATGGCGTCACTACCACAAATGGCACGTCTAATTTTTCAGCCACCCGCCGCGTGTCTGCCGCCAGCACGCCCAAGCCGCCACCACCTTTGATGCCGTTGGCTTTGTCGTAAATTTCCATCGTCCAGTAGATGTACGGCCTGGAGTTAGACAGTTGATGAGTCAAGCTACTACGTTCAATGATGTCATAAAATTCAGAGGCATCTTCGATGTCGTGTGGTCGGTACCTCGGTTTTTCTGTGTAAAAATATGGATCCATGATGCCCTTTATGGATGGGGATTATCGTAAATTTGGTGCGGGTGCGGAGAATCGAACTCCGATCTCAAGTTTGGAAAACTTGCATACTAACCGCTGTACTACACCCGCAAGCTTGTATTATTGTAGCAGAAAGATGCTATAATGTGAATACGCCCTGATAGCTCAGCTGGATAGAGCAGAGGACTTCTAAGCCTAAGGTCGTAGGTTCGAATCCTACTCGGGGCGCCATAGGATTACGAATATCAAATATGGATGCGAGTCGAAAACCACGCATGTCTCGAGAACTGATGATGAGACTATCTGATCCTCGACGAGGGTCAATTGACGGTTTTACGGCGTACGGACATACGGGACGAAGCATCAACAGAAAACATCGGGCAAATTCAGATCGCCAATACATCAATAATTATCAAAGCTCTACCATGGCTAATGGTCATGGTCACGTGCGTCGATTTGGTATGGAATTAGGGGTGGTTTCTTCAGGGCATGATCATAAAGCTAAGCAACCAGTAGGACAAAGTCTTTCAAATAGAAAACCGCATACTGCCAAGACTGAAACGAATAGGCCAAATCGGCAATCTTCAAATGCCAACGCTCGCCCGATGGGACTCAACAGACCAAGGTCATCATTTCACGAACCGCCTTCCCGTCGGTACAATCCGTATGCATAAGGCAAAATAAAATCCTCACACGCGTGTGAGGTTATTTTGGAGGGCCAGGAGGGGCTCGAACCCTCGACACCCTGCTTAAGAGGCAGGTGCTCTAACCAGCTGAGCTACTGGCCCATACGTGTGATTTTAGCACATATTATGCCACAAATCAATGCTTGGGGCGAATGATGGGGGTCGAACCCACGGCCTCCGGAGCCACAATCCAGCGCTCTAACCAACTGAGCTACATCCGCCATACGCAAGCTTCTAGCATTATACCATAGCTGATACCTGTACTCAAGCAGGCTCATTTGGTAGAATGATAGAGATGAAAATACTCACTGGTACAGATTTGGCAAGTTTTATCAAAGAACGTCAAGCCAAGCAAGTCCGCGCATTGCGCCAAGCGTGGCATATTCAGCCGCGTCTGGCAATCGTCACAAACACCGACAACCCAGTGATTGAAACATATATGCGCTTGAAGCGTAACTATGGTGCGGATATTTTGATTAATACAGAAATTCACCACGTGGAAGATGTATTGGCAACGGTTCAGCAGCTGAATGTGCGAGAAGATGTGCAGGGAATTATTGTGCAGCTGCCACTAAAAGACCCAACTCAGACGGATGAAGTATTAGCTGCGGTTACGCCAGAAAAAGATGTCGATGGGCTCAATCCTCGTTCGTCGTTTGAGGCGGCAACACCAACGGCTATCAATTGGCTATTGTCGGGCCACGGTATTGATTTGTCCAAAAAGCGCATCGCTGTGGTTGGACATGGTCGACTGGTGGGCGCACCACTGGTGGATATGTGGCGTCGGTCTGGTTTAGAACCAGTCGTCTTTGACATGGGGGATGACTTGGCGCGGTTAGTTGATTTTGAAGTGATTGTTACCGCCACGGGCAGTCCGGGTGTTATTTCGTCTGATATGGTGCAGCCTGGTGCAATTGTGGTAGATGCCGGCACCGCGTCTGACAAGGGTAAAATAGTTGGTGATATTGCCAAAGAAGTGCGTGACCGGCAGGACGTGTCGATCACGCCCGAAAAAGGCGGTGTTGGACCGCTGACGGTGGCGGCGCTGTTTGATAATTTGATCAATGCCTGCCTCGCCATTGCCAATCGGCAAAAACAGTAGGTGAATTAGCCGATAACGTCTTTGACTTTGCTGACCACTTGGCGTGGTGTCAAGTTTGCTTTGACGATATAGCTGTGAATGTTGAGGTCTCGCAGTTCGTCAGGCGCTTCTTCTTCGCTCAAATTCGTCAGAACGATGACTGGAACGGTTTTGCCCCACGCGTGAGAACGAATTTTTTTCAAGGCGGTCAATCCGTCCATCTCTGGCATTTGTAAATCAAGCAAAATGATATCTGGGGTAAATTTCTCAACCAATTCGACGCCCACTTTGCCATCGGCTGCCAGTCGTACGTCAAAATCATCAGCCTCAAATTTCATGCGGTACATCTGACTAATGGCTGGATCATCTTCGATAATGGCAATTTTCTTCATAGGCTCATTATAGCACAGATATCTGGACGAGAAGGCTGAAATCGCTTATATTTATATGCATGGATAGAGACTATGGGCAATCTCTGAAAAAAGCGACTAATGTTTTGAAAACCAGTCGGATGCGTAAGCAAGAATTTTTTGCTGAAATGGGTATGTTGTTACTACGCAGCACTGATTTGGACGTATTTTTGAAGCGCATGAAGTGTTTTTTGCGGCGGTCATTTCAGGCGGAGTCCGTGACACTGGCAGTGAAAATTGGTGACAGCTTCAGGCTTGAAAGCACCAGTAAGCGAGTTCTTCCGGCAATTGACGTGGCACGATTGACAAAGCATATTCATCGGCACTATCGCTACAACGAAGTGGTGCTCGTCAAAGATTTGGCGGATGAATCATTGCAGCAAAGTTTGGCGATGTACCACATTGAAGTCATCCTGCCGCTAGCCATGGACCACGAATGTGTTGGCTGTGTGTTGTTTGGTAGGCGAGCCAAGCGCTACACGCGGCGAGATATTTCCCTCCTGGAAACCATGAGTGGTGAATTGGTGGTGGCAGTCAAAAACTCACTCGCTATGGCTGAAGTACGGCAGCTTAACGAAACGTTGCAACAGAAAATCATCGATGCAACGAGGGAACTCAGGATTAGCAACCGCCAACTACAACGACTGGATACTGCCAAAGACGAATTCATCTCTATGGCGTCACACCAGCTGCGAACTCCACTCACCAGCATCAAGGGTTATTTGGATATGATGTTAGAGGGTGACCTGGGGCCGATCAACGCGACGCAGCGCACTGTATTGACCGAAGCCTTTGGTTCAAGCGAGAGAATGGTGCAGCTCATCGGTGACTTTTTGAGTGTATCCAGGCTGCAAACGGGCAAATTCGTCATCAACCGTCAAGCAACTGACTTGGCGCAACTGGTCAAGGACGAGGTTGCATTCCTCAAAACCATGTCCAAACAGCGACATGTCAAAATAGCAGTGGACATCGACAAAGACATCCCGCAGCCCATGGTGGATGGTGAAAAATTGCGACAGGTGATGATGAATATGATTGAAAATGCACTGTACTACTCAAAACCCGACACGACCATCAAAGTAAAACTGACCAGAGATGGTGGCGACGTGGTATTTACCGTCAAAGACACTGGTATCGGCGTTCCTGACGCTGAGCAAGCAAATTTATTCAGTAAGTTTTTCCGTGGCTCAAATGCTCGCAAAAAACGCCCAGACGGTACGGGGATCGGGCTGTTTTTGGCGCGCAAGGTTGTCCTGGCACACGGCGGCCAGATGGTATTTGAATCAAAAGAGAGTAAAGGCAGTACCTTTGGGTTTCGTCTGCCGGTGAAGTAGATGGCGTCAGAATAAGCTCATGACGCCCGAAACAATGATGATGAGCGCAACGATGATGATGGCGACAGTGCGTGCAATGCTGAGCTGTCGTTGGTGATCATGACGCCACTGACCAAACCGTGAACGGTTGACCGCGCTAACGCGGGTGATTGACGGTCGCTTGGTGGCAGCGTCAACACCAGTGTACTTTTTGTTGCGTTTCTTCTTTTGCTTTGCCATGGATATTATTATATAAGAAACGACGCCAAATGAGAAATGAAGCGAAAAATTACACCAGCCGCCTGTAGACAACTGACTGATAATTTGCTATAATTCGTGACGTTGGCCTTATCGTCTAACGGTTAGGACACCAGGTTTTCATCCTGGCAATCCGGGTTCGATTCCCGGTAAGGTCACCACAGAGAACTTATCAAAAAATAGGCAGCTTGACTGTCTATTTTTTCGTTGTATATTGTTTATGGTTAGGTTACAATGAAAGCATAAAGATAAGACTGTTGGAGGGCCTAATGTCCAAGAAGCGCAACCGGAAAAAGAACAAGCAATATAGATTTTTACTGTTCCTAGGTAGCCTAGCAGTACTGCTTATTATTGCCGTGGCTGGGTTATATATTCGAAATGAAAATAGATTAACTGGTGTTCAGAGCAAGATGTCTGAGTATCTGA
This sequence comes from uncultured Candidatus Saccharibacteria bacterium, assembly GCA_963518445.1. Lineage (GTDB taxonomy): Bacteria > Patescibacteriota > Saccharimonadia > Saccharimonadales > Saccharimonadaceae > Nanosynbacter. The sequence goes on from CAUQIU010000002.1 coordinate 34,434, forward strand.
AAAATAAATATAAAGAAGACTTTAAGGTCGAAAGACCCGAGTATAAACACGGAGGTTTTGGGGTCAACGGTATATGGATGTCGCAAGCATACCTAGTGTCAAACCCAAAACTAAAATTTGACATCGATTGCAGCTATTTGAATCCCTCTGACTGTAGCGACCAATACATCGCTGCCATCTGGTCAGTCCAAGCCAGCAGGGAGTTAGAATCTATCATCAAAGAAGTTAACGCTAATAGCAATGGCTATAAAGCAGATAGTGTACGGGCAGAAATTGTCTTATCTGAAGATTTGGTAGATTCTGTGAATAAACAGTCTAAGTATGAGGACAATAAAACCAAGGACAAAGGCTTCCTATATAGATTAATAATAGACGCTCCGAATGACAGCCAAAAGGCCTCTTATATATTCAAAATTGTAGAGAAATTGAGAGAAGAGAGTATTTACAGCATAAAAATAGATACCAATAGTAAAAATCGTTCAATTGGAAGATGTACAATATTCTTAGACAAAAAAGACTTAGGGTCTGAAAATAGCCTAGACAATTGCATTAATAAAACAGGGGAGTAGAAAATGTCGTTGAGTACGTTAGACTATCTGAATTTAAGCGCACTAGCATACTTAGATTTTGATAAATTAGCAATAGGGAAAAACATAGCCCAGCTCATAGGAGATAAAGTTATTCCGGAAAAAGATTTAAACAAGCCTGAGCTCTCTGTCCTCAAAGATCCCTCTAGCCCTCTCCGTTCTTATACTCTCGTATATTTTGAAAAAGATGATGTTTCTGGTTTTGCTGGGGTAGCTTTTAGATCTCCTTCCGGGAAAATTGTTCTTGCCTTTCGTGGTACCGAACTCGACAGAGGGTTTCTGCCGGCCTTGAGTGACATTGCTACAGATACACAAATTGGTTCCATGGTTTTGTCGCCCTTGGCGCAATTTTGGGATACGTTGGAATTTGCTCAGTCTGTCGTCGCACGAGTTACAGGCAATGATAATATTAGTAAAAAAGATGCCCTCAAATATCTTCGATACAACAACGCTACTGCTACCGGTCATTCACTGGGTGGTGGCCTGGCCTCCTATCTGACATATAGAACCTCAGACTTTTCGTCAGGAGGTCATTATGGAGGTATTCAAGCGATTACCTTTAATGCTGTTGGAATAGGAACTAATCTTCTTGACGTGTCTGCCCTGGCTAGGCTTAACGAGTACAATGTGACCGACCATGTAAATTCCCTGGACTGGGTTGGGATGTACGGTGTACCGATGGGCAGCACGATACAGCATATAGATACCTCAGATCTGGACTACAAACGAGTCAACTTTAACGCCCTTGGTAAAATGCTGGCCGTTAGGCTGCGGCTTAGTAAGGGCAATATAGATATGCTAGAATATAAGCGTCAAATAAATAATATAAAAAATACTATCGCAGGCGGGCCGGGCAGATATTCGGTTACTGATACGATGGCTGTCTATAGTGGGTATGAGGGAGTTGGGGGTAATGATGGCTCGGGCCTCTTCAATACTTCTCGGCACAATTTGGACAGGTTTCTATGTGATGATCCAAGTAAGCCCGGATTGCAATATAAAATGACAGAAACCGTAGCAGATCAAAAACTTTCGGTTCGTAATCTGCGTGATTTGTTTGATTTAATTAATGCTTTTCAAGTTATTGAGCGTGCAAAGATTGATAAGAACTATACCACGGATGTTATCAGTAGACCTCCATTGCAGACGACCATATCACAGGGTGGTATTACATATTACAATAACCTTGTGACTTTGCCTGACGGCTCTATATCTAGCCATCCGTACAATCACGATCAAATAGCATATGCAAATTATGTTGTGCAACAATTTGAACGTCGCTTAGCTTCAGGTAAATTTATGGAATCGTATGTCTATACACAGAAAGCTCAAGCTGACCAAGACCGTCGCATCGATCCACTGGTGTTTGACTTGGATGGCGATGGAATAACGACAATATCAATTGACGAGTCGAATACATTCTTTGACCTAGATAATAGTGGCTTCGCTGAAAGAACGTCGTGGATTGGGCAGGGAGAAGGGTTGTTAGCCTATGACAGAAACGGCGACGGAATTATCAACGGCGGTAATGAGTTATTTGGCGACCGTACTTTGATGAAGGATGGTAAGACGCTGGCACCAAGTGGCTTTGCGGCGCTGGCAGAGTATGATGACAATAAAGATGGCAAGATTGACAATAATGACGCAATATACACGTTGCTACGAATCTGGCAAGATTCTGACGGTGACGGTATTACCTCTGCTGGTGAGCTAAAGCAACTAGTTGAGTTAGGAATTGTATCGATAGGTCTTTCTTATAGCAATACTGGCGTGACTGATAGTGCTAACAATGTTCAAGTGCGAACGGGGACATTTACTCTAGCAGACGGTAGCTCTCGGATGACTGGTGAATATCTGCTAAATCGCGATCCGTTGCAATCTATCGACCCATCACTAGTTAGCGTTTCTGACGACGTTGCACTATTGCCAAACGTGCAGGGGCGGGTAATGTTGGTTCGTTGCATAAGGCAATCATGAAAGACGAATCCGGCTCCTTGCATGATTTGGTAAAAGAATTTGTCCAGGAAAAGAATAGCATAAAGCGCGAGGCTTTAACTAGGGAGATTTTAGTGCACTGGGCGGGCGTAGGTTCTGTTGATCCAAAGAGCCGTGGTAGTGCGTTTGACGCGCAGAAACTAGCTGTATTGGAGAAGTTCTTTGGCACAGAGTTTCGAGGTTCACCGAATACGAATGCAGCACTTTTGCTACAAAAATCGTATGATAAATTATTTGAAGTTGTATATGTGTCATTGGTCTCGCAGGTACAATTAAAAGATATAATGGCAAGTATAAAAGTCGAATCCGATGTTGTCTCATTTAAAGATACTTTCAAGGTGCTAGATGCTGCAATTTTTCAAGATGCTAAAGCTGGTATTGATTTACTGAGTGAATTTGCACGAGTCATGAAATATCATGGGCTGAAAAAGAGCGTAGAGTTTGAGAATTTGCGCAATTACTATGTTAAGCAATCAGCAGAGTATGGTCGTATTATTGACTTTGCGGGTGAGAAAGTACTCAATGGTACAGATAAGGGAGACTCTCTCAATACTAAAGATGACTACACGCTAATTGCCGCTGGAGATGGTGATGATGGTCTATATGCTGATAATAACGACAATGTTCTCTACGGTGATGCTGGCAATGATACGATTTATGGCATGGGTGGCGATGATGTGCTTGTTGGTGGTGTAGGTAATGACCAACTCCGTGGTGGAGCTGGTGATGATATTTACCGTTTTTCGAGAGGAGACGGCACTGATTATATTGAGGAGACCGACGGCTTTGATACAATCCAGCTTGGTGAGGGAATTTTGCCAGAGGATGTTATTTTGCAGACTGTCTCAGGCTACGGTAATAAAATATCTTTGGCGATTACCATCAAAAATACAACCGACAAGATTGTAGTAGATGGTCATTTTGGTACGCGTATTTACAATAGTGACCGTTTGCACGCTGATAATCCAGGAAGTCAAATTGAACGAATCACTTTCAGTAATGGTGCATCTTGGGATATTGATGAAATTTATCGTCGTGCACATGATATGGTTGGTACAGAGAAGGCAGATTATCTGGCATCGTTTGAGGATGGAGCCTATACCTATCATGGATTAGGCGGTAATGATAGTATAGTCGGTGGTTCTGCTAATGATTTTCTGTATGGCGATGACGGAAATGACACGATATATGGTCATGGTGGAAATGACGTTTTGTCTGGCGGAGCGGGTGATGACCAACTCCGCGGTGGAACTGGTGATGATGTCTATTTATTCTCTCGCGGCGATGGTGTCGACTATATTGAAGAAACTGACGGTTTTGATACGATTCAATTTGGTGAGGGAATATCACCGAACGATGTCGTTGTCCGTGTCGTATCGACTGAGGAAAAAAGCATTTCGTTGGAACTGTCCATTGTGGGTACTAAGGATAAGATAGCGGTTAATTATCATTTTGGCCGGTACAGTTACTATCAGCAAGAGGATATTGCTAGCACTGGTAATCAAATTGAGCGGGTTATGTTTGCCGATGGTACGGCATGGGATCTTGATGAAATCTATCGTCGTGCACATGATATGGTGGGCACTGATGGTAACGATAATTTTAGCATGGTCGGCAATGCGCCAGTGATTTACCACGGGCTAGCTGGTAATGATAATATTAGTGGTAGGAGCGGTAAAGATATACTTTACGGTGATGCTGGTGATGACTACATCTCTGGTGGTGGTACGCTCATTGGTGGAACAGGTAACGACAACATCCGCGGAAGCAAGGGCGATGACATTTATATATTCAACCGCGGTGATGGGCAGGATCTAATTACTGATACTGGTGGCATGGATACAATTCGTTTTGGTGATGGTATTCGTCCTGATGATATCGTCATCAAGCGTGTTGGCAATGGCTACGGGCATAATCTTGAGCTATGCATCAAAGATACTGATGACAAAGTGGCGGTATATGAACATTTTGGCACAAATTCATACTGGGGCTCGGTAGACAATCCAGCAGCGCAAATTGAACGGGTTGAGTTTGCCGATGGTACGGTGTGGACGAAGGAAGATATTGACGACAAGATGCACAATAGAACTGGCACTGACGGGTCAGATATACTAGAAGCATACGGTAAGCGTGGCGTAGTGTATCACGGACTGGGTGGTGACGATAATCTCAGGGGTGCCACAGGGGATGACCAATTATACGGCGAGGATGGCGATGACAGAATTTCTGGCGGAGAAGGTAACGATTTGATCGTTGGTGGTAGAGGCAACGATATAATTGATAGCTTCCGCGGAGATGACACTTACGTCTTTAATCGCGGTGATGGTAAGGATGTTATTACAGACTATAACGGGTTTGATACGGTTCATTTTGGTGAAGGGATTAAGCCAGAGGATATCGTACTAAAACGAGTTTACGCGAATAGAGAATTGAGTCTTGAAATATCCATTAGAGGTACTGAAGATGCGGTTACTTTTATCAGCCACTTTGACCCAGTAAAGTCATACTTGACTGCAAATTATGCACTAGAACAGATTGCGTTTGCCGATGGTACTGTGTGGACGAAAGATGACATCGATTACAAAATGCATCATTTGACCGGCACGGAAGAAAATGATCAGCTAGCGGCGTACGATAAGGCGGACGTAGTGTATTACGGACGCGGCGGCGACGATAATCTCAGAGGTGGTGTAGGCAATGATCAACTCTACGGTGAGGATGGTGATGATCAACTCTACGGCGATGAAGGTAATGATTTGATCGTTGGCGGGAAGGGTAATGACAAAATAACTAGTATTGCGGGTGATGATGTTTATGTCTTTAATCGAGGTGATGGTAAGGACATCATTACGGACTATAACGGGTTTGATACGGTTCGGTTTGGTGAAGGGATTAAGCCAGAGGATGTTGTATTAAAACGGGTGTATGTAAATAGGGATTGGAGCCTTGAAGTCTCTCTAAAAGACACTGAAGATATAATAACTTTCATTAGTCATTTTGACCCAGTAAAGTCATACTTGACTGCAAATTATGCACTAGAGCAAATTACATTTGCCGACGGTACCGTTTGGACAAAAGAAGATATTGATGATAAGATGCATCATTTGACTGGCACGGAAGCTGACGATCGGCTGGCGGCTTACGATAAAGCAAGGGTGGTATATCATGGACGTGGAGGTAATGACACGCTTGTCGGTAGTGAGGGCAATGACGAACTTTATGGCGAAGATGGCGATGACAGAATCTCTAGTGGGGAAGGCAATGATTTAATCGCCGGCGGTAGAGGCAACGATATAATTGATAGCTTCCGTGGTGATGATATTTATGTCTTCAATCGCGGTGATGGACAAGATGTAATTAATGATTACGACGGCACTGACATTATTCGTTTTGGTGAAGGTGTAAAACCAGAAGATATTATCGTTTCACGCGTCCCTTGGTATAGTGATTATAATCTCGTCCTGTCGCTTAAAGACACTGACGATAAGATTACTGTTGTCAGTCATTTCGGCTCATCAAACTACAGTGGCTACTATGCAACGCCGCAGCGAAGAATTGAAAGGTTTGAGTTCGCTGACGGTACTGTGTGGACTGCTGAGACAGTTGATGATAAAATGCATAATCTAGTTGGTACTGATGCGAAAGATAATCTCGCTGCCTATGATGATAAGTCAGTGACGTATTATGGTATGGGTGGCGATGATACACTTCAGGGGCGTAAGGGTAATGATATGTTGATTGGTGGTATAGGTGATGACTATTTGCTTGGCGATGTAGGCGATGATACCTATGTCTTTGCTCGAGGCGACGGTAAAGATAGAGTGTTCGACTTTGGCGGCAACGACACAATACGGCTTGGACATAATCATACGGAGGTTATGTTTAAGAAGATATATAGTGCCGACTTATTGTTAGAAATGCGTGGCTCAAGTGACTCTGTTCAGATACAAGAATGGTATAATTACAATAGCGACCGAAGAATTGAAACAATTCAGGCCGAAGATGGCTATACTATTCAGCCCGAAAAGGTCCAGCAGTTAATTCAAGCTATGGCATCGTTCGGTAATTCACATGGTATGAATTGGCAACAGGCTCTTGAAGCACACCCAGTTGAAGCACAATCTATCATTTCGCAATATTGGACGGCGCCAACCGCTTAAGCTTTGGCGTGCGGCGCTATTTTGTTACACTAGTGAAAACTGAGGTGGGAGTAAGTAGTGTTTTGTTGTGACTAAAGAGCAGAAAAAACTTGATCCCGGTCTGTATTGTTTCGTGAATATCGCGCAGTTTCATGGGTTACCGGCTGATCCAGAGCAGATTTCGCATGCCTTGGCTATCGACCCGAAGGTTGGTATGAGCGAGGCAGATATGTTGCGTGCGGCGCGATCGCTGAAGTTAAAAGCCAAGGCTGCTAATGTTTCGTATAAAACGCTAGCGAAACTGCCGTTGCCTGCTGTAGTTGGTTTGAAAAAAGAAAAGTTTGCTTTGCTCGCCCGAGTGGATAACGGAAAATTGCTGATGCTAATGCCCGATGGCACGCCACCAACCGTGCTGACTAAAGTACAATTTGAGCGTAAATGGACTGGCCGCGTGGTGTTATTTACGCAGCGTTTTTGGAAAGAAGCGGACAGGAAATTCAATCTCAAATGGTTTATCCCAACGATTATCAAATACAAAAAGCCACTACTTCAGGTATTGCTGGCGGCGCTGGTAGTGCAGATTATTGGCATTTTCACGCCAATTTTGACGCAAGTTGTCATTGATAAAGCTCTCGCGCATCATAGTATCTCGACGCTTGACGTCATCGTTGGTGGGTTGGTGATTATCGCGCTGTTTGAGGGGATGCTCGGCATCGCTCGTAATTATATTTTCACCCATACTACTAGCCGGATTGACGTAATTTTGAGTTCGCGGTTGTTTCGGCACTTATTTGCCTTGCCGCTAAGGTATTTTGAAACCCGTCGAGTTGGTGACACCACGGCGCGGGTGCTGGAACTGGAGCGAATCCGGGCTTTTTTGACTGGTACGCCGATGACGGCGCTGATCGACATTAGTTTTATGTTTGTCTACATTATCGTCATGCTATTTTATAGCACGACATTGACGTGGGTGGTGCTAGGCAGCTTACCGGTATTTGCGATATTGTCTGGTATCATCACGCCGCTACTTCGCCAGCGTTTAGATGAAAAATTTAATACTGGCGCTGAGTCTCAGTCATATTTGGTTGAGTCAATCACTGGTGCGCAGACTATTAAATCGTTTGCGCTGGAGCCGCAACTGCAGAAAAATTGGGAAGGCCGGCTGAGTAATTATGTTCGCGCTAGTTATAAAACTAATTTACTGTCAGGCAATGCTGGTGCGCTTGGTCAGTTGATTCAAAAATTGTTTGACATTGCCATTTTGTGGGTCGGTGCGCATATGGTGATGGCAGGCAGCTTGACGATTGGCGGGCTGATTGCTTTTCGGATGCTGAGCGGTCGGGTGAGCGGGCCTGTATTACGCCTCGTGCAATCATGGCAAGATTTTCAACAAACAGGTATTTCCATGAAACGGTTGGGCGATATTTTTAATACCAAGCCTGAGCCAACGCTTGATCCGAGTAAGTCGCGTCTGCCGAGCATCACTGGTGATGTGCGGTTCGAGCATGTGCGGTTTCGTTATACGCCAGATAGTCCGGAAGTCATTCGTGACGTGTCGTTTGGCATTCGTCCTGGCACGGTGGTCGGCGTGGTTGGGCGCAGCGGTTCGGGTAAAAGTACGATTTCTAAATTATTGCAACGATTGTATGTGCCAGAATCAGGCAAGATTTTGATTGACGGCGTCGACATTGCTACGACTGACCCGAGCTGGTTGCGCCGGCAAATTGGTGTGGTCTTGCAGGAAAACTTTTTGTTTAATGCCAGCGTGCGAGACAATATTGCGGTACATGCGCCGAGTAGTAGTATGGACGACATCGTAAGGGTGGCAAAAATTGCTGGTGCTCATGAGTTTATCGCCGAATTACCTAATGGTTACGACACGATGGTTGGCGAAAAAGGCGAAGGTTTGAGCGGCGGGCAAAAGCAGCGTATCGCTATCGCCCGGGCGCTGCTACATAATCCTAAAATCCTGATTTTTGACGAAGCGACATCGGCGCTGGATTATGAGTCAGAAAATATTATTCAGAAAAACCTCAAGCAGATTACGGCTGGTCGAACGGTCATCATCATCGCGCATCGTTTGTCAACGCTCAAGTCGGTCGATAAAATCATGGCAATTGATCGCGGCCAATTGGTTGAGTATGGTACGCCGGCGGTGCTGCTGAAAAAGAATGGTTTGTACGCGTACCTGCATAGGCAACAGTCAGGAGGCGAAGCATGAGTTGGCTAAAACGCGACCGGCTGCAGTATGAATTTTTGCCAGCAGCTGAGGAGATTGTTGAAACGCCAGCCGCTCCGCTGGGCGCGTTGGTGGTTTGGCTAGTTACATTGTTGCTGATTGTGGCGTTAGCATGGTCATACTTTGGCAGGATTGATATTGTAGCGGTAGCTAATGGTAAAATCTCCACCGAAGGCAGTACCAAGATTATCCAGCCGGCGATTTCTGGCGTGGTGACAAGTATTAATGTGCATGAAGGTCAGCGTGTCAAAAAAGGAGAAACTTTGCTGGTGCTGGATAAAACCACTGCCGAAAAAGACGTTGCTACTGCCAATCAAAGCCTGAACACGGCGCGAGTCGAGCGCGATATTTTGCGGCGGCTAGCTGTTGGCGGCAACACCGACGATATTATTAATAATGCAGATTTGCCAGACGAGACTAAGGCAATGTTGCGACAATTTGCTAGCTCGCAAACCACACTTTCTGCGGCCAGAAGGCAAGCTGCAGGCGGTATAATTTCTAATTATCAGCAGCAACTACAATTTAACCAGCAAGCGAAAAACCAGCTGGAAACCAACGCGCAAAATCTGAAAAATCGCAAAGCTGAGATCGAAAAGCAGTTACCAAACGCCAATCCTGTCGACAAGCTGCGCCTGCAGAACGAGTTGAGTAATATTGACCAGCGAATCACCAGCGCGGACAGCGCTATCCTTGGTCAAAATCAGCAACTATTGCAATCGCAGTCGGCGCTCACTCAGGCGCAAAATCAATCGCAAACCCAAACTGCCGAAACCAACAGCGCTTTTAATAACCAAATCATCGCGGCGGAAAAACGAATTATTGAACTGGAAAATAATCTGGTCAAAGCCAAACAAGCTTTGGCGCAGACTATCATCACTGCGCCCGTCGATGGTACGGTACTGTCGCTGACGGTGAAAACAATTGGCGGCGTGGTGAATGCCGGGCAACAACTGGCGCAAATTGTACCAGAAAAAGTGCCGCTCTATGTTGATGCGGCGCTGGACAATCAAGACATCGGCTTTGTTAAATCTGGCCAGCGCGTGGTCGTCAAAGTCGCTACCTATCCATTCCAACGTTACGGCTACCTGGAGGGGACAGTTGAAAATATTAGCCCCGATGCTATTCAAGACGACAAGAAAGGCCTCATTTACAAAGCTAAGATTAAACTGAACGACGACAAAAGTTCCAAACAAAATCAACTCAAATTGTTGCCAGGCATGAGTGTCTCCGCCGAAATCACTACTGGTCGGCGCCGTATCATTGAGTTTTTCCTTGACCCGCTGATAACCAAGACAGAAGATAGCCTGAAAGTCAGATAACACAACCATTTTCCATCACTGTTATTTCGTGATATAATTTTAAAAATGAGTAAACCTATTTTTAAACGTACCAAAATTTTGGCAACAATTGGTCCTGCAACCATGAGCCAGGAAAAAGTATCGGAGCTGATGGCCGCTGGCGCCAACGGTTTCCGTCTTAATTTTAGCCACGGTAGCTACGAAGAGCGCACGCAGCAGATTGAGTGGATTCGTACTGCTAGCCGTGAGCAAGACAAGCCAGTTGCAATTTTGCAAGACTTGCAAGGTCCAAAAATTCGTTTAGGAATCCTGAAAGACAACATGTTGGAAGTGAAAACTGGTGATATGTTGGTGTTGGATTCGGAAATTGCTGAGCATGACGGAAGCTTTAATCTTCCAGTGCAGTACAACTTGGCCAGCAAGATGAAAGTTGGCGAGCCGCTGTACATGTTTGACGGTAAAATTCGTTCAATTGTGCGCGAAATCGTCAGCGAAACTGCTATCAAGGTTGAGATTCAAAACGATGGCTTTTTGATGAGCCGAAAAGGTTTGAATTTGCCTGACACTGATTTTGGCGGTGATATTTTGACCCAGAAAGACCTAGAAGACATTGAGTGGGGGGCTAGCCGAGACTTTGATTATGTTTCTTTGAGCTTCGTGCAGTCGGCATCTGATATCGTTGACTTGCGTCAGCGTTTGTTGACATTTGGTTCTGAAGCACAGATCATTGCCAAGATTGAGACAAAATCTGCTATCTCTCCAGAAAACCTGGAAAAGATCGTGCAGTTGAGTGATGGTGTCATGGTAGCCCGAGGAGACTTGGCGGTGGAAGCTGGCGCTGAAATTGTGCCAGTTGTGCAGCGCCGGATTATCACGCTATGTCGCAAGCACGGTAAGATGGTGATAGTGGCAACTCAGATGATGGGTAGTATGGTTGACAATCCTGAGCCAAGCCGTGCTGAAGTGAGCGACGTGGCGAACGCGGTCATCCAGGGCGCTGACGTCGTGATGTTGTCTGATGAGACTGCCAATGGTAAATACCCAATTGAAGCGGTTGAGTCAATGCGAAAAACAATTCTCTACACTCAGGAACACAGTGACGTCATGCCAGTGGCGAAGAGCGAATCTCGCCAGAAAAATGACGCCGTCATCAGCTACACAGCCGCTCGTTTGGCGCGTGACCTCAATGCGGACGCCATTGTGGCGGAAACAGACACTGGTGCTACAGCAGTCAATATTGGCGCATTTCGTCCGAACATGCCAATCATCAGCCTGACAGACAACTGCAAAACAGCTCAGAAGTTGGCGCTGAACTACGCCACTCGTGTATATATGCGTCCACCAGAGAGCTGTCATGGCATTGAGTTAGCACGTGATTTGAAAAATGAAGGCTACTTTGGCGACGGTGTGGCAACATTGGTGTTGGTTAATGGCCACCGTCCTGGTGCTGGCAAAACTGATACAATACGCGTTTTGACATTGGAGTAAATGATTAGTATATAGGATATCAAAGGGTGGGCAAACGATTTTTCAAACAGACTATTCATGATGTTGACTTGCGTCATAAAACAGTGTTGGTGCGCGTTGACTATAATGTGCCATTGCTTGAAAATGGCGAGATTTCTAATGATTTACGAATTCGTGCCAGTTTGCCTACCTTGAAATATCTGTTGTCGCAGCATTGTAAGATTGTGCTGATCAGTCACTTGGGTCGCCCGCAAGGTCGAGACGAAAAATATAGTTTAGCACCAGTCGCTGTGCGCTTGTCAGAATTGTTGCATTATCCAGTGAAATTTGTTGATGATTGTGTGGGCGACAAGGTTCGTCAAACAGTGCGGCGATCTTCTGGTGCAATCATTTTGTTGGAAAATTTGCGGTTTTATCCTGAAGAAGAAGCTGACGACACGCAGTTTGCGCGCTCAATTGCTCGGGCCAGCCAGGCTGATTATTTTGTACAAGACGGCTTTGCAGTGGTGCACCGAAAACACGCCAGTACACACGAAATTACCATGTATATACCTGGGGTGGCGGGTGACTTGGTTCGTGCTGAATATGACGCCATCACTCGCGCCATGCTTAGTCCCAAGCGGCCGCTAGTCGCCATCGTCGGCGGTGCCAAAGTTTCTGACAAAATCGGCATGATTCATGAGTTTATCAATAAGGCTGATCAGATCTTGATCGGCGGCGCCATGGCAAATACCTTTTTGGAATACAAGGGGTACAATATGGGAAAAAGCCGCGTTGAGCCAGGCCAGCACGACGTCATTCGCCAGATTTATCAAGCGGTGGAGCAAAAAGTTGGTCGTGAACATGTGGATGAATTTCTGTTGCTGCCAACCGATGTTGCGGTGGCTGAACATCCTGATAGCCAAGAGCGGCGTGAAGTTAGCGTGACGCATGTTGGCGCCACTGACATGGCGCTCGACATAGGTATGCAAACCATTGAACGCTATACTGCAGTGCTGGCACACGCGGGAACGATCATCTGGAATGGTCCAGTTGGTTTGGCTGAGAAATCGACTTTTGCCATTGGCTCTGCTCGTCTCAGTTTAGCGATCGCCCAAAATAAGCAGGCAATTTCAGTAGTCGGTGGCGGTGACACGGCTGATTTTGTATTGAAATGGGATGGTCATGACGGCGCAGCGTTTAGTCATGTTTCCACAGGTGGTGGGGCTAGTTTGGCGCTGATGGCTGGAAAAAAACTGCCAGGAATTGAGAGTTTACTAGACGCATATGGGCTTGGAGTGGTACACTAAAAAGCATAAGGGGAATATATGGGCAAAAAGTTAATCGTTGGCAACTGGAAAATGCACCTAACCATGCAAGAAGCAAGTCTTTATCTACATAAATTGATGAAGATGATTTCGTCGCATCGTGATGTAGAAACGGTAGTCGCGCCAACGATTTTGACGCTTCAGAGCCTGAGTCTGCAAGTGAATCGCCGACTCATCAAACTGGCGGCTCAGAATTGTTACTGGCGTGATTATGGTAATTATACTGGCGAAGTGCCAGCGGCTCATCTTCGTGGCCTGGTTGATTATGTCATTGTTGGACATTCGGAACGGCGCTATGTTTTTCAGGAGCGTGACCGTGACATCAGACTAAAGGTTCAAGCCGCGCTGCGTAATCATTTGCAACCAATCCTGTGTATTGGCGAAACGCTACAAGAAAAAACCCTTGGCGAAACGGCTGACGCACTGCATGACCAGCTGCTGAGTGGTTTGGCGAATGTGACAGCTGATGAGTTTGACCGCATTGTGATCGCCTATGAGCCAGTTTGGGCAATTGGCACTGGAGAAAGCGCCAACCCAGCTGATGTGCGGCGAGCCATTAAAACCATTCGTCGCCAGATACAACAATTGTTTGGCAAAAAAGCTGCAACTGAGGTGAGAATCTTGTATGGCGGCAGTATAACAGTTGAAAAGGCAAGTGATTATTTGCGTATTGATGGAATCGATGGTTTGTTGATTGGTGGTGCTAGTTTGGACGCCTATCAATTTATCGATATTATAGAAAAAGCACATAACAGCAATCGGGAGGGGAAATGACAGATATTGACTTTGAGGAACTGGACAGGGCGGTGAATTCACTGATGAATCAGCGCCAGCAGGACAGCGACCGTGCTTCAGATAATCCAGCGACTGATGACAAAAAGACCGAAACAGCTGCCGTGGCTGATGATAAAAAACCTGAGACGACTTCTGTGTCTGAGACTCAGACAACTACTCCTGCTCCCGTGGCTGAGGTTGAGAAAACCGAGATTAAGCCTATATCAGAGAGCAATGAACCTAAGGAGTCAACACCAGTTGAAGAACCAGTAGCGCCATCGTCAACATTTGGTCACGTTTTCATTGCGCCTGAGGCAAAGCCTGAGGTTGTGCCTGAAGCGAAACCTGAGATTACACCTGAATCAGAAGCTACTCACAGTCCTAAAGTTACCAACACCCAGCCAGGGTTTGTTGTAGAAAAGCTAGCTCAGCCGGAACCATCAGAGGTAGCTGTGACAGATCAGGCTACTGATGAAACCCCAGCGCCCGAAGCTGAAGACAAGATGGAGAAATCAGTGTTTGCTCCACCAGTCACTCCACGGCACACGGGTCGTGTTATGGATGTGGTACCACCGTCGTCAATGAGTGCAGCTGCTATGAGCACGCGTCCAGCATCGGTAGCAGCTCGTACCAACACAGTGGTGGCTGATCCAATGGTTAACCCAGTGCGGGCACCACGCATGGATATGTCTGGCGGTCACGAGTCAGTATCAAGCAACACGCCAGTTGAGACGGCAGCGCCAACCTTAGATACTACAGACTTGGCAAATGCTATTTCTCAGTCATTGTCATCAACTGAGCAGCCAGCGGATACGTCGAGCTTTGCTGAAGCAGCGTCAGAGCAATCAGCAACGTCATCATTAGCTTCGCCGTTTGTGAATAACGCTAGTGCGACCATCGAAAAGCGTCCATTGGGATCATATGGCACAAGCAACGGTTCTGACGAGAACAGTGAGGTTTCCATGGTCAGCCCAGATTTGATGGGTGCTGAGACAAAAGATGATGTACAACCAACCTCAGCAATGAATGATCTGGGCGGTAAACGGCGATTGAGTCTTGAGCCGAGCTCGGAAGTTGCAGCTGAAGAATCAGTCAGTGCCAACTCTGACCTCGATCGAGAGCTCATGGCTCTGGAGATGGGGATCAAGAGCGAATTGGCTGACGGCGATGCTGACGCCTCTGAAGAAGAGCAAACACCAGAAGTGGCCGCTACGGTTGCTGAGCTAGACTCATTGACCAATGAACCTAGCACTGCTGAGACGGACATGCCTGAAGAGGATAATGTAGGGAATGGTCAGCCTGCGGCGGATGGAGACAGTGAGAGTGCTTCTCAGCCAACACCAGTGTTTAATCAACAGGCAGCAGTGGCAATGAACGCAAATGAGCCAGCGGAGTCATCGACACCAGAGCCTGCTCCAATGTTTGAAGCGGCTGCAGCTCAACCGCAACCTGTCGAAGAGAAGAAGCCATCTGGAGTGATGAGCTTTATCATCATTTTGATTTTGCTACTGTTGGGTGCTGGTGGCGGAGCTGCCGCATATTACTTCTTGCTGGTACAATAGTAGCATGGACATATTGACAGAACTGAATCCAGAGCAACTCCGGGCGGTTAAGCATGAATCTGGGCCATTGTTGATCTTGGCTGGTGCTGGTAGTGGCAAAACGAAGACGCTGACGCACCGAATAGCCTACTTGGTGTCGCAGAAGAATATTTGGCCAAGCCATATTTTGGCAGTGACGTTTACTAACAAGGCTGCCAAAGAGATGAGACAGCGGTTAGCCGTGTTGTTGCACGAAAATCCCGACGACCGTCGATTTATGCCGTGGATGGGGACATTTCACAGTATCTGTGTGCGTATATTGCGCATGGACGGGATGGCTTTGGGGCTGGATAAACGATTTGTGATCTATGACACAGATGACCAATTGAGCTTGATCAAGCAAATCATGAAAACGCACAATATGACCGACCGTGACATCAAGCCGCGTTCGGTATTGTCCGCCATCTCTCACGCTAAAAATGACATGATAGACCCGGAGGCGTATGCGGCGTCAGCGTCAAGCCCTGTGCAGCAGCGCATCGCTGCGCTATTTCAGGCATACGAGAAGGCGCTTCGTCAGGCGGCGGCCCTTGATTTTGATGATTTAATACTGAAGGTTGTTGAATTGTTTAAGACGCATCCTGACATTCGTCAAAAATGGCAGCAGCAATTTCAGCATATTCTGATCGACGAGTATCAAGACACCAACACCGTGCAATACACATTGATTAAATTATTGGTCGGACCAGAGCGTAATTTGTCAGTGGTTGGTGATGACGCCCAGTCGATCTATAGCTTTCGTGGCGCCGACTATACCAATATTCTCAATTTTGAACGGGATTTTCCTGGGGCGGTAGTCATCAAACTGGAACAAAATTATCGTTCGACTGGCTCAATTTTGCATTTGGCAAATAGCCTCATCCAACACAACGTCAATCGGACTGACAAAAATCTATGGACCAACAGTGGTGATGGTGCGGAGCCGCAGCTGTGGCAGCTGTACTCTGAAGCTGAAGAGGCGCAGGTGATCGCCAATGAGATTCGTCGTCAATTGAGTATCGGACGCTCACCAGATGACATCGCTGTGTTGTATCGGACCAATGCCCAAAGTTACGCAATTGAGCGGGCGCTGCGCCAAAACTATTTGCCATACAAAATTGTGGGCGGGTTGCGATTTTTGGACCGAGCGGTCGTTAAAGATGTTTTGGCGTATCTGCGGCTGCTCTATCAGCCAAGTGACAGGATGAGTTTTTCACGCATCGTTAATGTGCCAAAACGAGGTATTGGCGCGGTGAGTGTGGCTAAATTTTTGGCATGGAATGATGAGCAAGGGACGCCTATCATCGACGGGTTATTGGCGGTGAACGAGGCGCAGGGACTGACGCCACGTGCCAAGCATTCGCTGCATGAGCTGGGGATGCTGCTTAGTGATTTGCAAAAGTCGATTGACGAGGCGCCAGCTGACGTGATTGAAAAAATTATTGACCAGACAGGGTACGGCACCTTTATCAATGACGGCAGCGTGCAATCAGAAGAAAAAATGGAAAACCTGGGCGTCCTGGTGGCCGAAGCTAAAGCCTATGTTGATGTACCGACGTTTTTGGAGGAAATGGCATTGATGTCTGCTAGCGATGATCAAGCACAAGAGCAAATCACCCTGATGACACTGCACGCCGCGAAAGGTTTGGAATTTCCAGTGGTGTTTCTGACTGGTCTGGAGGAGGGGATATTGCCGCACTCCCGGGTGTTTGATGGCGGCAAGTCTGAGGATGTTGAAGAAGAACGGCGGCTTTGCTATGTCGGTATCACGCGTGCTCGCCAGGAATTATTTATCACTTGCGCGAGTTCCAGGACGCAATTTGGACAAATAGCGTACAATCTGCCGTCGCGCTTTTTGGATGAGATGGGAATTTTGAGCGGCGGTTTGGACAAGCCTGCTTCGCCAAGCTTTGTGCCAGAGGCTGAATTTTACAGTGATGAAATCGGTCTGGATGTCGGCGATAGGGTGCGCAGTCCGCAATTTGGCGTTGGCGAGGTCATAGAAGTCGATGGTTTAGCAGTGGTAGTAGCTTTTGAAAACGGTAAAACCAAAAAGCTAAATGTTGAGTTTGCTCGATTAGAAAAGTGCTAGTCGGTTGCCAATATGAGCGAGTTCTGCTATAATCAATAGAGCGTTTTTCGCTATGAGTATGAAATTTGGACTGAAAATTCACCACAATACAGCGCGAATGATGATAGTCGTAGCGATTGCTATCTTTGGGATTGCGAGCGTGAAGTTAGTTGACAATGCTCTGGCCCGGGACCAGGTTCAGGAGTCACATACGGCTGCTCCAAATGGCGAAAAGGTAGTAACTATTCATGATCGGGGTCAGGAACGATCTATCGTCACCACTGTCGGGACGGTTAAAGAGGCCTTGAAGGCGGCTGATATCTCGATTGATGAAAAGCATGATGTTGTTGAACCGAGCCTTGACACTCAGCTGGTGTCGACAAAGTATAATGTCAACGTCTATCGTGCGCGGCCAGTAACAGTGGCGGATGGTACGCACCGAGTTCGTGTGGTGACCGCCCAGCAGACGACACCGTTGATAGCACAGGCTGCGGGCGTGACTGTTTACCCTGAGGATAAGACAACCATCGAACCTCCAAGCGACTTTTTACTGGACGGTGCTGATGTTATTTTGAAAATTCACCGAGCTACACCATTGCAATTGACGCTTTATGGTAAAACGGCTGAAGTTAGGACGATGGCTCATACGGTCGGAGAATTGTTGCGTGAGAAAAACATAACGCTCGGTAAAGATGACGGCATGTCTGTTCCTGAATCAACACCTATCACTGCCGGTATGCACTTCAGTGTCTGGCGTAATGGCAAGCAGACGGTTACTGTTGAGGAAGAAATTGCCGTCCCTGTTGAGCAGGTTAAAGATGCCAACCGAGAGACTGGCTTCAAACAGGTCAAAGAAGCTGGCGCACCGGGTAAAAGGAACGTTACCTATGAAATTGAGATGAGGAATGGTCAGGAGGTTTCGCGCCGTATCATCGCCAGTGTTACGACTGTTGAGCCAAAGAAGCGCGTTGAGATAGTGGGCGCCAAGAGTGCTAACACCTTCTCTGGTAGTTTTTCTGAGGCTTTAGCGCGGCTGAGAAGTTGTGAAGGAAGTTATACATCAAACACCGGCAATGGTTACTACGGCGCGTATCAGTTTGACAAGCACACCTGGGGAGGCTTTGGTGGTTATTCGGTAGCTTCTGAGGCGCCGCCATCAGTGCAAGACGAAAAAGCATGGCAGACATACAAAGCTCGTGGTTGGCAGCCATGGCCAAGCTGTAAGGTAAGAATGGGTCTACAAGACATCTACCGGTAATGTCAGGTAGCCTTTAGGAAATAGATGAAGCGGTATTGGTTCTTATTAAAAACTCCAAAAGTAGCAGTGATGATAACAGGGCTGATGGCTGCAACAGCGTTGACTATCGTTCTGGCGGTATCGTCAGTCCAAAGAAAACTTGCTCAAAATACCGAAAGAGAAGCGGTTCATGAATATACCGTCATCACCGAAGAGCCAGTTCAGTTTGAAGTACAGTCAGCAAAAAGCTACGCACACGCTGTTGGTTTCAAGCAGGTGAAGCAGGCGGGTGCTGTCGGTTCTAAACAAGTAACACATAGTGTGAAGGTTAAGGGTGACGGCACGGAAGTTGCGAAAAATAAAGTTGCTGAACAAATTACCAATCAGCCTGTGGCACAGATAGAGATCGTTGGTGCTAGGTTGCCAAATGCCTTAACCAAAGCCAAAAGTGCCCAGCAGTTTACCGACTCACGCGGCATATCACACCGCGAGACCTACTACGACCTGCCGATGAATGTTGTCATCAATGTGTGCGGTGGCGGCGGTTATACCGTGCGGGCGGATGGTGCCAAGGTGGATAAAGATGGCTATATTTTAGTAGCGGCAAATTATGGTAACTATCCGCGCTGTTCGGTGGTGGAAACCAGCATGGGGCCTGGCAAAGTGTATGATACTGGCGGTTTTGCGGCTCGGCATCCACATGGATTTGACCTGGCGACTGACTGGACGAACGGAGATGGTCGCTAGATGGCGTCAGCTCGCGGACCGAAAAAAGAGTTAGGTCAGCATTGGCTGCGCGACCCAGAAATCTTGGTGGAAATTGCCGAGGCGGCGGAGCTGAGCAAGGATGATGTGGTTTTGGAAATCGGACCAGGACTTGGCACCTTGACTAGTCGGTTATTGGCGCGAGCTGGGCGGGTGGTGGCGGTAGAATTTGACGCGGATTTGGCGCGTAAATTGCCGGGGCAGTTTCCTGGTAAAAACCTGGACGTGATTAACGAAGATATTTTGCAATTTGATTTGAATCAGTTGCCAGCTAGCTATAAAGTAGTCGCCAATGTGCCGTACTACATCACCAGTAAAATTGTCGAAAAGTTGATGACGGCGGAAAATAAGCCAAGCTTAGCGGTACTGCTGGTGCAAAAAGAAGTTGCCGAGCGTATCGCGGCGGAGCCTGGCGAAATGAGTATTTTGGCAGTTAGCGCGCAGCTATTTGCCGAGGCGGAGATCGACATTGAAGTACCGCGGCAATTTTTCACGCCGCCGCCAAAAGTTGATTCGCAGGTGGTGGTATTGAGGACTCGCACTGAGCCACTGGTCGCCCCTGAAGACCAAAAAGATTTTTTCCGTGTTGTCAAAGCCGGTTTTTCGGCCAAGCGTAAAAAACTGCGTTCTAGTCTGAGCGGTGGACTGGGCGTCAGTAAAGCTAGCGCCGAGCAGTTACTAAAAAAGTCTAACATTTCACCTGATGCTCGTGCTGAAGATTTGGCGATTGCGGATTGGCAGCGGCTGCTTAGAGGATGGCGTACGCGATGATTGCAGTAGACCAGCCGAGGTGCTTTCCGTCTGACCTGTTGGTCGCGGTTTCGTCGAAAGATGATGGCACTATGCTCAACCGTATTCGCGGTCGCCACGTAGCTGAGATAGTGAATAATCGGCGGCGGTTTTGCGATCAAATTGGCATTAATTACGACGACGTTGTCTATCACGTGATTTCATATGACCAAGGACAAACGTTTGATACCATTGCTGATGTTACTGAAGCTGACACGACTCGACATAACAGTGAGGGGATTTTTACTGACGCGCTCTACACCGAAGCGGCTGGCGTCGGTTTATTTTTGCCAGTTGCAGATTGTATCGCTACGGTCATTTATGACCCAAAGCGTCGGGCGCTGATGTTGGCGCATTTGGGTCGGCATTCGACAGTTGCGCAGTTAATGTCTCAGGCGGTGCAGTATTTTGTCGAGCACGGTAGCCAGGCAAAAGATTTACAAATTTGGATGTCGCCAAGCATCACGCAGAAAAATTATTGTATGGATTATTTTGATCATGCAAATGATACGAATTGGCACAATTTCTGCCGCCAAACAGCTGACGGAATTTATCTGGACATGCAAGGATTCAATCGTTCGCTGGCCATCCAGGCGGGCGTTCCTGCTGACAATATTTTCATCTCGCCAATCGACACGGCAGATGATCCAAATTATTTTTCACACTCATCGGGCGATACGGCGGGGCGAATTGCGGTAGTAGCAATGATGCGTGGGTGAGCCTTCGGCAAACGCATATCGGTGAAAATTGTTCCAGATAATGATACAATGGGTAGCATGACTAAACAACACGCCTATATCACTACTGCTATTCCTTATGTCAACGGTTTGCCACACATTGGGCACGCCATGGACTATATGTTGGCAGATGTGTGGACGCGGTATCAGCGGCAAAACGGCCGCGAGGTGCGTTTCCAGACGGGCGTGGATGAGCATGGCAATAAAATTGCCGCCAAGGCTGCCAGTCAAAATCAGACACCGCAAGCCTATGTTGATCAAATGCATGGCAATTTCCAGAACATGATTGCTGAGTTGAATATTTCAGCGACGGATTTTATCCGCACCACTGATCCGCATCATGTTGGCGCGGTGCAGTATATTTGGCAGAAGCTGGCTGCGGCTGGCTATATCTACAAAGGCACCTACGAGGGTTGGTATTGCCAGGGTTGCGAGGCATTCGTCACCGACAAGGAGGCAGCTGAAAATAATGGCATTTGCCCTGACCACCAGTCGCCATACCAACGACTAAGCGAAGAGAATTATTATTTCAAAACCAGTGCATTTTCGGAGAATATTCGCCAGGCGATTGAGTCAAACAAGATGAAAATTGTTCCTGAATTTCGTAAAAAAGAGTTTTTGGAATTGATGAAAGATGGCTTGAAAGACGTGTCAATTTCGCGTCCGCGCAAGAGCCTCAGCTGGGGCGTGCCAGTGCCGGGCGATGACACGCAGGTGATGTATGTCTGGTTGGATGCGCTGAGCAATTACATCACGGTCATTGGCTATCCTGATCGTCCAGAGGAATGGCAGGCGTTTTGGCCAGCGAATGTGCAGGTAATTGGTAAGGATATTCTTCGTTTCCACGCTGGGATTTGGCCAGCAATGTTGATAGCACTGGATTTGCCGCTACCAAAGGTGCTGTTGGTGCATGGCTTCATCAATGTTGGTGGCGCCAAAATGAGTAAGAGTCTCGGTAACGGCGTCGGTCCAGCTGACATCATCCCGCACTACGGTGTCGAGGCCTTTCGCTATTATTTCCTGCGTCACGTGCCAACTCAGGACGACGGCGATTTTACGTGGGAGAAATTTGAAGCCGCGTACAACGGTGAGCTGGGCAATGATCTCGGTAATTTGGTGCAGCGCGTGGCTAAGATGGTGCAGTCATATCAGGCAGGTGTCATTGGCGATGCGCCACAAGCTGAACACGACATGGGACCGTATCGCCACTCCATGGAAAGCTTTGCCTTCAACCAAGCCATGGATGAGATTTGGCAAATCATCCGTTCATTGAACCAGTACATCGAGCGCGTCCAGCCGTGGCAAGTTGCCAAAAAACGGGCCAAAGACCCAGAAGCTGAAGCACACCTAGGCGAGATTTTAGCGTATGCTTGCGGTACATTGCTACAAGTGTCTGACATGCTTCGCCCATTCATGCCACAAACTGCTGAGAAGATTCATGAGATGTTTGCCAGTGGCGTCGTGCCGTCACAGTTGACGCCACTATTTCCACGCAAATATCTCCACACGCCTGATCCACGTGCGCCAAAAGTAGAAACCCAAGGAAAATAACTATGAATTCAGTAGCGGAGCATCACACGGCGACAGATTTGCGTTTGATCGATTCGCATTGCCATGTGCACGACACTGAGTTCTTCACGGACAATCGTGAGGAGCTATACCAGCAGTCAATCGCAGCGGGCATCGGCATGATTTGTGTTGGCACTGACCAGCGCAGTAGTCATCAAGCAGTGGAATTTGCCGCGAATCGCGACTATACTTGGGCGGCAGTTGGCGTTCATCCGCACGACAGCAAAGATGGCTGGGGTGAGGTGGAGCAACTGCTTAAAAGTAGAGAGGATAATTCACCAATTGTGGCGATTGGCGAGATCGGGCTTGATTATTATTACAATCACAG
>CAUQIU010000003.1:0-53420 GCA_963518445.1 uncultured Candidatus Saccharibacteria bacterium
ACGGAGATAGGAACGCTCGCGTGAAAATTTCGCCGCGCACCGTCCTCAAGATCGCTAGATTGTACCAACTAGCAGATGACAACACGCCCGTCAAGGCCCTGCGCCACCTGAAAATTCAGACGGACGAATCGCACGTGCTGGCAGAATTCATCCTGAACAAACAGCATTTCGCCGTGCTCTACGGCTCAATTGTTGATGAGGAATCAATTGACGAATTATGGCCTGATAGGCCCGCCAACGCTGAGACGTTGCCAAATCCGCTTGACCCGAGCTTCACCGAAACGCCGTTTCAGGGCAAGTTTGTCATGATGTTTCGAATTGCACCGACCAAGCAGCGCCTGGACATCCACTTGTCCACGGTATTCGATCCGTCAATTTCGCGCAGTCTCTGGCAAAAATACATCAAAGCCGGGCATATTTCGGTCAATCAGCGCGTAGTGACGGCGCCAAAATTTGAGGTCGACGAGACCGACGAGATCGCCGTCAAGTTACCAGAGCAGGAGCAGGCCAGTGCGGAACTGCCGATATTATACGAAGATGATGATGTGATAGTGGTAAATAAGCCCAGTGGTATCCTGACGCACGCCAAAGGCGGACTATCGACCGAGCCAACGGTGGCAGAAATTATTCGCCCCAAAACGTCGTTTGCCTCGGACACCGATCGGCCGGGCATCGTCCATCGGCTCGACCGCGATACTTCGGGCGTACTCATCATCGCTAAAACCGCTGACGCTGCGACCCACTTACAACGACAATTCGCCCAGCGCACCACCAAAAAAACCTACCTCGCGGTGACCGACGGCGTACCGAAACTAGCCACCGCGAAGATTGATCTACCGATTGGCCGCAACCCATCCGCACCCAGCACCTTTCGCATTGACCCGAACGGCAAGCCTGCTCAGACAACCTACCGCGTACTGGCAGCAACCGACACCCAAGCGCTCATTGAACTGAAACCCACCACTGGCCGCACCCACCAACTCCGCGTCCATATGGCGCACCTAAACACGCCAATTCTTGGCGACCGCGTCTACGGCAAGCCAAACGCCAGCCGTCTGATGCTCCATGCCCACAAATTAGAAATCACGTTGCCATCTGGCGAGCGAAAAACGTTTGAGGCGACCATCCCTAGCGCATTGACTGAACTATTTCCTGATTATACCCAAGACGTGAAAGAACCGAGCAGTAAATGAGCCAAGCACCCCTCATCTCCACTACCGACCAAGCCGCGGTAGAGCAATTAGCAGACCGCTTACCGCAATCACTGATGATCATTGCCGAACCTGGTCTGGACGGATTAGGAACTGCCCACTACTTGGCAAACCACCGCCAATCAGATGTCCTCACTGTCAGCCCACTGCCGCAAAAAAGCACCATCTCAACCGAACAAATCCGCGACCTAACGGCCATGCTACGCACCTATAGCTCTGTCCGCCGCGTGGTCATCATCAACCCAGCCAACCTCATGACTGAGTCCGCACAAAACGCATTGCTCAAAACACTCGAAGAGCCAAACCCCAATACTCATTTTCTATTGATCGCCGAGACCAGCACAGATCTCCTCCCAACCATCCAGTCCCGCTGCCAGCAGCTGACACTCCACCGCACCACCGCCAGCCAAGACGCTAAAATGTTAGAGAATACCAACCTAACACCTCAAGAAAAGCGCCAAATAGCATTTCTCGCGGCTGGATTGCCGCTACTTATCACCGAACTGAGCCACGACGCCACGAAACTAGCAGAGCGCCAAGCCATCGCCGCTGACGCCAAGCACATCCTAGAGCATCCCAGCTCATACTCAGCCATAAAATGCGCCATGCACTACACCGACCGCACCAAAGCCCTCCAGCTCATCGACATCCTGCTACGCTTCATCCATTTCCAGCTGAAACACGCCACTCCGTCGCCAGCCATACACCAATGGCTGCAAAAAGTACTACAAGCAGAGAAGTCTCTCATGGCAAATGGCAATACGCGCCTCGCTCTATTGAAAATTGTGCTATAATTAAGCAGATATGATAAGTTTGATATTCATTTTAGCAATTATCATTTGGACAATCACCTACAAACCTTCCGAAGAAAATTCCGCAGATTTTCCAGCCAAGATTTCTGAAAAGCTCGATCAATTGTGGGCTATTGCACAAGAATCCATTCGCGACAACAAATATCTCAGGGCAGAGAAGGCACTGCTGACAATTTTGCGTGTTGACGA
This sequence comes from uncultured Candidatus Saccharibacteria bacterium, assembly GCA_963518445.1. Taxonomy (GTDB): domain Bacteria; phylum Patescibacteriota; class Saccharimonadia; order Saccharimonadales; family Saccharimonadaceae; genus Nanosynbacter. The sequence continues at coordinate 2,213 of CAUQIU010000003.1, forward strand.
GAAAAACGCCACCGCCTATAACCGCTTGGGCATTTTGTATGCCAAGCAGCAGGCCTACAAAGACGCCATCGAGTGTTTTGAGATCGCCCAGAGCTTGGAACCAAGCGCATCCAGCCTGCACAACGTTGGCTTGATTTATTACGAAACGAAGAACTATCCTAAAGCAGCGCTAGCTTTTGAGCAAGCCCTGGAGATGGAGGACGATTTGGCAGCGCGCTACATCGCCTACGCCAAGGTCCAAGAAAAGATGGGTAATGGTAAAAAGATGATCGCTGCACTAGAAAAAGCAGTCGAACTTGACCCAATTCCACAGACATTGACCGTCCTGGCTGAGGCGTATGACAACAATGGACAAGTAGAGCTAGCCTCTGGGCTGCGCAAAAAAGCTGCTGCCATGTTGGTACCCGACAGCCACGGCACCGTACCGCGTCAGCGCCGTCAGCCAAAACAGCCCAAAAAGTTGGTAATGTAGTTGCTTAGCCTATTTTTTTTTGCTATAATCACAGCAGTGCCGCTTTAGCTCAGCTGGCTAGAGCAACGGTTTTGTAAACCGTAGGTCCTCGGTTCGAGCCCGAGAAGCGGCTCCAAACACACGCCGGAATCGTGTAGTGGCAATCACAGGAGACTGTAAATCTCCCGCCGTAAGGCTTCGTAGGTTCGAGTCCTACTTCCGGTACCAATCAAACACCGTCTCATCACGAGGCGGTTTTTGATTGCCCATAATTCCGTCAAGTAGACCTCTGTCCATTGACTAAACATAAGATACATGCTATAATCTAATTATGTTCTTATTATTCAAACAATTTCTAACCGAATGGAATAGCAACAAAAACCAGCGTACCAAACTGCAACAGGCGTATTTCCTGATCATCATCTCACTGGCAGTCGTAGCGGGCTTTCTATCTCTATTAAACAGCGACTTCGGACGCGTACTCATGATCATCGCTGCCTTTACCGCCGTCGTATACATCTTCAACGGCGTCGCCTGGGCGCTGCTCGATGCATTCATCGCACCAATCCTACCAAAGCACGAAGCCAAAAAGGTAACCAAACGAAACCAAAAATAAGCTCGTACATATTGCAAACTAAAAAGGTCGCTCACGTAGCGGCCTTTTCTATAAAATCAACATGGAGCCACGATCGGGGCTTGAACCCGAGACCTCATCCTTACCATGGATGCGCTCTACCAACTGAGCTATCGCGGCGTCATACTCACAGCTGATTATACCAAATTATCCTCTCGGTGAAAAGCGTTTGCTATAATAATTATCAGGAGGAATTATGGCTCAATTTAGTTTTGATATAGAAAGCACGTTTAATAAACCAGAAATGAATAATGTTCATCAATTGGTAGTGCGGGAAATCGCCAACCGTTTTGATTTTAAGGGGACGCCAGCTGATGTCGAATGGCTGCCAGACAAAAAGGGCTTCAAGGTCATCGGCGCCGATGAATTTCAGGTACAATCAATCATTGATATGATCGGCCGGCAGCTCGCCAAGCGTAATATGACCAGCAAAGTGCTCGACCTTAGCGGGGCACACAATGTCGCCAATATGCGCGCCTGGCAAGACGTACCGTTCAAAGACGGCCTCAGTCAAGAAAACGCCAAAAAGATCACCAAGCTCCTGAAAGAAGCCCACCCCAAGGTAAAAACCCAGATTCAAGGTGACAGCGTGCGCTGTACCTCAAACAGCAAGGATGAGCTACAATCCGTCATGACGACGCTCAATCAGGTAGATTTTGATTTTCCGTTGAACTTTGGTAACTATCGATAACTGTTCGCCCACCAAAAATAAATCCGCGCCGGTTCTATGGCGCGGATTTTATCGTGTTTATTGTTATCTGTGGCTTAGCGCAAGCTGCGTCGGCTCATCACATAAGCGCACGTCACGCTCACCAGTCCACCAAGTCCCAAGATGCCACTGGCAGTGTTCAGAGTACCAGTGAGCGGCAGCTCCTTAGTGGTTGGCGCGGTAGGAGTTGGCTGCGGCTGCGGCGTGGCAGCAGGAGGCGTTGTTTGATTGGTGGTTGGTGGTGTCGTCGGCTCAGTCGGCGTTGGTTGCGTTGGCTTATTTGGCTCATTCGGTACTGATGGCGTAGGTGTCGGCTGCGTTGGCTTATTTGGCTCATTTGGCGTTGGCTGAGTTGGTGGATTTGCTGGAGGTGTCGTCACCGTGTACGTTTCGGTTGTCGCATCATCACAAGCGTCTGGAGATCCCGTGATGGTCGGTGTGTCGACACAGGCAGTGTTCTTGTGCTTGCCCTCAACGAACTTCGCATACTTAGCCGTCAAAGAGAACGTCTGCGACTGGCCAGCAGGTAAGTTGGCGATGGTGTATGTCCACTTACTGCCATCAATCTTACCAGCGCTACTGTTTGACAGCGTCACTCCTTGCGGAGCAGTATCACTCACCACAACATCTTTCAGGTCTGTTTTGCCAGTGTTTTTGACGGTAATTTCATAAGTGAAATCACTGTTGACTGCTACTTTGACATGTTCTTGTTTGTTAACTGTTTTGGTGATGCTGACTGACGGCTTTGGTTCTTCTGGTTTGGTTTCCTCAGTGATGGTAAAGCTGCCGGTACAGTTAGGACTGGTTACTTCGCCAAGGCTAGTAACAGCTGTTGCTTGAACTTTGTAGGTACCTGGCGTCTTGAGTTCAACACCCATACCAGTTTGGTCACCGGTCACACCACCAGCGTCAACAAGTTTGCCTGATGGGTCATACACCCGGATGTAGATTGATTGGATGGTGGCACCATTTTTGGCTGACGCCTTGGCACTCATGTGATAGCGGTTGCGTGACAGCTGGGTGATAGTCAAGCTATCACAGGTAGCGGCTGGCTGTGGCTTAGGCTGTGGCGTTGGTTGCGGCTGTGGCGTTGGTGTCACCGGAACAGTCTGTGGCACGCTATAGGTCAACAAGTTACCGCAAGAAGACATGATGCGGAATTTACCTCGAGTAGCCGAACTGCCTTCCCAGCCCATGTACCAACTACTGTCCCACAACTTCTGCGGACGAGAGTAAATGGTGCGTCCGGCAACCGTGTGGGCTTTTTGACCCTGAGCCTCAGAGAACCGTGAAGTCCAACCCCATGACTGAGCAGAGGAATCAACCTCGTAGCGGACCTTGGTGCTAGAGATATTCGCCAATTCTGCTCTGGTGATGCCATTGTAGGTTAGTACGTCGCGGAAATTGTTGGTATTTTTGTCATAATGCGCCAAAATTGCTTCTTTACTGCCGACACCGCCTTGGATCATATCGTCTGATGCGGCTTGCGCATAATCCTGGAAGAAAACTACTAATTGCAGCACCATAGCCATCACCATCATACCGATGCCTAAATGTTTTACGGTTGCCTGTTTTGATGTCGTCGCTGCTTGCTTCAAGCGAGCTATATATGTTTTCCACGACTGTCTAGCCATACCCTCACTCCTTACTGCACCATCTCCACCTGATGCGTTATATCTTACTATTACTACCGTATCATATATTTTACAGAAGCACAATGAATGAACATTTGATAATTACTTGAACTAATTTGCATAATCTGTTATATTGTATAATCGAAGTTTAAGTACAAATTGTTAAAGGGAAACTATGGCAAAGAAGAATACGAAACGCACGTTGATCGGTTTGGTCAGTGATAAAAGCAATGACCGAACTTACTACACGACAATCAACAAACAGAACCGCACTACCAAAGGTCAAGGTAAATTGACGCTGCGCAAATACGACCCAATCGCTCGTCAGCACGCGACCTACACCGAAACCAAGAAAAACCTTGGTCGTAACGAAGTTAAAGCTCGTAAAAGCTAGTTTCTTATCACGCGTATCATTAAAAACCCACGTGTACAACCGTGGGTTTTATATTGTTGAATGAGCATGCCTCGAGCGCCAATAGATATCCCGCAAAGCATTCATCACATACAGCGAAGCTTCGTATGGTGAATTATACGGGCTAAAGTAAGCATGAACATCGCCGTCAGACGCCCACTTGGTGCACATGTAGTAGTAATGATCAGAGGTTTGCAAATTACGCCAATCGCTAATCAACTGAGAATCGCTAGACGCCAGTACTCGCGGCGCCAGCTGATACACATAGCGCAGAGCTTCTTGTTGCAAAGCATTGCCATTCCAAGCTGTCAAATCTCTCTCGCTGTCGGCCCAAGTGATAGTTTCCGGCATACTCACGTCTCCGACTGGTGCGTTCGATAGAGCTTGCGACACCGTATTAAACTGACCGCCAGCAGTTATCCATTTCCCAACAAACCGCTCAAAGAAGGTGAAAATGCCGTGTTCTTTCCACTGATGCTCACCAAACGTTTCATAGTCCATGAACAAATTGACCAATGGACCGCCCGATGCTGTGAGCCATGAGCTGTAAGTTTCAGCCGTCAGTGGCCAACCGCTCCATCTTTTGTTACTAAAACGAAAGGCAATGTCGTCACTCAAGCGATAATTCTTTAGGAGTAACCTTGTGTGCGTGGCGCCTTTTGGTTGATAGACATAATTCGGGCTGCGCCAACCCAGCACTTTATCCCAGCCTTCAGCCAGCACACCATCATACCCGTGTGCTTCTGCCCAGGCCCCAAGCTCATCATTGTATGCCAACTCCGTGTTTGCCAAAACGTTGGGCGAAACGCCAAATAGCTGCTTGATTTTTTCAGCGTGCAGAGCGACCTGCTTCTCAAATTCAGACTGATCGTAGAAAAAGGCCAGGCTATGATGATAGGGGCTAGCCAATAGCTCCACGCGTCCTGTTTTCACTAGTCGCTGAAAACTCTCAATCACATCTGGCGCGAATTGCTCAGCTTGCTCCAGAAATACTCCAGACAAACTCAGCGACAAACAAAACCCTGGATGTTCACGCAACAACTTTTCTAGCAGTGCGTTCATCGGTCGGTACGATTTATTCGCCACTTTCAGAAAGATCTCTTTATTGTTTTGGTCGCCATCACCACTGAAATAATCATGACGGTTGGCAGTGTCAAGCGCACCATAGCTGCGGACGCGCCATGGCTGGTGGGCGTGCAGGTACAGGGTAATCACTGGACGGCTCATACACCACCGCCTTTTGTTCGAGCCTGCTCGTACAATTTCAAACAATGCTGAGCCGCGTCATGCCAGGACAGTTGGGCATATTCTGTTTTGACATCTTCCTTGAGAATCTCCAAAAGAGCAGGTGAGCGCGCCAACATGACGATTTGTCGCGCCAATTTGTTAGTATCCCAATAGTCAAATCGTAAAATATTATGAAGTACTTCGCCGACACCAGACTGGCGACTGATGAGCAAAGCCGTATCGTGGTGCGCCGCCTCCAACGCCGTCAGACCAAACGGTTCTGACACTGAGCTCATCACAAACACATCGATCAGATGATAGGCATCACGCCACTGCCGACCGCGCACAAAACCCGTAAACACCACTTTGTCACTAATGCCCAGGTGCGCCGCCAAAGCAACCAGTTCGTCGCGCTGCTCACCACTACCGCTCAGCAGCAATGCAATTTTTTGGTGCTGGTTGATGGCCTCAGCCACCGCCCGAATGAGATAGGTCAAACCTTTTTGCACTGTCAATCTGGTCAATGCGCCAACGATGATATAGCCTTCTTTTTTCAGGTCTTCCAAGTATTGATAGGTGCCTTGGTCGTATTCGTGTGGTGGCAGTTCATCCAGGTCAATGGCATTGTAGATAACCTCGATTTTCTCTGGTGGAATGTGATAATTCTTGACAATGATATCTTTGGTGATGTGGCTCACTGCAATGATTCGGTCAGCCATCAACAGCCCTTGCTGCTCAATCTCATGCACCAACGGGTTGCCCTCATTCTCGCCAGAACGGTCAAATTCAGTCGCGTGCACATGCACGATCAACGGTGCATTACACTGCTCTTTGGCGATGATGCCAGCTTCCATGGTCAACCAGTCGTGAGCGTGAATGGCATCCGGAGGATTCTGTTTGACAAATTCTTTAACGAAGCAGTTATACCGTCGCTGCACCGCACGCATACCGCCTAGCCCGCAATCATGTGCTTGTTTGTCCGAAGTGCCCAAATCATCATAGGCGCCAAAGCCATCTTTTGATGCTTCCAAATGCGTTGCCGCGTGTACATTCATGAAGTCAATGTTCGGATGCTCGGCAGAATAGGGAACAACAAAGTCGATATCCACACCACAGTCAGCCAATGCCCGTGACATCTGATAACAAGCGACGCCTAAACCCCCGCTATTATGCGGAGGTAATTCCCACCCAAGCATCAATATTTTCATACCTACTATTTATCATAAAACGATGCTTATGTTTTTTCAATAGTTTTTCACGGTTTTTCAGGAATATTTCACGCCACGACCCGTCAGATAGCCTCCTCAAATCACCCAAAATGAGTTGCCGAAGACAAAAAAATCATGTAAAATAACGCCAAGACACAGGGGAGTAGCTCAGTTGGTAGAGCACCGGTCTCCAAAACCGGGTGTCGCAGGTTCGAGTCCTGTCTCCCCTGCCATAGAGCCGTAGAGCCATATAAATAGCAGAGGTTTTCCCTCTGTTTTTTTCTAACCAAGCGTATGGTATACTGATTTCATGAAACCATTGCAGTTATCTTCGCCGCACTTGATTATCATGGTCGGCGCACCGGGGGCGGGAAAAACACAGTTTGCGACTGAATTTGCCAAAATGTTCAATGCGCCAATTTTAAGCAGTGATACACTGCGAGAATTGTCGAGCGATGACGCACTGATTCACAAGACTGCGGTTGACTTACTTCGAGAATTACTCAAGCCAAAACAGACAATCATCTTTGACGGCAACACCGAAAAGCGCGCTTGGCGTTCCGACATCGCCAAGGTAGCACGCGAAGCTGGATTTAAACCACTGTTCGTGTGGGTACAGACCGATCCTGCCATGTCCAGAGCCAGATGGCTACGCTCGCACAACGGCGATGAGGCCCTGTTTGAACAGAAATTACGAACCTTCTCGCCGCCACACGCCAGCGAGCCATATATGGTCATCAGCGGCCGTCACACTTACAACACACAGGCAAAAACGCTTTTGAAAAAACTCAGCGATGCTACCCGTCCAGCTGCTTCTATACGTACTCAGCCACGGTCAATTGGCGGACGAGTACGGGTTCAATAAACAAGGAGCGAGATGCCAACCATTACTGATCCTGAATTTGGCGAGATCACTGTCACCAGGCGCGCCCTAGCTAGTCGCGTCAGTTTGCGTATCGCCCCAAACGGTCGCATCCGCATCACCATGCCGCTTCACGCACCGCTGACTTCCGCCAAACTGCTCATCAAACGGTCACGTCGCAGCATTCAAAAACTCATTGCCGAGCAGCAAGGCGATTTTCCATATAGTACGTCTCAGCAAATTGGCAAAAGTCACAACCTGCTAGTGGAGCAGGGAGAACCCGCTGTCAAAACTGTCGGCACCAGCATCATCATCAACGCAAGAGACGACCAAGATTTCGCTGACCCCATCTTTCAACAATCCATTCGTGACCATGTCGTCAAAGCCCTACGCAAAGAAGCCAAAAGCTATTTGCCACGCCGCCTCAAGTTCTTAGCAGAGCAACACGATTTCCACTACGACAAAACCCGACTCACACACTCGTCCAGTCGCTGGGGTAGCTGCTCATCAAACGGCACCATCAGCCTAAACATCGCCCTCATGAATCTGCCGTTTGAACTATTGGACTACGTTCTCATCCACGAACTATGTCACACGCGCCAGATGAATCACTCGCAAGCATTTTGGTGCGAAGTTGCCGCCATCAATCCACGCTATAAACAACATCGCACCGCCCTGAAAAAATACACTCCACACGTATAATGCTTATGGTATACTGGTACATATGCAGGGAGGGAATCTTATCTATGCCATCATCATCTTGCTTGTCATATCATGGCTGATGTTTCTAGCAGTCGTCGTCATCGCCTATCGTGGACGACACCAGTCACGCCAAGAGCTACGACGTAGTCGCTCCCGTGAACGGCTGGAACGCGACCGCGTATTGACACTGGTGAACAACCTCACCGACGCCATCATCAGTATGGATGCCCACGGCATCATCGGCCTCTACAACGCCGCCGCTTTGAGTCTACTTGACACCAACGCCAGCATCCAAGGCGTACACATTGATGAGTTATTAAATTTTGAAACCAACGACAAACAGCCAGTTCCTGTATTCAAAGAGTTGCGAAAATCGCCAGCCATTCGTACCCGTGACGACATCATCATGCCTCTTGAGGGCGGCGACCGTGTGCGGTTGTCGGCTACATTCGCGCCAGTACAGGGCGGTAGCGACACGCTCACTTCTGATGGCTATGTACTCATTTTGCGTGACATCACTCGAGTCAAAAGCCTGGAAGAAGAGCGCGATGAATTCATCAGCGTGATCAGCCACGAATTACGCACCCCCATCACCATCGCCGAAGCTTCACTCTCCAATGTTCAGCTCATGATGCACCGCGGCATGACCGACAAATTGGACGATTCACTTGCCGAAGCCCACAAACAAATCATGTTCTTAGCCCGCATCGTCAACGATCTCAGCACGCTGTCTCGCGCAGAGCGTGGTATTGCTGATGAATCAGAGCTCATCAACGTCACTCAACTGGCCGAAAAACTCCGCCACGAATACGAGCCGCAGGCAACAGAGAAAAAATTGGCATTCAACCTGGACGTCAGAGCAGGCGTTGGCAATGTCAATGTCTCTCGACTATACCTTGAAGAATTATTGCAAAACTTCATCACCAACGCCATCAAATATACCCAAAAAGGCTCGGTCACTCTCATCATGAAGCGCAGCGGCGGCAAAGTATACTTTGGCGTCAAGGACACCGGCATCGGCATCGGGCGCAGTGATCAGAAAAAGATTTTTGACCGCTTCTTCCGCGCCGAAGATTACCGCACCCGTGAAACCAGCGGTACTGGACTAGGGTTGTACGTGGCGGCCAAACTAGCCCGCAAACTCGGCTGTACCATCAACCTCGAAAGCCGTCTCAATCACGGATCAACCTTCAGCTTCAGCCTGCCACCGGCAAAGCCTGCCAAAAAGCAATAATACCGCTCACACTTGCAATGCATGCATTTTTTGTGCTAAGCTATACTTGACAGTCTGTGAAAAACAGACTTTTTAATTTGGGAGAAACACATGGCAGAAAAGGGTAAGCAGACAGGGAAAACCACCGTACGCCGCATCAAGGCAACGGATGATTCCCCTAAAAAAACCGTCAAAAAGAAACCAACCACCAAACCAGCACGCGCTATTCAAAAGACTGAAGCAGATTCAGGCATGCGCGACTCATTTGTTGGTTATTTCAAGGGAGCGTGGGCCGAACTGAAGCTAGTTCGTTGGCCAACCCGCGCCAATACCTGGATCATGACCGGCACCGTGATTGGCTTTACTTTACTGCTTACCACATTGATTTTATTACTTGACGCTGGATTTAACTGGGTCTTTGAGCAAATTTTGAAATAAAGGTAAAAGGAGTTTTTTATGGCAAATAATCGTTACGACTCAACCCGTCAGTGGTATGCTATTCACACCTATTCTGGCTACGAAGAAAAAGTAGCAGAATCCATTCGTCAGCGCATCAACGGTGTTGACATGGCAGACAAAATCTTTGACGTCATGGTCCCGAAAGAAAAACAAATCCAAATCAAAAACGGCAAACGCAAAGTCGTTGAAGCCAAGATCTTCCAGGGCTACGTTTTAGTAGAAATGAACCTAACTGATGAAACCTGGTACATCATCCGCAACACGCCTGGCGTGACTGGATTTGTCGGTGCCGACACTACGCCAACACCAGTTTCTGACAAAGAAATTGCCAAAATCAAAAAGCGCATGGGCGTCGAAGAGCCAAAGCATCAGATTGATTTCTCAGAGGGCGAAGTTGTTTCCATCACCGATGGTCCGTTCAAAGGCTTTGACGGTGCGATCGCCGAAATCGACCCAGTCAAAGGCAAAATCCGTGTCATGGTTAGCATGTTTGGACGCGACACTCCAGTCGAGCTTGACGCCCTGCAGGTGAAAAAAGTCTAACACGCAGGACCAAACAGTCCAATTTATATATTATCAAAAGGGTGGAGAGGTTTTACCATGAGTACACTAGAAATGCCACAACCCAGTGATGATAACTCCGACAAGAACGAGAAGGTCATACAGCCCAGTGACGACACCACCCAGGAGGCCGCCAAAGTCTCAGAAGAATGGTTAGAAGCACTGGGTGAGCCTGATGGCGAGGACTTAACAAGCGCCTCTCTCAAACATTTAGCTGCCAGAAATAAATTGATCGCGACCTTTGAAGAACTGTCTGCCAAACAGACTATTGATGAGCAACAGCGTGCCATAAATAAGACTAGCAACTCGTTAAATATGCAATATCTCCCAGCAGTACGAGAACTTATTACCCATTACTTACAAGACTTACCGACGACACCAAAGCAAAAGGAATCTCTACTCACTTGGCTCGCTGGACTAATGGAAAGCGATACACAGGCAATTGTAGCTGCAGCGCACATCATCGCTCCGGACAGTATTCCAGAGAAGCAGACAGGCGTACTAGCGCAAGCTAAGCTATGTGTAAACCAACTATACGAAGAGTCCTTAGAAGAGTGCAAAGGAGACCCCTCACGTATACCTGCTCATTTTGCTACCGATTTTGCAGGAGCCCTGGGACAGCAACAAGTCGACATGATAAATTCCGCGTATAGCAGTATACCTGCTGCATCAAAAGAAGCGCAAGCAACAGAACAGGCGACAACAGCAAAGGACGATACCCGTCCACCTGAAATCCCAACCAGCCTTGAAATCAAAGACCCCAAAATAGCTCGCATGTTGATGTTCTCAGAAATTGGCAAAGAGGTGGTTAAAGCCTTTACTATCGCTGGCGGCGTGGCAGGCGGCATCTTTGCTGGCAATGTCATCACGCACTTTTTCTCACGCAAAAAATAATGCGTCGCGCATCAAACTACCAAACATCTTTAGCTTGCACCACTTCACTGGTGTACGCCAGATAGTGCTGTAGCAGAAAAATGATCAACGCCATAGTGATAAACCCCAACAAAATGATCACTACCCAGAGATTACCCATCTGCAAAATACCAGCCAGCAAAACCGGCACTGTCGCCACGCCACAAGCCAGTACTTTGCCCACCAACAACGTCACCAAGGTGACGGGACACTGACAAAACCGCACTGACCGCTTCAACATCCGCGAACCACCGCGTCCCAGCCAATAGGTGAGAGCCGTGAGAGTGATGACCAGCACCAACGCCGTAGCAATCCCCAACGCAGCACTCAACAACTGAGCCATCAGCGGCTCTGGTTCTGTCGGCGCTGTCTGTATCAACGGTTCTGCAGTGCGCAAATTCACCGATAGTCCAAAAAACTTACCGCGACGCATCAGCCAAACTACAGCGGACAAGGAGATGATCGCATAAACAAACAAGAGTAATGTGTAGCCCACCGCACCAAACGCGTTAATGATGCGCTTAATGGGGAGCGGGCCTCGCACGTTCATACTTGAATTATACCACACTTTTTTGTATAATACCTATGTTACGCACACTTTCAATACGCTTCAACTAATTTTGAAAGGGTTTATCATCATGGCAAAGAAAGTCATTGGAAATCTAAAACTACGCATTCCGGCTGGTCGCGCAACTGCTGGGCCTCCAGTTGGTTCAACCTTGGGTCAGTGGGGACTGAATATGATGGATTTCATCAATCCATTTAACGACGCCACCAAAGATTTGATGGGTAAAGACGTTATTGTACACATTCAAGTGTTCGAAGACCGTACTTTTGCATGGAAATCATTGGGTCAGCCAGTGGACGACATGATCCGCGAAAAAGCTGGCATCCAAAAGGGTAGCGGCAAACCACACACCGACAAGGTTGGTAAAATCACCCGCGCTCAGTTGGAAGAGATTGCTGAAGTCAAAAAAGACCAGCTCAACGCCATCGACACAGAGGGCGCCGTCAAAATCATCGCCGGCACTGCTCGCAGCATGGGTGTTGAAGTTACCGACTAATCAGCTTCATGTCAATCACAAATTACTCTCGCCCTGGCGGGAGTAATTGTATATTATGACTAAATATGATATAATAAAGGTATGGATCTGCCAGAGTTTGCAAAGCTATCAACAGAGAACGAAAGGGGACTCAAAGACACCATCAAATCCGTTGTTGGTGCGGTAGCCATCACCTCTGCTTTGTTCATTCCGCCAGCGGTCATGCTGAAGGAAGCAGCTGATACCGCTGCCACTTCTATTCACATCAACACCGAGCCCACCTCGACACCTTCAGCTAAAGAAACATCATCAACCCAAGAACCAGACCAAACACCACCGCCAACTCCTAGAGGTCTTGTGCAAACCATTATCGACACTCTTGGTGGTTAACTTAGTAAAATAATTCAATGCTCATCACAAATATCCTATCCGACCCCCGTGTGTCAGAGGCACTGACCAGTGCCAGCTTAGTCGTTCTCAGAACCGACACCATCTACGGCATCGTCGCTTCCGCCACCAACTGTCACGCAATGGAACGCCTTTATCGCGCCAAGCACCGCCCAGCCAATGAATCATGCATCATCCTGGTCGCCAACATATCAGACATCCCAGGCTTAACGCCCACTCAACGTCAACACTACCTGCAGCTAAATGCCGAGCGACCGACCAGCATCATCGTCCCAGCCAGCAACAATTTTCCACACACCGCCCACCAAAACGGCACGCTGGCTTTTCGACTGGTCACTGGCGACTTAGCACGTCTCATCCGCCAAACTGGTCCCTTGCTGGCACCCAGCGCCAACCCAGCTGGTATGCCACCAGCCAAAAATATCACCGAAGCCATCAATTACTTCGGTGATATGGTGAGTGTCTATGTCGACGGCGGGGAAGCGACGTCCTCAGTCGCGTCACGCATCATCAAGTTGCAGGATGACGACATCGTCACTATTCGCGCTTAACACAACCTACATCTGAACGAACGGTCGCGCCAGCTCGATGTCAGGGCGTAGCTCTGAGATACGCATCAGCTCATTGTATTTGGCGATGCGCTCTGAACGAGACATTGAACCAGTCTTGATTTGTCCAGTTCCCAAGCCAACAGCTAAATGCGCAATGGTGGTATCTTCCGTCTCGCCAGAACGGTGGCTCATCACCGTGTTCCAGCCAGCTTCTTTGGCCATCTTAACTGCGGCGATGGTTTCGGTCAGTGTACCAATTTGGTTTGGTTTGATAAGGATGGCATTGCCAGCTTTTTGCTCGATGGCTTGTTCCAGACGCTCGACATTGGTTACTAACAAGTCGTCGCCAACCAACTGCGTGGTACCACCCAACTCCAGCGTCAACTTCTGCCAACCGCGCCAGGCTTCTTCGTTCAGTCCATCTTCGATGGAGACGATTGGGTACTGTGCACGTAATTCTTTATACATCTTGATCATCTGGTCAGTATCCATCACGCGGTTTTCCGTGGACAAATTGTACTGCTCAGTCTGGCTCTGATAGAACTCACTGGCAGCCACGTCAAGTGCAAAGGCAAAGTCACGCTCCAACAAGTACCCAGCCTGCTCAATGGCACGGCTAAGCAAGGTGATTGGCTCAGAGTTGCCGTAACGAACGCGAGGTGCATAGCCACCTTCATCACCCACAGTCGTCGGGTAGCCCTCTTGTTTGAGAACTTTTGCCAACACGTGGAACACCTCGGCGCTCATGGTCACTGCGTCTTGGATAGTTGACGCGCCAACGGGGATGATCATATACTCCTGAATATCCGTCGCGCCCAATGCATGCTGACCGCCGTTCATGACATTGACCATCGGCATCGGGAAGCTCATCTGTGGGTTACCAGCCAACGTGTTGATGTAGGTAAACAGTGCCACGCCACGTGACGCTGCTGCTGCTTTGGCAGTCGCCAAGCTGACCGCCAAGATGGCATTGGCACCCAAACGACCCTTGTTTGGCGTTTCGTCTAGGGCGATCATCTTTTGGTCGATCGCTTCTTGGTCAAACGGACTCATACCGCGCAGCGCGTCAGCGATTTCAGTGTTGACATTTTCAACCGCTTTGAGAACACCCTTACCTCCAAATGGTAATTCATCGTCTCGCAGTTCTACCGCCTCATGAGACCCAGTGCTCGCTCCAGACGGCACCGCAGCCCGACCAAAACAACCGTCACTCAATATGACATCTGCTTCAACGGTTGGATTACCCCGAGAATCTAAAATTTGACGTGCTCTGATGTGTGTAATTGTGATAAAGTCCATATGATCTATTGTATCAGACCACGCGATAGACCACTAACTGTAGTGTACGTCAGCAAATCCTGCGCAACTATTCTATAAAATACACTCACTGCTATTGATTTTTCTGCAATTCACTGGTATAATATATGTACATGAGTGAAGCGTCATTTACCAGTCCCCAGAAGCGACCGATTGATTTGGGAGGCCTGATGGACATGGCTTACACTACCTTGGATGTATCAGACGAGGCATTACAGACAACCCTGAACCATCAACTATTCACCCCTGACTTACTGAGCAAGCCGGTTGACATCACCGCCATAACCCCTCATACCAACAGTGAAGGCGAGCCTACATTAGGCGTCGAACAATTTTCAGAGGCAGTCGCACGGTTTGAAGTCAGCTCAGAGCTGGGCGAACGCACAGTACGTCTGGCGCTCGACAACGGCGATAGTTTGGAATTGTCTCACATTATGGAAGTTCGTCAACAAGAACCAGAAGAAGAAATATCTGACTACAACGATCTCATTCACGCGACAGGCAAACTAGTAGACCGAGTCTTGTCGAGGGAATCATTTAACAGCCTTAACCCCGTTCAGCAGCAACTCCTCATGCAACGACTCACCGAAAAAGCCACCACAAAGCTGGAAGACATATTTGCCGAATCAGAGCACTGCCAAGCCATCCTCAAACTATGGCAAGAAGATGAGCCAATTATCGCTGATAACCTCAGACTGTTAGTGCCTGGTATATTGGGACCCGAGATACCAGATCTGACACGTCGGTGTTGTGTAGAAATACTCAGCAATGACGGTGTGGAAGTCGTACCATTTATCGAGATTACCAACCTCGACCTCATCTACCCTGAACAAAAAAACGACGACCAGTCAGTTGACTACCTGGCAACTTTTCAGGATGAATGGCGCAGTCAGTCAATCGAAGCAACCGAGTATCTACTTGCGGACAGAGCCACTGACTTGAGCCAGCGCAATCTTCCAGCTGAGCGCATAACCAAACTGATGCAGGCTGAAGCTTCAGAGCTATGCGCACAACTCATAGCTGATGAGAATTTTTTGGCGGAACATATGCTTGAGCCAGGCAAATTTCGTATTGAAGGGATATCCTTCACTAACAACAACGGTAAATGGCAGAAAGCATTTAACGACTATACTGTAAAGGCCAAGCCAGAACTACACTGTGAGAAAGTATCTGGCAAATGGCGATTCGGGCTACGGCTCATCTCAGCAGACGACAGTTCACAAGCAGACGTGTTCGTGGTGCCAAACGACAACTTCGTCACGACATTCCAGCGTTTGGCGCACTAACCTCATTGAAAACAGTCACCAAAACTGATATAATCAGCGAGAATAACAATCAATGTTGGGAGGTGAATTCGGAGGAACCGAGCACCGATTGCACCACAGAAAGGATATCACTCATGGCCAAAAAAGCCGAGTTGCTAGAAAAAGCAGCAGAACTAAACCTGGAAGTCAGCGAAAAGAACACCATCGCTGAAATCGAAGCTGCCATCGCGGGCGCAGAAAAACACGAAGTTCGCGAAGCACACGTTGCCAAAGCAGGCAAGCGCAGTCAAAAAGCTTTGGACGAAGCTGAAGCTAAAGCAGAGAAGGAAGCTCGCAAAGAAGCAGGCGACACCACTCCACAGGACGAAGACGCTGAAGCACACATCAAAAAGGGTCCAAAGCCAGTCACTCGACCACGCCTAGAGCGCCGCGGTAAAAAATACCAAGAAGCTGCCAAAAAGATCGAGAAAAACAAAGTTTACACTCTAGAAGAAGCCTTGAAGCTAGCGACCGAGACTAGCCCAGTCAAATTTGACGCGTCAGTAGAACTGCACGTTCGGCTCGGTGTTGACCCACGCCAGGCAGACCAGAACATTCGCTCAACCGTGTCACTGCCTCACGGTACCGGTAAAGACGTACGCGTCGCAGTATTCGCACCAGAAGAAGAACACGCTACTGCCAAAAAGGCTGGTGCCGACATCATCGGTGATGAAGAATTTTTGAAGCAACTAGACAAGGAAGAGCTGAACTTTGACATTTTGGTAGCAACGCCACAGTACATGCCAAAACTTGGTAAATACGCTCGCTTGCTCGGTCCACGTGGTTTGATGCCAAATCCAAAGTCTGGCACCGTAGCAACAGACGTGGCAACTGCCGTCACCGAAGCCAAAGCTGGTAAGGTTGAATACCGTGTCGACAAACAAGCCATCGTTCACTTGAGCGTCGGTAAAGTGTCGTTCGGTGCAGACAAATTGCAAGACAACGCCCGCGCATTTTTGAGCAGCCTGAACGCCCAAAAACCAAGCAGCCTCAAAGGCGCCTACGTCAAAAGCGTTGCTGTAACTACTACCATGGGTCCCGGCATCAAGGTTGAAAACAACCTCTAGACATGGTTAATTTGACAGTTTGACCCATCAAATCCCGCCAATCATGGCGGGATTTTTACTGAGGTGGCGTCGCCGAGATAGTCGTGAGGGTATTGCATTTTTCTGTATTTTATGCTAGAATACTAAAGCCCAGTAGGATGCTGATGTTAAAAGCTTGAGTCGATTTTGATTCGCTTGCCAGCCCAGCTGGACGCGAACCAAAAAAGCTCTTTAACATCTGTATCCATTCATATCAGATCCCTAGGAGATCCCTATGCTTACGCGTCGTGGGCTAGCAGCGCTGTTTGCACTGCTAGCTCTGCTATTCGGTTTCTCGGGGGTGGCAGCTGCCGCCCCCGAGAAGCCCGACGACACGACGGCAACGTCGTGCACAGCCCGCCCGATCACGGATGAGGAAGTCAGTGCGGAGTATGTCCGCACTGTTGATGGATCTTCCGAGTTCAGCGCCTATGAGGCGGTTGAATTCGGATTTGGCCTGGCCCTTCAGGAGGGCCATTGTGAAGGTGATAGCATCACCTTCACGCCACCGCAAGAACTGGGGAGCAACGGCTCCCCAGTAGACTTGACCACAGACGGCGGCGTGGTGATCGCCCACGCCGTCTTCTCCGACGGCAAGGTCAGTGTCGTACTGACCGATGCCGTCGAAAACACCAAGCATTATGCCTATGAGGGGCATGCATGGTGGAGAGTGTCCATGAAGGACGTCCTCGTCCCGGGCGAGACCCGGGACCTCCTGTGGGAGATCGGCGGCAAGGTCCGCCGGACTCCCATTCAGGTGGCTCAATGCCCGGGCTGCTCGCAGCCTGAGAGCTGGGGCTCCAAATGGGGGTACATCCCCCAGGACAACCCCTCAAAGGCCATCGTGACGGTGGCGACGCCAGTCGCCACTGCCGATGGTCAAGAATTCCTGATCAGGGACGTATTAACGTCTCCTGGTCAGGAGTTTGCTTGCACCACGCCAGCCGGTCAGGCTGGTGTTTACTCAACAGCGGGTGTCTGGGGTCAGCCCCAGTACACCCGCTATGTCCCGGTCACGGTAGTGGAGTGTACCTCCACTGTGGTGACCGTCAAAATCCAGCTCAACGCGGGCGAGAAAGCCCGTTTTGAACTGTCCCTGTCTGTGAACCCGGGTGACCCCGGGCCATGGACCGACTCGGCTGTCATTACATCCCAGGATCGCTCCTGGGATGCCTCCGCCACCGTGCGGCGGCCGGAGGCGGGAGGTGGCGCAAGCTACCTCCTGAAGCCCCCGCCGACACCGGCCCCGTCGCCGACTCCGTCAGTGACGCCAAGTCCGGCACCATCGCCCAGCCCTGAGTCAACTCCGACGGCAACGCCGACTCCGGAGCCCAGCGCAACACCATCACCGAGCACAACACCGAGCCCGGAGCCGACGCCGACGCCGACGCCTAGCACGACGGCAACGCCGACTCCGTCGGTCACACCGACGCCGACGCCTTCGGTGCCGTCGGCCACAACCTCCCCAAGCCCCACAAGGGGCCAGGAGGTCGTGACACCCCCCAACCAGCCGCCGCACAAGCGGCCGGGCGGGGGACTGTTGGCGCACACCGGCATCGCCGGCGAGCAAGCGGCTATCGGGGCTGCAGCCCTGATAGCATTGGGTCTCATGGCCCTCGTGGCCAGCTACAGTCACTCCTCGCGCAAGGAGTGACATACCACCGAGGGATGCTAGTCATCACGGCTAGCATCCCTCGGTAAAGAGAAACGAGATACAGAGAGAAGAGAGGAGGTTCGCACCGCCCGCTCCACCACGGAGCGGGCTTTCTCTTTGGTTTGATATAATATGCCTGTTGCATTTCGTTGTCATTTCTGCTACAATGGTAAGGAACATTACCAAAGACAGCGGCGATCTGCATAACAAACAGATGTAAACATGCCGCCGAGGGATGAAACGAACAGTTTTATTTGACGTCTTTGGTAGTGCGAGAATCAAAGACGTCTTTTTGATTCTCCATTACCGCACGTTAACAAATTGGCGAAAAGAATGAAATTAACTCAATCAAAGAAAGGATTTTTATGGCAATTTCACGCGATAAAAAACAAACTTTGGTTGCTGAACTAACAGAGCTTCTAAAAGACGCCAAAGGTACGGCATTTGCGCGGTACCAGGGGCTGAGCGTGGCTGAATTACAAGAGTTGCGCAAGGCTGCTCGCGAAGCAAACGTGGTCATCAAGGTGGTCAAAAACCGCTTGGTACGCGTAGCATTGCAGAGCGTCGACACCTATAAAGAAACCGACACCGACCTCCTGGTTGGCCAGTTGGTCTACGCCATCAGTGCCGAAGACGAGGTCATGCCAGCGAAAGTGCTGGACACGTTTGCAAAGACGCACCCAGCACTACAGTTGGCTGGTGGTTTCTCAGGTGAAGGCCTCAGCATCAACGAAGCTGACATCAAAGCACTGGCGAGTCTACCAAGCAAAGACCAGCTGGTCGCCGAAGTGGTGGCACAATTGCTTTCACCAGTCCACGACACCGTGGGCGCGCTGGGCGGCAATTTGCACGGTCTTTTGGATGGCATCGAAGCCAAAGCTGCGGCTTAAGTTTAGCAATCAATTAATAATCTAAGGAGATATATCATGGCTGATATTAAGAAATTGGCTGAAGAACTGACCAAGTTGACAGTTCTGGAAGTTAACGAATTGAAAAACCACTTGAAAGAAGAATACGGCATCGAGCCAGCTGCTGCAGCTGTCGCTGTTGCTGGTCCAGCTGCTGGCGGTGACGCTGCTGCGGCTGACGAAAAAACTGAGTTCACCGTTACCTTGAAAGACGCAGGTGCTCAGAAAGTTGCAGTCATCAAGGCTGTCAAAGAAATCACCGGCTTGGGTCTGGGTGAAGCTAAAGCTATCGTTGACGGCGCACCAGCACCAGTCAAGGAAAAAGTTTCAAAAGACGAAGCTGAAGCTGCAAAGAAGACGCTGGAAGACGCTGGCGCTAGCGTTGAGCTCAGCTAATTTCATTCTAAATATGACGCCAATTTGTTTTCGAAATCATTATGCCGCCCTATACCATGGGCGGTATTTTGATTGCAAGGGTAAAATTTGCAACAATTTTGCAAGCACCCCTTAAAATGCTGTGGAAATCTGAAATAACTTGCTTATGCAAGCCTTGACCGAACCTTTTTCCTATGCTATATATAGAACGAGAACTATCAAAAATAGACAGGGAAATGCGAGAATCACTATGTCTGAATTACCAGAAAAACAAGTAAAGCGGCTTCGCTCATTGATACAAGAGGCAGAAACCAATTTGGCAGCGGCAAAAGAACTATTGATCAGCATCATCGGTGATGACGGTCAAGTTGTTACACCAAAAACTTCCACCGAAGATGTGACTGGCAAGGTCGTCGAAGGCGTGTTTGATGGTCAGACCATGCTTGGCCCAGACGGCAAGAACTACCCAATCCCAGCCAACTACGCTTCAAAATCAAAGCTTGTTGAAGGCGACATCTTGAAATTAACCATCGCTGACGACGGTAGCTTCATCTACAAGCAAATCGGCCCAGTGGCGCGCAAGCAAGTCATCGGTACACTGGTCCAACACGACGGCGTCTACTACGTCGAAGCTAACGGCCGCGAGTATCGCATTTTGCTCGCCAGCGTCACGTTCTTCCGCATCAACATTGGAGACCAAGTCACCATCATTGTGCCAGAGGACAATCCTGACGCGACGTGGGCAGCCGTTGAAGCAGCGCTGTAAAACACATTTTGACATTTGAAGCCGTCCGCGTGTGCGGGCGGTTTTTGGTATAATTGTGTTATGCCTGAAGAGTTTTTACTAAGCTACACCAGCTTTGACACTGAAAGCCGACCGTTTTTGGAATGGCAGGTTGACGGTAGGGCTGAGCGTGGTAATGTTTTGGGGCGGGAATTGTCGCTGGAGTTTGATTTTTCCACCAAATATTGCACCGGCTGGCTGGATTTTGACAATCATTGCAGCCAGGCTTGTCCTGATGGCGCCACGGTTGATGAGAAATATGAGAATTGTTTGAAATGTCGCAATCGCACCGGTTTCAATCCAGCGTTTTACCACGCTGATTCAGTGTCAGCGCAGCAGGAAAAGATCAATCAAAATCCACATTTTTTGTATTTGGCGTATTTCTCGCCAGAGGTGATAAAGGTCGGCATTTCGCAGGAAGCGCGCGGTATTCGGCGGCTGCTAGAACAGGGGGCACGCGTGGCATTGAAACTGGAGACGTTCGCTTCGGCGTTGATCGCCCGGCAATATGAGGCGAAAATTGCCAGTCTGAGTGGCATCATGGAGACGGTAGCTGCCAGTAAAAAACTGGGGCTGATCAAGCAGCCATTGAATACTACGGTAGCGGAACAGACCTTGGCTGATGCGTTGATGCGTATTCACCACCAGTTAGGGCTGGATTTTCCACATCGAACGCTCATCATGTGCGACGATTATTTTCACACCGACGGTCGAGACCTCAGCAGTTTGATTGATATAACAGGGAATACGGTCTTGGCTGGCACGGTTGTTAGCGTCATTGGCTCAGTGCTCATCACTGAATATGACGGGCAGCTGTTGGCGTATAACCTGAAAAAGTACATCGGACACCAGGCGCAGGCACTGCAAGGGGTAGTTGACCTTGAGATACCTAACACGCAGCTGACATTATTTTGACAGAACATGGTATAATATCAAAAAACGGAGTTTATATATGAGTAGCAACCACGCAAGCAAAAGGGTTTTTATTTATGGCGATTCTAACGTCTGGGGAGACACGTTTGTGGGGCCGCGAGTGCGGTATAGTGACCGATGGGTCAACCGTCTAAAGCGAGAATTACGAGGCAAAGCGCATATCATTGCAAATGGACTATCGGGCCGTGTAGCGGGAGATTTCTGTAAGGCAAAGCCGTATAAAAATGGTAAACATACGTTTGCAGAAGCTTTGCAACAGGCGGGCAATGTGGACATCGTCATCATCGCCCTTGGCACCAATGACTTGCAGCAGCAATACAACAGGACGGCGCAAGCTATCATTCACGATTTGACAGATTATCAAAAACTAGCTCACGGTGCTGACGTTATATATATCTTACCGCCAGCATTTTCGACCGGTGAAGATTCTGGTCCAGAATTCACGGAACAATCAGAAGCTATACGACAAGAGATCTTGCAGAATAAGGAGGCGCTCGGTGAGTACATTGAGCTGCCGTTCATACCACTGTCTGATGGTATTCATTTTTCAGCAAAAGGACATCGCTTAGTGGCGCGCACCGTTAAGCAAGCTTTGAAAGCGAGGCAGATGTGAACGAGGGAAAGAAGCCACTCTTACAAACTATAGGTAGAGAAATGGCAATTACGACACACGGGCTCGACAACATGCCAGAAGGCCCGAATGTATTCGTCGCCAATCATGCTTGCATGCGCGATATCTTTGCCATACCAGCAAGTCTGCCGGAGGATTGTGACGTTGTCATTAGTTCGCGACTGGCGTATAAAAATAGCTCTGTGGACACGGCAGTGCGGCGACTAGTAATAAAAAATGCACTGCATACAATACCACTTGAAGTACATGGCGGAAAAGAATATTTGAAAGCTGGGCTCGAAATGGCCAGACGAGCGTTAGTTGACGGACGCTCACTACTCATCTTTCCAGAGGGCGCATACACCGGTGATGCTCAAGTTACCAAAGGCCGAACGGGCGCATCGCGAATTTTATTTGGAGCAAGCATAGGGGGGGTGAAACCCAACCTATTGCCAGTAGGGATTCACTACAAGCCGTGGCCTACTGATCTGGATGCATACATACCGCAAGATGAGCAAATCCACGTTACTCTGTGTGACCCCGTTGACTATAGAGCAGCCCACCAAAGCTATGCTATTTCAACAGATCATGAGTCTCGCCGCCGGGCTTTGCGGGCACCGATAGACATGGCCATGCGAGCCATCGCAGAAGCGACTGACTTGCCGTATATTGACGAACCGATAGAACTATGGCCAAGAAAGACCATGATTTTAGAAAGTGGTGAAGAAGTTCCCATTCCTGACCGCTAAAGAACTTACTAATCCCGCACTTTGCGCTATAATACATAAGTAATGAGTCAAGCACTGTACCGCAAATATCGCAGTCGTAGCTTGGACGAGGTGTTGGGGCAAGATCACGTGACCAACATTTTGCGCCGAGCGCTGGAGCAGGGGAAAATCGCCCATGCGTATTTGCTGACGGGTCCGCGCGGCGTGGGAAAAACCAGCGTAGCACGAATTTTGGCGCATGAGATCAATCAGTTGCCATACGACGAGGAAGCCTCGCACCTGGATATCATTGAGATTGATGCCGCCAGCAATAACGGTGTCGACGACATTCGGGCATTACGCGAAAAAGCGCAAGTCGCGCCGGTTTCCGCGCCAAAAAAAATCTACATCATCGACGAAGTCCACATGCTGTCCAAGCCCGCCTTTAACGCGCTGTTAAAGACGCTGGAAGAGCCGCCAGCACACGTAGTTTTTATCCTGGCGACCACCGACGCCGACAAGTTGCCCGCCACCATCCTTAGCCGCGTCCAGCAATTTTTCTTTCATCCCATCTCAGTCGATGTCATGGCACGCCAGCTGATGGCCATCGCCGAAAAAGAGGGCTTTGCCATCGAGGCGGACGCCGCTCGGCTGATCGCTGAGCGTTCGCGCGGCGGGTTTCGCGACGGCATCAGTATGCTTGATCAATTGTCAATTTTGGCCACACCCGACCAGCCACTGACCGTCGCCATGGTTACTGAATACTTAGGCTTAAGCGACACAGCCACGCTAGAAGAACTCCTTGATGTGTATCAATCAGAAGACACTGCGCGCATCCTTAGCATTCTACAAGAGCTAGAACAAAGTGGTATCAGCCCAACTGTGGTGTCACACCAGTTACTGTCAATCGCTCGCGCCAGACTGCGCACAAACCCAGGCCTTGTTGAACTCATCCAGCAGCTCATCGAGGTCGATCGCCATCCGCACCCAGACCTGAAACTATTGACTATTTTCATGCAACATCACGCCCAGCCAGTCAGGCCGAAGAAGACGGTCACTCAGGCTGTCACCGCAACGCCAACTGTCATCTCAACCTCAGCCAAGCCGACTCCATCAGCAAAAAAATCACCGAAAAATCAAAACGTCAAGTCAACCAAGCCAGCCCAAAAAGCGCCCGAAAACCAAGACAATAAACCAGCCGAGCCAGTCAAGAAATCATCTGCAAAACCGCACAAGCCTAGTGCGCCACTAGAGCTGGACTGGCAAAAGGTAATCGAGCAGGCCAAGGAAAAATCAGTCGGCCTGTCGTCACTGCTCCAAAAAAGCCAGTGGGTGTTTGACGGAGATAAACTGACTATTTTTGCCGGCAGCGCGTTTTATAAGAAAAAATTGGATGATGCTAAAAATCGACCATTGCTGGCAGAAATCATCACCGCAGAGGCAGGGATAGAGCTGGAAGTTGATATAATTGGAGAGAAGAAACCACCTGAAGACGAAAAATTGGCGGAAATCGCTGCCATGATGGGCGGTGGCGAAGAAGTGAAGTTGGAGGAACTATAAGTGAGTGAAGCAAGTCAACATACATCATCAGGCAAACTGCCACCGCAGAACCTGGATGCCGAAAAGAGTTTACTGGGTGCGATATTGATCGACGAAGAAGTATTGGCAGATGCGACTGAACACGTGCATCCTGCTGATTTTTATGATAAAAATCACGGACTGATTTTTGCAGGTATGATGCGGCTGTTTGAAAAGCACAAGCCAGTCGACCTGTTGACCTTGACTGATGAGCTGAAACGTAAGGATGAGTTGGACCTCATCGGTGGCTCGGCGTATCTGACGGAGCTCACCAACTATGTACCGACCGCCGCGCACGCTGAAGCCTACGCCGAGATGGTGGCGCAAAAAGCCGTACGGCGCCGACTCATCAAAGCCAGTGCTGACATCACCGAACTTGGCTATGACGAATCGACAACAACTCAGGAATTGTTAGAAAAGGCCGAAGCTGAACTATTCAGCGTTTCTGACCAATCACTCAAACAAGACTTGATTAGCCTGGAGAATATTCTGACTGATAGTTTTGACCGAATTGAAGAATTGCACCGTAACAAAGACACGCTCCGTGGCATTCGCACCGGCTACCGCGATCTCGACAATATGACCGCTGGTCTGCAGCGTTCCGACCTGATCATTCTGGCTGCTCGTCCAGCCATGGGTAAGACTACGCTGGTGACCAATTTGGCGTACAACGTGGCAACAATTGAGAAAAAGCCGGTGCTGTTTTTCAGCCTGGAGATGAGCAAAGAGCAATTGGTTGACCGCATGCTCGCAGACGCCTCAGGTGTTGACAGCTGGAATATTCGCACCGGAAACTTGAGTGATAACGATTTTGCCAAATTGTCTGAAGCTATGGGCGAGATGGCAGAAGCGCCGATTTACATCGATGACACACCGGGCCTCAGCATTTTGGAAATGCGTACCAAAGCTCGCCGCCTGGCGCATGAAGGCGAAATTGGCCTGATCATCGTCGACTACTTGCAGCTGATGCAGGCCACCAACAATCACAACGGCAACCGCGTTCAGGAAGTGTCGGAAATCTCCCGCGGCCTGAAGTTGATCGCCCGCGAGCTTAACGTGCCGCTAATCGCCCTGAGTCAGTTGAGCCGTTCGGTTGAATCCCGCACCCCGCCAATTCCACAGTTGGCCGACCTGCGTGAGTCCGGATCCATTGAACAGGACGCCGACATTGTCAGCTTTATCTACCGTCCAGGCTACTACGAACCAGACAATCCAGAGGTTCAAAATATCACCGACCTCATCATCGCTAAGCACCGTAACGGTCCTGTCGGCAAAGTCCAGTTATACTTCCACCCAGAACGCCTCCGCTTCATGAGTCTCGACAGACGACACGATTAACAAACCATGCTATAATAAACCGCAGTGAAAAAGAAAACTCTGTCTCATCTGTTTCTTTACCGTTGGCGCTATCTTTGGGGCTATAGTGCTTTGATACTGATATTTTCTGCAGTCATTAGCGTGGCATTGTTGTACGCGCCAGGTGGCATCAGCCAATCAGAAATCAACATGGTCGCACGAACCAACTTGCTCATGGAAGGCAATTGGTCCATCGTCAATCTGCCACTACACGCGTTCCAGGCGGCACTGTTCTTGCTATTTGGCGTCAGTACGCTCACCGTCAAGCTACCAGCCGTCACACTGATGTGCTTGGCAGCCCTGGCGCTCTTTTTCCTCCTCAGGCACTGGTTCAAACCGGGCATTGCCGTATTGTCTCTTTCTCTCATGATCGCTACTGGTCAATTCATCTACTTAGCGCAAAGCTTCACGCCTGGCATCATCTACATCACCACTGCGTCATTGATTTTGCTGTTCGCCAGCCTCATCATCCAAAAAGCCAAATTCGCCCAACTCTGGAAAATCCTCCTCGCCGCCGTCATGGCCGCCAGCTTATACACGCCATTTTTCTGGTACCTCAACCTCGGTCTCATTCTGGTGGCATTATTGCACCCATACACACGCTACATCATCGTTTCGCGAAAATATCGCGCCAGCTGGACGCCAGCATTTATCGTCTTTCTGTTGGTAAGCGCGCCACTAGTGTATTTCTGCCTGAAAAATCACGGCTTCCTGCTGGATGTGTCAGGCTGGTCGTCGCTCAACTTTGATGTATTAGCAAACCTCAAGATCATCGTTCGAACCTATCTCTGGCCAGTGCCATACATCTCCAACGGGCAAGTGCTGCCAGCTATCGACGTCAGCACCGTAGCATTGATGTTCCTCGGCATGATCATCACTTTCCGCAACTGGCACACCGCTCGGTCCTACGTGGTCAACATTTGGCTATTTCTGTCATTGCCACTACTAGCCCTGGCGCCGCAAGTCAACATGATCATTTCTGTGCCGATGTTCATCTTGCTTGCCACTGGCGTAGAGCGTTTGCTGTACGAGTGGTACCGATTATTTCCAAAGAACCCATACGCGCGTGGCACCGGACTCGTGCTGATGATTATCTTGGTCGGCGTCATGACTCTGAGCGGCGTCAATCGATATGTCCACAGCTACCACGACCTGCCTGACGCCGTGCGCGAGCATTCCAAAGATTTGAGCCTTGTGCGTGACACACTACTGCGCGACGCTGCAAACAAGAAATATATATTCGTGGTGGCAGCTGCCGAAAAACCGCTCTACGACGCTTTGTCCGGCCACATGAATAAGCATAATAGGGCAATATCCATCAGAGATGGCCTGCCAGCAGAGGGTGCTCAAGAAGAAGTAGTGGTAACCCGCGCTGCTCGCCAAGACATCACTGGCATCCCAGGAACCATCACGCGCGTCATCACGAGTGATTGGGCTGAGGCGGGCGATCGGTTTTATGTCTACAAACTTAGTGAATAATGCGGTATAATAAGTGAGTTAATTGAAGGAGGAATAACATGGCTTTTGATCAGGTGAAAATGCTGCAACAGCTACGTAAAGCACAAAAACAACTTGGTAAAGAAATCATCGAAGTAGAAGCTGGTGATGGCGCGGTCATCGTTCAGATCACTGGTGAATTGAAAATCAAATCAGTCAAGATTAATCCTGATATGGTAGATCTAGACAACATCGAACAGCTTGAGCACTGGATTCAAATCGCGGTGCGCGACGGTCTAGCAAAGGCGCAGGAAGTTGCTGCTGAAACAATGAAGCCACTGATGGGTGGCTTGGGTAACCTGGGCATCTAATCCTACTGATGAGTGCTCATATTTTGCCAAAAGCGCTGACGGCGTTGATTGATGAATTTGGTAATCTGCCGGGAGTTGGTCCGCGAACTGCCGAACGCTACGCTTATGCTGCTTTGCGACGTGAAGCAGGGCAATCCAAAAGACTGGCTCAGGCGTTGAATGAGTTACACCAACGCGTCAAAACGTGTCCAGTGACGTTTGCGTTGATTGACGAAAGTGATGATCTGTCGCCACTTTACACTGACAGTCGCCGCAATCGCCAGCTCGTCTGCGTCGTCGAAGAACCGTTGGATATCATGGCGCTGGAGCGCACTGGTCAGTTTGACGGCACCTACCACGTGCTGGGTGGAGCGATTTCACCAATTGACGGCATCGGACCAGAACAGCTTCACATTCCCGAGTTGATTGAGCGCATCAAAAATGACGGCGTCACTGAGATCATCATCGCCACCAATGCCTCAGTCGAGGGTGAATCCACTGCGCTGTTTCTGCAACGATATATCCAAGAAGCTGGCTTAACACTGACTGTTTCACGACTGGCTCGCGGTATCCCCGTGGGAGTCGACCTGGAATACGCCGACCAGATCACGTTGTCGCATGCGCTTGAAGGCCGACGCACGCTGTCTTAGTTTTATTAGCATAAGCGACATGCTATACTAATCATATGGAAAAGCCTCGAATTCCTCAGGATAAACTCATCAATCACTCTAAATTCAAAGCGTTCACTCAGTGGGTCCACAAACACCATTTGGCACTGGCACTTGTCGTAAGCGCGGCGGTTGTTGCGATTATCTTCATCATCGCCATGTATTCCGTCCAATCAGACAGTGGTTCGCCATTTTTCGCTGGCACCAAAAAGCCAAAAGAGAAGTTTTACTCGTCACTGACCGGTCTGGAAGTAGCTGACGCCAATGCCGTCAAAGCTCCCGTTACTGGTGTAATTGTCGAAAATAGCCCTAACGCGCGACCACAGTCTGGACTATCAAAAGCTGGCATCGTCTACGAAGCTGTTGCCGAAGGTGGTATCACTCGTTTCTTCGCGTTGTACCAGGGAAATAAGCCGGCCAAAATTGGTCCAGTGCGCAGCTTGCGCTTGTACTATCTGCAGTGGTCAACGCCATACAAAGCCTCAATTTTCCATGTTGGCGGTAGCGCCAACGCCCTCAGCACAGTTCGTAACGGCAAATATCACGATATCGACGAGTTCAGCAATGGCAACTCATACTGGCGGGCCAATGATCGACGCGCGCCACACAATGCCTACACCTCAGGCGAGAAAATTGATCAGACCAACACTGCCAAAGGCCACACTGAATCAGTATTCACTGGGTTCAAGCGTGCCGATGGCAAGCCTGCTGAAACACCAAATGCAACTCAGATTGCCATCAATTTCAGTAGTCCGCTATTTAACACCAATTACACCTACAACAAAGATTCTAACACCTACGCTCGCACGCTAGCAGGGCAGCCACACAATGACGCCGAGGCCGGGCAAATTGCGCCAAACAGCATCGTAGCACTGGAAGTGAACGTCGAACATCGCCCAGGTAGCCGCGAAGGCTACGAAGACGTCACCACCGTCGGCACTGGCAAAGCGTATATTTTCCAAAACGGCGTTGTGGCTCAAGCCACCTGGAAGCGTGACAATGAAAACGCCGAATTGAAATTGGTTGACGCCGCTGGCAAAGACATCGCGTTGAACCGCGGCCAGACGTGGATCGCCGCCTTTACACCGGGGCGAGGAAGTATTGCATGGCAGTAACCCGTCGCCGATCGATTCGCGACTACAATCGATATTACATGCGTCGATTAGTATTATTATTGCTGGTACCTGTCGGTATCGCTGCTGCTTTTGCTACCATCACTCATCTCATACTGACAAACTTGGCCGCCGTTGAAGTTAATTGGTATATCATCATCCTGCTCGGTGCAGCTGGGGGCATCATTGGCGCTGTTGCCATCACACCATCCATCAGCAAACCGATGCGCGACATCCTCTACGCTGCAGCTTACAAAACAGGGGAGCTGACCGCCGAAAAGCCAACCAAAATCAATTCACCAGCACACGCACGCACTGGTTTCCAGACCGTGCTTGAGGCCATATATACCAACGGCGCGCCTACCAAACCGACTGCCCAAAAAGCTTCGTCTCAACTTGACGCCATCATTCAGTCGTTCAATCACACCCCGTGCGGCATCGTCGTGTTAGATCACCAACAAAACATCATCTTTGCCAATGAAACTGCGCCAGTCGTTTCTGACATGGACGGCGTGCTGACTTTGGGGCTAGACTTTATTGATGAAATCTCCATCAACCAGTGGATCCAAGAAGTTGCCAAAGACAACATCACCGCTCACCACCAGTGGACGCGCGTACCAGCTCAGGCCAAAACCTCTGCGCCACAAAAGTTCTATGACGTCAGCGCCTCCTACGAAAAAGGTGCAGCCGGCGAAACGGTCATCATCCTCTTTGACCGCTCAGCCAAATACTTACCCGAAGAAGAGGATCTCAATTTCATCGCCTTTGCAGCGCACGAACTCCGTGGACCCATTACCGTCATTCGCGGCTACTTGGACATCTTGGAACAAGAACTTCACGACCGCCTGCGGGACGATGAACCGCAATTGTTCAATCGTCTGACCGTTTCTGCCAACCGTTTGTCCAGCTACATCAATAACATCCTCAACGTCTCAAAATTTGATCGGCACCACCTGTACGTGCATCTGCGCGAGGACACATTGGAAGCCATTTACGCTACCATCGCTGACGACATGCAACTGCGCGCCTCGGCTCAGCACCGCATGTTGAATGTATCCATCCCCAGCGATTTGCCGACCGTAGCAGCCGACCGTGGTAGCATCGGGGAAGTGATTTCCAACCTCATCGACAATGCTATCAAATACAGCTTCGAGGGCGGAGTTGTCCAAGTTTCCGCCGTGCAAAAGGGAGAATTCGTAGAAGTTTCCGTCTCAGACAACGGTGTCGGCATGCCAGCTGGCGTGATCAAAAACCTCTTTCGCAAATTTTACCGCTCACACCGATCACGCGAAACAGTGGCAGGCACTGGCATCGGCCTATATATCTGTAAAGCCTTCGTCGAGTCACACGGCGGCAGCATCTCCGCACGCAGCCAAGAAAACCAAGGCTCAATTTTCTCCTTCACCATTCCTGTCTACGCTTCGGTGAAAGAAAAATTATTAGAAGACGGCCAGCTAAACAATCGGCTCATTCGCACTGACGGCGGGTGGATAAAAAATCACAAAATGTATAGGGAGTAATCATGGCAATCAAAACAATTTTATGCATTGAAGATGACAGATTTATTGGCGAAATGTACGTGCGCAGCTTGGAGCGCGCAGGCTATACCGTCACCTGGATGGTGGACGGCAACGACGGCTTGGTGGCAGCGCGTAACCAACCGTACGACTTGATCATTTTGGACTTGATGTTGCCAGAACAGCGTGGCGATCAAATTTTAGACGCCCTCAGAAACGGCGAAACTGATTTGGTACCTAACAGCAAGATTCTCATCATGACCAATTTCGAGCAAGACGACCAGTCCAAGTCGCAGCTACTGCCCAGAATCGACGGCTACCTCATCAAAGCTGACATCACACCTCGGAAACTGTTGGAAGTGATCGAGCAGCTGGGTGAGTAGCTATATCAAGTTTTTCATATATTTCACACGTTACACATAATCAGATTAATGTAGGTCAACATATTGCAGACCCAATACCGATATCGTAAACTAAATGCAAATGGTACATATAACAAATAGCATTTGCGCTAGTAACAAGACCTCAGAAAGGCCAGAAACCATTGCCATAAAAACAAATGGTGAGAGAGTTATTGATATTCGTATAGCGTCTATCAAGAATATATTAAATATCTACCCAGATGAGTGTCATATCGACAGACCTGTATTTACTAATGCGCTATCTTCGCGAGAATTAGCTTTTTCGGATCTACAGTCAGAAGCTGAGACTTTAATGATACCCTGGCAGCTCTTCTTTCTTGAGGAAGAAAAATTAGACAAAACTATTCATAAGCTCAATAAAAAGCGCAAATCAAAGTTTGATAAGAAGCTCCTAGCTAATCGCAATAGCAGTACAGGAAATGGCGTCTCATTACGAATTGTTGACCGAATTATAGCGCTACAAGAGTTTGCTCATAATCAAGTTCATGAGAAAAATGTATTCTGTGGAAGTCTCAAGTGTCTAGCGCATGATAAGTGGGCAGAGAAAATCATTGATTTTTTTGAAATTGATCCTAAAATACTGTGCAAAGGACCCAAAGGTAAAGTATTAGATAAGCTGATAGCCTGTGTCGAGGCGAAGAATATACGAGTTGCACGTGGTGTATTTGATAGCAACAACAAGATACTTCCCGTTGCAAAAACAGTACGTCAAATATATCAAAAATCAAGCGGCTTTGTCGTGCAAGACGAAAAGGTGCCCTATGTATTTCTACCAAATGAACTAAATGGCAAAGAAACCGCAGGACGTCAGATACTCACTCTATTGGTACTACTTATATTGATTGGTAATGACCAATATGACATAGCCTTAACCGGAGAACTAGAATTATCTATTACTAGCACAAGAGGGCTTCAACAGGCTTTTAGTGTGGCGACTGAAATACTACTACCTTTCTCTGTAACAGACGCATACAGGACCAACTTGATCGACTCCGACATTATAGAAGCTCTATCGGAACAGTACATACTTACACCGTCTGCAATAATCATAACACTATGGCAACGAGGCTTGTTGAGAAATGATGATCACAAACAAGAATTACTAGATAATATGAATGTCCCTCTGTCTACTGCAGGCACAAAAGACTTTAGAAGGCCTGCTAATATTGATACTGCGATAAAAAAATGGTGCGGCACTGCGACAACCCGAGATATCGTACAGGCAATTAATAGCAAAATACTTAGTCCAATCGAAGCACAATATCTCATATTTGGCCGTGTTGATAAGTCACGATATGCAAAGTTTAAGGCTAAGTTTAATATATGATAATTGCGGATAATAATATCATCATTCAATGTTTTAAAGATGAGCGCTCTTTACCCCAACAAGAGCTCATCGCGCCAGATGATTTGTACGATGAATACAAGGTCGCAGAATTTAATCATAATAGATATATTCCTAACCTAATATCCGCCTCTCAGCTACAAGGTTTTAATCAAGCGTATTATTTGAAGAAATACTATTATTATCTTAACAGTTATAATGATGTGCACTTCGTCCAGATGCGCGGTTTTGCAGATGTCTCTATTCTAGCACTTACTGCATCCTTAATACATAATTTTGGCAAACCCAAACAACAGACCCTATTCAACACAGAAGCACCCAATCACGACATTGTTATTATTGCTACAGAAGATAAGTGTTTAAAGAAACGCCTAATAAAAGAGTTTGGCGACCAGATCAAGATTATAGGATTTGAAGATATTCAGCAACTATCCTAAAATATCGACAGGCTTAATTACTAGCTACTACTTAATTGCCTCGTATGCAATATGCCATAGCTTCAGAGCCATAGCTTCTGCACTTTCACGACGAGTGTAGCCTTCACTGACAGCAACTGGTTCGTGATTGGCCGCATATAGCGTCCAGCGCCACTCACCGGCGCTGTCCTTGAATATTTTAAAATATGATTTTTTCATATTTTACCTCCTCTAATTATTATCACTAAAGAGATTCGACCACACCTCTTTTCGGCTAAGTCTGTTAAAGGACTCTTGAAAAGACATTAGCGTAGATCGTCCCTCAGTAATACATAACTAAAGAGCCTGTCGATATTTTAAAGTACTTACTGAATACACGCACGATATCCTCATATAATTTACAGTCAACACAGAAAGAAGGTATTCTAGTTCAAGTATGGTGACCTCACGGGGAATCGAACCCCGGTTGCCGGGATGAGAACCCGGTGTCCTAACCGCTAGACGATGAGGCCAATACTAAGCATCATACCACGACGCAGCCGCTTTTGTCTATACCGCCGCGCCAGCCAACAGAGACGCGCTTGCGTTTTACCACCGTTTGACGCTATACTTAATATCATGAAAGAATCGAGGGTGGGGCAGTCTGACAGAACATTTTCCAAATTTTGGCTGCGCCGTCTCAGCAAAGCTTCGCTACTAGTCAATCTCTTCATTCTCCTCACATACGCATCAGCCCGTTTTTTGCCTGGCAATTATCGCTTTACTATTGGCGATTCAGTGACGGACTTGGCTGCCACCATCAGCGTATTGTCCGCAGCTTGGGCGCTTTGTCTCTGTGTTTGGATGCCCAAAAAACAACGCGCCTACCTGGCATGCGCCACCTATGCGTCGCTCATAATCACCATCGCCGCACTCATCGCCACCAGCGGCGGCATCTATTCTCCATTTACCAGCCTGTGGCTCATGGTGACTATCTTTGCGGCCGTATTCGGGCTGTGGCTGACTGGCGGCATCATCTTGCTGGTCGTGGCGCACATCGCTATGATTTATTTGGAAACACCACTGACGCTGGAGCAAATAGCTATCAGCGCAGCGCTTGGCATCATGCCACTCGTCCTGAGCATTGTTCTATGGCGATACCAGCCGCAGAAAAAACTCGACGATCGGTTTACTGAGCTGGAGAACAGGCTAACCTCTGCCGAGGGTAAATCGGATGTCGTCATCAATACCATCGACGACGGCGTGATGGCTATCTCCAACGACGGTATCATTGAGCTCATCAATCCAGCCGCGCAACAGATGATTGGCTGGGACAAAGGCGACGCTTTGGGTCTGAGTTGGCAGAGTGTCCTCAAACTGGTGCTCAAGGACGGATCCGACATCCCAGAGGGCAAACATCCCGTTGCTCAAGCACTGTCTTCAAACCAACCCACCCACAGCGACAACCTATTTCTCAAAACCTCTTCAGACAAACGACTACCGATCACCATCGTCAGTTCTCCCATAGGCCCACAAAAGGAAGGTGTCATCATCGTGTTCCGCGACATTTCCAAAGAGCGCGCCGAGGAGCGAGAGCAGGCCGAGTTTATCTCCACTGCCAGCCACGAGATGCGCACGCCTGTGGCTTCCATCGAGGGGTATCTGGGCCTAGCGCTCAACCCAGCCACTGCCCAAATCGACGACAAAGCACGCGACTTCATCACCAAAGCGCACGCCTCCGCTCAACACCTGGGCCGATTATTCCAAGACCTGCTGGATATCAGTAGAGCCGAGGACGGACGCCTCAAAGATGAACCAAAGCTATTTAACGTCACTGATTTTGTGGCAGACATCTTTGAGGGTCTGGCGCACAAAGCCGCCGAGAAAAACCTGCTCTATTCGTTCCGGCCACACGCGTTGGCCAAAGATTCCGCTGATCAGCACTTACAGCCTATTTATTATGCCTTTGTCGACCCCGACCATTTCCGGGAAATCACCGCCAACCTCATAGAAAACGCCATCAAATACACCAAAGAAGGCGAGGTGGTGGTCGATGTCACTGGTGATTCGTCAAAGGTAGTTGTCAGCGTGATGGATTCTGGTCTGGGAATTCCTGCAGAAGACGTTCCGCATCTTTTCCAAAAGTTTTATCGGGTTGATAATTCAGCCACTCGTGAAATTGGCGGTACCGGTCTGGGGCTATATTTGTCCCGCCGACTCGCCGAAAGCATGTCGGGCGATTTACGTGTCGAGAGCGAGTACGGCAAGGGAAGTACGTTCTTCCTGGAAATACCACGGATTTCCAAAGAGGAAGCTGCTCACAAAGAAGCATCCTTGCAGCCGACGCCAGTTCAGTACCATCAACCGCAAACTCCAGTAGCTTCTGTCGTCACACCCGCTGAGCCGCCAGTGGCGCCTCAGCCTCAGCAACCGATAGAACAGCCTCCGCAGCTAACCGAACCTGCCCCGGTCACTGAGCCGCCTGTTCAGCCCAACCAACCACTGCAGCCGCAACCAACATCAACTAGCCCAAAACACACCACGCTTGCAGACATCGAACATCATCTAGAGACCAGCCGTCGCGCCATCAGCATACCGCGGAGAACCAATAATTCATAAAAGCATAAGAATGATAGCAATTTTAATAATAATATCGTATAGTAGGTAGTAGATATGACAAAAATTTTACTCGTTGAAGATGACAAAAGTTTACGCGAAATCTATGGCGTACGATTATTAGCAGAGGGATACGACATCGTGTCCGCAGGTGATGGCGAAGAAGCGCTCGCCATGGCCATCAAAGAACGCCCAGCGCTCATCCTGAGTGACGTGATGATGCCGAAAATTTCTGGCTTTGACATGCTGGACATTTTGCGTTCTGCCACCGAAACCAAAGACATCAAAGTGATCATCATGACTGCTTTGTCTTCAGAAGACCAACGAGCCCGCGGCGAACAACTCGGGGCTGACCGATATCTCGTGAAATCCCAAGTCGGTATCGAAGACGTCGTGCGTACCGTCCACGAAGTTTTGGGCGACGTTCCAGGACTCACACCAGCGCCACAGCCGCAATCAGCTGCCCAGCCAGCAGCACCTCAGCCAGCGCCAGCTATGCCACAGTCACCGCAAATGCCGCCGGTCCGACCTGATGTCTCAGCATTGTCACCGCAGCCAACATTGCAAGCTGCCGCACCAGCGCCAGCTACCTTGCCGCAACCAACTGCGCCTTTCTCATCTTCAGCACCGCGCCCTGCCAACTTAGGTGAGCGTGTCATCCGCCCACTTGAAGGCGCCAGCCTGACGCCGACAGAAGATGTCGCCAAGCTCATGGAACAAGAACTGGAGGGAATTCCGAACCTCAAACCACAACCGGCTGAACCTGAGCACGCCCCAGAGGAAGTAACACCAGCTCCGCAACCTGATACAACTCCAGAAGAAACTATTCCAACCCTAACAGCAGCTCCAGCTCCTGAAGCTCCGACAGAACCTACTCACATTCCTGTCACCACACCAACGCCTCAAGCTCCACAGAACCTACAAAGCATCACCGCTCCAGAGCAGCCAGCTCCAACCATTCCAGCAGTACCGGTAATCAGTCCAGCTCCGCAAGCGCCAACAAACGCTGCGCCGACTCATACGCCACCAGCTCCAGTCCTGCATCCGCTTCCGTCTCAACCGCCACAACCGCCGCAAACTCCTCCACCAGCACAACCACAAGCGTAAATGTCAGACAATACCACACCGAATCATGAACCTACCCAGCGCCTCAACAAATTCCTGGCGCTGGCACTTGGTGTGTCGCGACGTCAGGCTGACGAGCTGATCGAGCAGGGCAAGGTCACCGTAAACGACCAGCCCGCCAAGCTCGGCCAACGCATCACCGCAACTGACATCATTCGCTATGGTAACAAACGACTCACCGCTCAAACCCACCAACTCATCCTCCTCCATAAACCTGTCGGTTACCTCTGTTCGCGCGCCTCGCAGGGCGGCGTACCGACTATTTACGAATTATTACCGAAAGACCTCCATCACCTCAAGCCCGTCGGTCGCCTCGACAAAGACAGTTCTGGGCTTATCCTCCTCACTAACGACGGCGATTTTGCCCATCAGATGACACACCCATCGTTTTATAAAATTAAGCGCTATCTGGTCACGCTCGACCGACCACTCCAGCCGCTCCACCGGCAAATGATCAATGACTTTGGCGTGCAGCTACCTGACGGTCCCAGCCGCTTGACGCTCGAACGTCAGCACGACGGTGACGACCACCGCTGGATCGTCCAGATGAGCGAAGGCCGCAACCGCCAAATCCGCCGCACCTTCGCCGCCCTTGGCTACACCGTCACCAAGCTCCACCGGACAGACTTCGGTAACTACACCCTCGATGGCATCAAACGCGGGGAATTTCAGGAAAGTAAATTGACACCAAGTCAATGATTGGTGTATCGTATAGATATATAGGAGGACATACCATGCGAGAAGGTAACAAATTTTCAATTGAAAATGATAGTGGATTATGGCGGAAAAAAGTAGGGGTCGTGCTCGGCACAGTAGCCAGCGCTGCATTAGCTCTGTCAGGCTGCGGTGCGCCAATATCAGAAACAGCACCAACGGCAACTACAGAAGGATCTACAATCAGCCCGGAGCTAGACTCAGCCAACGAGTGCAATCTCGACTGGCAGATTGTTGACCGGGTCTGTGTTGATGGATCTGACTGCAAGCACGGAGCAGCGTCAGAAATATCATCAGTAAGAAAAGCCTGCGATGGTACCACGCTACTATACAAATATTACAACTACAACGGGCAAGGCGGCATAACAGCAGTTCCTAACAGCCCTGAGTGCACCGCTTCACCAACACCAGAAAGCAGCCCAACACCAGTTACTACGGCAACACCCACTCCGGCAGGCTAAGGTTAGCCTCATTTCACATACCGCTTATCCTCGCCAAATTGCCGCGCCTCTGGTATAATAGGCGTAATTATGTCTCATAAATTACCTACCGTCGCCATCATTGGCCAAGCTAACGTTGGCAAAAGTTCATTGTTCAATCGCTTGACGCGCGCCCGCACCGCCATCGTCGCCCGCGAAGCCGGCACTACCCGCGACAACGTCGTCGGCAAAGTTTCATATAAGCGCCGCGCCTCATCTCCTGACGAGGTAAGCCAGGCTGAATTCTGGCTCATCGACACCGCCGGCCTCAAACCCGCCGAAGATGAATTCGAAGCCACCATCCAAGACCAAATCGCCGACGCCTCCGCCGCGGCCGACGTCATCCTCGTCATGGTCGATTCCACCGTCTATCCATCAGATGCCGATCGCCAACTGGCTAAAAAAGCCCTCAAAAGTGGCAAGCCCGTCCTCCTCATCGCCAACAAAGCCGACCTCAAAGGCTCGCTCCACACCGACGAATTCAAGCGTCTCGGCATCAAAACCATCATCAAAACCTCTGCCGAGCACAACATCGGCATCTCCGAGCTGCTCGACGACATTGCCGATCTCATCCCGCCAGCCACTCAAACCGAAGCTGACGACATCATTCGCGTCGCCCTCATCGGCCGGCCAAATGTCGGCAAAAGCAACCTGTTCAACACCCTAGCAGGCAAGCAGCAAGCCATCGTCGCCAATGTCGCCGGCACCACCCGCGACGTCAACCGCGTCCAAGTCCGCTATCACGGCCAGACCATCGAGCTACTGGACACCGCCGGCATCCGCCGCCAAGGCAAGCAAGAGACTGGCATCGAAAAGTTCTCAGTCCTACGCACCATGCAAGCCATCAACGAAGCCGACATCTGTTTTCTGCTGATGGACGTCAATGAATTGAATGTCGGGCTGGACCAACGCCTGGCGGGCATCATCGACGAAGCAGGCAAGGGGCTCGTCCTAGTGGTCAGCAAATGGGACTCCGTCGAAGGCAAAGACGCCTACACTCACGACGAGCTAGCACCACAAATTAGCTATCATTTCAAATTCACACCCTACGCGCCACTGATCTTTACCTCATCGGTCACTGGCCAAAACGTCACCAAATTGTTCGACCTCGCCCTCGATATCCATACCCGTCGCCGCCAAGAGTGCAAAACCCGCATCCTCAACGACCTCCTACAAAAAGCCGTCGCCGCTCATCCGCCAGCCGGCTTGAAAAACTCGCACCCAAAGCTCCGCTACATCGTCCAGACCGACATCGCGCCACCGTGGTTCGTCATCTACGGCAGCAACCTGAAATTCGTCCACTGGAGCTACAAACGCTACCTCGAGCGCACTTTACGCGAAGCTTTCAACTTTGCGGGGACGCCCATTAAACTATCCTTCCGCGACGAAAAGCAGCTCAAAGCCAACCGCGAACGCGTCGCCCGCGGCCTGGCGCCCGTCACCAAGGCTTACAAACAAGCCAAGAACGCCGAAAAAGACATGTAACCTTGATGATTTATACCTCGGCTTGAGCCTCTCTAGGTGGGCTATTTTCATGTCAATACACTATTTACAAATATCAGCTGATGTGGTATAATACGACGCATATGGAGAACTTGACAAACTCTACGCGCCCTGAACAGGCCATTACAGAACCCGATCAAACGCCACCCATTGATACCATAGACCCTAAGAACGCTACCTTTGTGGTCACCGTTAAACCTTTTTTTAGCGAAAAGGCAACCGAAGATTCCATGCGTATCGGCTCAGTCGATGACATCCAAGTACTACCGCAAGATGAAAAAGACACGACGAATGAGGAGATTGTAGTAGAAGTTACTCTCCTTGCTGGAGACACTGGTAACCACCAACCACTACTTGACCGTGCTGGTAAAAAATCATCCATCTTTGACATGTCCAAAGCTACCGGCTGCACAAGTGCAAGTATGTCTGTTACGGCAGAGCCAGGTGACGCCAAGTACCCTAACTTTAGTGAAGTCATTACCGGTGTTGAGATACCAGGGGTAATAGATGAAGATCCAGTAAAGCTAGAGGAACGAAAACAAGCCGCGGAGGAATTTATGCGAGCAGTTGGACAGGTTGCAGCCTGCGGATTACTTGGACCACTTACCGAACTACAGGAAGGTTTTACTCTTACTGTGAAGCCTGGTAAAACTCATAGACCAGAGGGCGAATTTCACGACACTATCACTGTCGGTAGCCCAGACACCGCAGGAAAAAGCTAATCATCCACCATACATGAGAATGTGCGCGTGTAAAATATCGCGCGTAATTTCATCTGCCCGCTCACCAATCAGCACAATTTTCGCTGCCTCATCTGAGCGTGCATGACGAATCTCAATTTGGTACTGCGTCGCCTCAATGTGCCGCCGCTCACCACGGTCGTTTATAAAACAACCTTTCAGCCGCCTGAGACCATATACTGCAAACAGCTCTGGCCACAGCTTTTCAAACACCGCTTCACCAACAGCGACGGCCGATAAATCAACCACGCTATAGGTTGGATTGTCCGGCACCGCGAGCTCGCCATCATACTGGTCGAAAAACGCCAACAGCCCCGACGGCGTGGTGATTTTACTGAGGTCAAACTGGCCGTGTGGGGCGCTCAGCACCTTGGCATAGGGCAGGGCGCGGCGTTTTATTTCGTATTCAGCCCGTTCGCTGTCCTTCAGCAGATCTTCCTTGGTCACCAAAATCGCATCTGCGGCTTGCAATTCAATTTCGTGCGCTGGCTCAACACCGCGTAAAATCTCATGCGCATCGATCACGTAAAAACTCTGCATCAACTCGTACTTATGAAACATCTTGGCGCTGATTAACCGCTCCACCAAATTCATGGTCCGCGCCACACCCGTCGCCTCGATGAACACCGGCGCAGGGGAATAGCGACTAAAAT
The DNA here is from genome assembly GCA_963518445.1 of uncultured Candidatus Saccharibacteria bacterium. Classification (GTDB taxonomy): domain Bacteria; phylum Patescibacteriota; class Saccharimonadia; order Saccharimonadales; family Saccharimonadaceae; genus Nanosynbacter. Next base: position 42,886 of record CAUQIU010000003.1, read on the forward strand.
CCATCAGCAGCTTGGTCAGCGCATCCTCCGAGCCACAGCAAACACAGTCGCCAGCCAGGGTCGTCACCATGTCAGCCAAGCCCTCCAGCCGGTAGCCGTCAACATTTTCGTTGGCATATTCATTTTCAATCACTCGCGCACCCGTAAAGTCACATTGTTGCAATAAGAACTCCAGCACGCTCGTCTTACCAGCGCCCAGCGAGCCATTCACCAGATACAGCGGTACTTTGTCAACAATCGTCCGCGTCTCATCAAACGCTGCATTGATACTAAATTCCAAATCATCATCGCGCTTTGCCATATAGCTATTATACGCCATCACGTCCGAGGTGATATACTGAAGACATGAAAGTCATTCTAGCCCTCGGTAATCCTGGCGACAAATACACGTACACGCGGCATAACGCTGGCTTTTTGGTGGTCGACCAGTTAGCGGCGGAGCAAAGTGCACAATTTAGCAATAAGCCAAAATTCTCGGCTGATATTACCGAATTGAACATATCTGGAGAGAAGATTCTACTCGTCAAACCGACAACATACTACAACGAAGTTGGCATCGCAGCGCGAGCGCTCATGGATTTTTATAAGCTGACGCTTGATGATTTACTGATTATTCACGACGATACAGCGCTTGACTTTGGTAAAATTCGCGTCCGCAAGGGGGGCGAAAGTGCTGGCAATAACGGTTTGAAATCACTGCATCGACACGTTGGCAGTGAGTTTTGGCACATCCGCATCGGCACCGACAACTTGCTACGCCGGCAAATCGGTGATGTCGACTTTGTCCTCAGTAAATTCAACGCCGACGAACGAACAATTCTCCGCGATTGGACGATCCCTGAGTCAATCAAGCTAGTTAGCGCATTTCTTGATGGTAGCATTGAGCCTCTAAGCGTCAGACTCTAATTGCAACAACGTTGCAAAACGCTTATCGTTTTCGGCGTTTGATTTTTGCTGCTGCTTCTCGCAGCCTGATAGATCGTGCCTCCAAAACACTACTGCCGACCGCCAAGCTCACAAACAACAACCCCAGGCCGCCTGTCGCCCATTCTGGTAACTCCAGATGAAACAGCTTCGCGATCATCATCATACCAAGCGCCGTAATCGCCCAGTGTGCACCATTTTCCAAATACTTATATTTACTGAGTACGCCCGTGCGCAACAGATACACTGTCAGCGACCGTACCCAAACAGCGCCAGCCGCCAGCCCAGCCACAATCAACAGGACACTACTGGTGATAGCAAACGCACCGATGACACCGTCAAAACTAAAGCTAGCGTCCAACACTTCAAGGTACAACAAACTTGCAAATGCCGCCCAGCCAGTCTTGATTTTGATAGATTGAGCATCTTCCTCGTGGAAAAAGGATCCAAACAATTCCAGCCCGATGTGCAGCATAATCCCCAGGATAGATGAGATCAAAATCAGCGACTGATGTGCTGGCTCCACCGTGAAATACAAAATAGTCGCCACCGCCAACATCAAACAAACTTTGAAGTTTTCAAATCGCCCAGCCTTGGCCAGCCACGGCTCAACATGACTGACCCAGTGGATACGCTTGTTATAATCGATGAAATAGCTCAGGCCGATCATGATCAAGAACGCACCACCAAACGCGTCAATCATTGGTGACGCCTCGTGCAAGATGTGACCATACTCAGTCGGCTTATTAATAGCCAGGTCGACCACCTCAGTAAAACCATGACCACTCGCCACCATAACGATGAAAATTGGCAAAATAAACCGCACTACAAACACCGCCACAAAAATCCCAACCGTCAAAAATACTTTTTGCCACGTCGAGCTCATACCAGCCAATACTTTGCTGTTAATCACCGCGTTGTCAAAGCTAAACGTCACTTCCAACACCACCAAAATAGCAAATAGCCAGAGGCCACCAAGACCCAAGTGTATGAACGTCAAGCTGCCCAAAATCAGCGTCAACAGTGTTGAAAACCAAAAAATTCGAAATGGATGATGTGAACGCCAGAGATGTTTCATATTGCTTTAGTATAGCATATCTACATAGAATCATCTGTACTTAGTTGGCAGGTTATAAGTTATGCCGCACAGCCCACATAGTCCTGCCATTTTTTGACAATTCCATCCTCCTGGTAGTACTCATGCGCACGCCAAATGGATACGAAAACTTCATCTCGTTCAATTTCACCAAGGAGCGGAAAAATCTCACTAAGTAACATTTTGTCAGGGTATCGTTCGTCGTCCGCCAGGGGACACTGCCCATTATTGCACAAGTGTGTATTTAAAAATGTGAAGCGTTTAGTGCAAATATAGCCGGGCTTCGAACAGTGTAAGCGAAAATCGTGCATGGTTTGAATCGGCTGCGCCTCATCCTGGTAGGCCTCGAACTTGTACATCACCCAAACTAGTGGCGTATCAAACGTCATATTATCAGACAGTTGCTGCTGGCTATGCCGTAAGTCGTCCAGCTCTATCCGTATCTGTTCGCCACTGCTATTCTTCAATTTCGCCAATGCCAAACGGCGCTCCGCAGCAGCAATCTTTACTGTCAAAGTCTTATACTCATCATACATATCAAGCAGCTTATCAACCGCCGCTCTCGCATTATTCGTACCTTCCATCATCCCAACTCCTTCATAATTACTGCGCGCGTAATCTCACGCGCCCGCTCGCCAATGACAACTAATTTTAATGACTCATCAGTGGTACCGCGCGTGACCTGCATTTGCTGCGGCGTTGCTTCGATGTGAAATATCTCGTCACCATCAGCAACCGCGCCTTTCATGCGCCGCAAAGTATATTTATCTCGTAAATTAGTCCAGACCGTTTCAGTCTCCTCAGTGCTAATAACCAGGCCTGCTACGTCAACCACGCTGTAATTTAAGGCATCCTCAGCCGCGTTTTCCGTAGGATCGTGCAGCAGTAAATAATCCAAAATCTGTGACTGACTGCCAAGCTGCGCCAAATCAAATTTACCGCGATCCATCCTCACAACATTAGTCAGTCCTTGTTGCGACAATATCTCAATGAGCTGCTGACGGTTACTGTCAGTCAGTAAGTCTAACTTGCTGAGCAATACTATGTCCGCCGCCTGAGCTTCCGTTAGCAACACCTCCGCCAAACCATTAACCCTAGTTTCAGCTCCATCCACGACATACAACGACTGCTGCAAATCATACTGCTCAAAGATATCACCAGCCAGCAATTTCTCGACCACCCGCAGCGTGTTAGCAACACCAGTTGACTCAATGATCACTGGTGCTTTCCCGCTTATTGCAAAATTGTGCAAAATGTCAATCAGCTCTTCGCCGCTACTGCAGCAGATACACTCGCCAGCAATTGTTGCCACTTCGTCAACACGCTCTGCCAATCTGCAGCTATCAATACTTTCCGACGCAAACTCATTCTCAATCACTCGCGCGCCAGCAAACTCAGGCTGCTGCACCAAAAAATCGACCAGCGTGGTTTTGCCGGCACCCAGCGCGCCATTCACCAGATATAACGCAATCTTATCATTCATAATTAGCCTTTCTTGTACACATATACTGAATTGATAATATCGTCGTCAGGATTATATTCGACCAACAACTGCACGCGCTGTAAACTATTCGGGTCAAACGCTGGATACAGCAACGTTTTCGCACCATGCGCACCGCGCACAATGATCCGTCCGCCAGGCCGGAGCGCTGGCAAAATATTATCAATAATTTGCTGTTTGGCTTCAGCCGAATCGCCTGCCAAGCCAGCTACATATACCACGTCATACGCACTGTCCGGCAGAGCCACCGTCGCTCCGTCCGCCACCAGACACTCGCCAACCGGCCAAGCAATCGCCCGTGCCAGCTCGTGCGACTGTACCAAAGCAGCCGGCGCCACGTCTACCAAATCAACCATCGCGCCTGTCTGGCGCCACAAGCACCAAGCAGTCAAAGGCAGGGGACCGCTGCCAATCATCACCACACGACTACTGTCACTCAAAAACAAACCCGACCCGGCCAACAAACCGACTTCACGCCGCACTAACTCGCGATAATTATCCATATACCAAAACGTTTCCAGCTCTTGCTGCGGACGGTCTGAGCTGGCAATTCGCCGCGACCAATACATTTCCATCTCTGACTCCGACAGGGAGCAACGGCGTTGCACTTCGCGACGCACCTCCTCATTGCACCAACTCGGTAAAGCTGCTGCCTGCACGACTGCCGCCACCAAACCAGAAAAAGCCGCATTCACGTCTGGCGATGGCGCAAACTCATGTAAATTCATCACTGTTTTAATTGCTATATCCATGGTGTTTCATAATGCCAAACCCTCCGAATTATTGCAAATTTGTCGCAATAAATGATATAATTGCAACAATATGACAATAGACGAACTACTCAAACAGCACAACCTGCGCCTGACAAAACCACGACAGCAAGTGTTTGAGGTATTGCAGCAGTCAGCTGTTCCGCTAACCATTAGTGACATTGCCAAAAAGTGCAAAAACATTGACCGAGCTAGCGTCTACCGTACCCTTGTCACTTTTGACCAGCTACACATCGTCAGCGCTGTTGCTATTGGCTGGAAAAATTACTACGAACTCGCTGAACCATTCATCCCACACCACCATCATCTCTACTGTATCCGCTGTCAAAACGCTGAGCCTATTCAAACACCAGAACTAGAACAACTTGTGGGATATCTCAGCCGCAAACATCAGTTTACGGTCATCAAACACCACTTTGAACTAGAAGGCATTTGTAAAAATTGTCAAAAACATCAAACGAAATAAAATAATTTCTCAACTAAAAAAGCACCAGGTAAGGGTGGGCATCACCTGGTGCTTTGTTACCCTTCAACCCACCCGAGCTTCCATGTCATGGCAAAGCGTCTGCGGTCAAAACTCCAAAAGACCGGCGCCTGACGAATCGTCAATACAGTGAGTACTCACCATGAAACAGAGGTCGCCTTAATCAAAAGGGCAGTTAAAGGGGTTAGTATGCGCGTAACGTTTAACGCAAAAAGTGGAGGGTAAGATACTTAATGCCATTGCGCGCAACCTAACATATAGTTAGAATAGGGGGTATAAGGTGCATTTGGTTGAACTCGCTGATCAACCAATCGTGTATCATTATAGCAAAGATTTGACATAGTGTCAATACTTTTTGCAATAAAAAGTTATGGAAATCAATACAGTACTACCAGAGGAGCATATTTTTACCAAGAGGTTGGTCAATATTGCCAAGCCACCAAAAAGGTTATGTTTTATGGGAAAGCTCCCAGACACCCACGCTCCTCGAGTAGCAATCGTCGGTACACGCAAGCCAAGTAGCTATGGACGCGAGGTTACCGAACGGCTAGCGACAGACCTGGCGCAAGCCGGGGTGATTATCATCAGTGGACTAGCGCTTGGCGTTGATAGCATTGCCCAGACCGCAGCTCTCAATGCTGGTGGCACAGTCATTGGCGTCATCACGTCAGAGCTCCCAGATATTGCACCGCGCAGCAACCGAGGATTAGCAGAAAACATCATCAAACAGGGCGGCGCAGTCCTTTCAGAATGGATGCGCGGCGACGGCATGAAAATACGCAAATGGAGTTTCCTACAAAGAAACCGCCTGGTTAGCGGGCTGGCAGACGCTATCATCATCACCGAAGCGGCTGAACGTAGCGGTACGCTCAATACCGCCGCATACGCCCTGGAGCAAGGGCGTGACGTATTTGTTGTTCCTGGCAACATCACCAGCCCATTATCCGCAGGGTGCAACAACCTGCTGCTTCAAGGTGCCAATCCAGCGCTCTCAGCCAAAGACGTACTGAACGCCATTGCCCCAACTTGGAAATCCGCCCAGCCCACCCAATGCGCATTGCCGATTGGTTCTACACCAGACGAAATTGCCATCGCCAAGCTTATCAAACATGGCATGCGCAACGGCGATGAGCTACAAAAACAGTCGGGGCTATCAGCGGCTGATTTTGCCACAGCGCTGACCATGCTGGAAATCAATGGCGTGATCAAGCCACTCGGGGCAAACAACTGGACACTACGATAGCGCCTATGCTTGAATATATTTCACCATAGTGTTATGGTATTGTCAATGAATGCAGAACATCAACCACAGTCACACCTCACCGAAACCCCAGAAGAACAGTCTATCTCAGACGACGTATTAACAATACCAAACGTTATTACAGTGCTAGGAGGAATACTTAGTCTATACGGCATCAAACATGCTGACTCTCCCAAGGGCATGGCAGCACTAGTCGCCGGTGAATTGTCAGACAAAGCTGATGGTTCACTGGCAAATGCCCTCAACCAACGGTCCAAACTGGGTATTAAGCTAGACCCCATCAGAGACAAGATTGTCGCGGCAGCAGCACTGCTAAAACTATCGCAAGAAGGTTCTGCATCAAAAGCCATGGTGGCGACAATCGCTGGTTTAGAATCAACAAAAGCCATTGCCACCGCTGTTGCCGAATACAAGCACGATCAACTCCCCGATGAGAGCGAACCCCTTCGTCCAACCCAAGCAGGGCGCATTAGTAGCGCACTCGTCGCGACAACCACAACACTACTCATCATCGGTAGTTCGGCAGAGTCTCTGGGCTATCAGAAAACCGCCAAAACACTGAAGGGACTAGGTAAACTGGGCTTTGCAGCCTATGTTCCGGCAGCAGCAGTGGCAGCTGGACAATACGTTAAGCGCGCCCGCGATCTGATGGATAGTAACCAGAAATAGCGCAGAAACCGCCACGCTCAAACGGCCATTATTTGATGGGTCGCTCAATATGGTATAATATAGAGTTATGAAAAATCTCGTCATCGTCGAGTCGCCAGCTAAAGCCAAAACCATTGAAAAGTATTTGGGCCGTGATTTTCATGTCTTATCAAGCGTGGGACACATCCGCTCAATCGTCAAAAAAACCAAGGACGGCACGCCACCAATTGATGTGGCGAATGATTTTTTTGCTGTCTACGAAGTCGATCCTGAGAAAAAGAAAGTCATCAGTGAGCTAAAGAAAAACGTCAAAGCCGTCGGCAAAGACAATGTCTGGCTGGCCACCGATGAAGACCGCGAAGGGGAAGCCATCGCTTGGCATCTCTGTAAAGTGCTGGATTTGCCGATCGAGACGACCAAACGCATCGTCTTTCACGAGATTACTAAGGACGCTATCACCAATGCCATCAAAAACCCGCGCACTGTCGACATGAATCTGGTGCAGGCGCAGCAAGCACGGCAAATCCTCGACCGACTGGTTGGTTTCGAGCTCAGCCCGGTAGTCTGGCAAAAAGTACCTGGTGGCAAGTCGGCCGGTCGCGTTCAGAGCCCGGCAGTGCGACTGCTAGTCGAGCGCGAACGAGAAATTATGAAATTTGCAGGCAGCTCGCAGTTCAAGGTGACCGCCATATTTATCCACGACAATCAAGAATTCAAAGCCGAACTCAACCAGAAATTTGATTCCGAAGCAGCCGCGCACGAATTCTTAAATAGCCTCAAGCCAGCCACATTCACCGTCAGCGATATCTCGAAAACGCCTGGTACCCGCAACTCAGCCGCGCCGTTCACGACCTCGACCTTGCAGCAGGAAGCCAACGCCAAACTTGGCTTCAGCTCCAAAGCCACCATGGCTTCAGCCCAGCGGCTCTACCAAGACGGTAAAATCACCTACATGCGTACTGACTCGGTCAATTTGAGCAGGCAGGCCATCGCCAGCGCCACCGACTTTATCAAGCGGCTGTACGGCCCGGATTATTCAACTGTGCGCAAATTTAAAACCAAATCCGCCTCCGCCCAGGAAGCCCACGAAGCCATCCGCCCGACCGACATCACCCGCGAAACTGTCACCTCAGATGAACGCGACCAAAAGCTTTATGACTTAATTCGTCGCCGCACCTTGGCGTCGCAAATGTCGCCAGCGAAACTAGAGAAAACAACAATTTCCATAGATATCCAAGGAAATGACAAGTTACATTTTGAAGCCAAAGGCGAAGTCATCACCTTTGACGGCTTCCTACGCGTCTACGGCGGCGGCAAAGACGAACTCTTGCCAAAGCTCCACACCGGCGACACACTCAAAACCCACGACATCACCGCCCGCCAAACCTTTGCCAGGCCACCGGCCCGCTATACCGAGGGTTCACTGGTCAAAAAACTCGAAGATCTCGGCATTGGCCGGCCAAGTACCTACGCCACCATCATCGACACCGTGCAGACCCGCGGCTACGTCGAAAAAGGCGACAGCGAGGGTCAACCGCGCGATGTCATCGTCCTCAGCTACAACGGCGAGGAAGTCAGCCGTGACATCGTTCAGGAAAAAACCGGCTCCACCCGCGGCAAACTCATCCCGACGCCGAGCGGAGAATTGATCGCTGACTTTTTGACCGACCATTTCACGCAAATCGTTGACTATGATTTCACCGCCAACGTCGAAACTGAATTTGATAAAATCGCTGCAGCTGATCTGGCCAAAAGCGCCATGCTGCACGGATTTTATACGCCATTTCACAAATTGATCGAACAGTCAGGCGGTATCGACCGTAGCAAAGTCGGTGCTAACCGCGAAGTCGGCATTGATCCAAAATCTGGCAAGCCAATCCTGGCGCGATTTGGCCGCTTTGGCCCAATGCTGCAGCTGGGCGCCACTGACGACAAGGACAAACCGCGCTTTGCACCGCTGCCAAAAGGTACGAAAATTGAGACCGTCACCTTGGAGCAAGCACTCGAAATGTTCAAGTTGCCGCGCGTCGTCGGCCAAACCGAAGACGGACAAGACATCAAGGCCAACATCGGCCGCTTTGGCCCGTACATCCAAGTTGGCAAGCTCTTCGTCTCCATCAAACCCGAGGATCCACACCACATCACGCTGGAAAAAGCCCGCGAACTCTACGCCGCCAAACTCCAGGCCGAAGCCGAGAAAAACATCGCTGACTTTGGTGATGGCGTCAAAGTCCTTAACGGCCGCTTCGGTCCATATATCACCGACGGCATTAAAAACGCTAAAATTCCCAAGGACACCGACCCAAAAACCATCACACACGAACAGGCTCTGGAGCTCCTGAAGGCCGCACCCGCAAAACCCGCTCGCCGCGGCCGTGTGTCAACCAAGTCAAAAGCTTCCGCCAAAAAGCCCGCAGCTCGCAAGAAAACTACATAATCAAAATACCCGCTCGACATCAAGCGGGTATTTCTTTCGTCATCAGCTATATCTACAAGCGGCGGCGACTGATGACGTAGGCGACAGCTGCTGTAGTTAATCCACCAAGACCCAATACTGATACAACCATATTCTCGGTACCAGTCCGTGGCAACTCAGGAGTTGTTGGAGGGGTAGGAGTCGTCGGCGTTGATTGACACTTACTCATGTCAGTTGTGTACTTTGGCTCGGTAAACTCTTCCTTTTTAATCTCACGAATTTCTTTGGTCTCAATGACACAAACCTTGATCTTAGCTGGAGCTTCCTTACAGTCGTTAGGGTTCTTTGAGTGCTTCTTGGCGTCAAACTCTGAAGCCTTGATAGTTACTGGGTATTTCTTGTCTGACAACCGGCAAACTTCCATCGTAGGCTCAGGGTTGACTGTAACAGTCGTCTGACAGTTTTGGCTAGTTTTTTGAACATTGGAGCCTTCTTTACCATTCACCGTAACGGTAACTTTATAGTTACCAGCTTTTGCGTATGTGTGTTGAATTTCAGACGAGGTAGTCGTTTTAGTGGTGCCGTCACCAAAGTTGTAGGTGTAGCTGGTAACACTTGCGCCGCCCTTGGCAGTTGCTTTGGTGCTGAACTTGAAGGTGTCACGAGATACTGCCGTTTTTTGCATTGCATCACAAGTCAACACAGGCTTTGCTGGAGGGGTTGTTGGCGGACCCCAGACTGGGTTACCGCAATCCTTGATCACACCAGTGATGAACTTACCGTCGTTATCAAACCAAGCATAAATTTGGTACCGCGTAATGCCGTCAATAAAGCTCTGACCAGTTGTGTATTGGTAATACGTGTGACCAGCAGCGCTGTACTGCCGAGAAGGGGTTACCTGGCGAGTACCAGCTTTTGCCTGGACAGTTACCGCATTGGTGGCAACAACACGACCATCAACGGTAATATTCCCGTTAGCGTCAACCACACCCTCACGCATGTTTGAACCGCCTTGTACCATTGCATCATTGATGTGCCATTGGTTATACAACGACTTAATCTCTGGACGAGCATACGCAGCTTTCAATTCTGACAGAGAATTTGTACCACAGTGGACAACATTAAAGTTACTACAGTTGGCAGCCTTAGATGGAGTTGCCATCCAAACACCACCGATGAGAGCAATCCCCAAAGAGATAGCTATACCGATTTTCTTAAATTTATTCATAAAAACTCCTCTTCTTTTGATCCTCACCTCGGACCTTATAGCTCAATATTATCATAAACTTTATTTTTTGTCAATAATAGCGGATATTTATCATATATTATCGTTCCCTCAGTAAAAACTTCGTCTGCTATAATGAAACTATGTTTGATACTGCCGAGCAACTCATCCAATCCGCCAACAATATCGTCATCATCCAGGCCGAAAACC
>CAUQIU010000004.1:0-52676 GCA_963518445.1 uncultured Candidatus Saccharibacteria bacterium
GTACATCGCGGTGGAGACTTTCCGCGCAGAGAATAATCGATTACCAATTGCCATGAAAATAGCGGCTGTTTTGGAGGTGGTGTGGCTGAGCGGGCTGTTTGGACTACTGAAGACTGCCGCCCGCCCGGAGGCTGGTGGTGTTATTGGGGATGTTGCTAATAATATAATGATGACCCTAGCAGAGAAGCCAATCGTCGCTCTGATATATATCGTTCTCATCCTTATCACGGCATTATTCATCACGCTCATGACCCCAGTCGAGCTGTTCGGTAAGATATGGGAGATGATGCGGCGTGATTCTTCGGAGGATGATGAGAACAAGGCGATTATGCGACAGGCTGCCAAAGCGGAAAAAGCTGAGCCACGAAAGGTTAGTGAGATCAATTTGAACGCTGGTGTGCCAACGGTAGATACGGAAGAGCCAGCTAAAACTAAAAAGACATCGCCGCTGAGTAGTTTGCGGGGTAGTGTGAAGCAGGATAAGTCTGCCGAGGAGCAGGCAGCGTTGGTTTCGGTGCATGATCCAAATTGGCAATCACCGAGTTTGGATCTACTAGAGAAAAAGCAAAGCCCAGCTGACGCTGGTGATATTCGGCAAAACGCGCAGATTATTCACGATACTTTGGCGGAATTTAACATTGATGTAGAGATGGAGGACGCCAATATTGGACCGAAGGTGACGCAATATACCTTGCGGCCGCCGAGTGGTGTGAAATTGACGCGCATCACGGCGTTGGAGACGAATATTGCTTTGAATTTGGCGGCACAGAGTTTGCGTATTGAGGCGCCGATTCCTGGGCAAAAAGCTGTTGGTATTGAGGTGCCAAATCGCCGGGCGGCTGATGTGCGGCTGTATGGTGTGCTGGATTCGAAGCAGTGGAAGCACGCTCGTGAACCATTGAGTTTTGCCATCGGTAAGGATATCTCTGGTGAAGCGGTGGTTGGTGAGCTTAACAAAATGCCACACATGTTGATCGCTGGTCAGACCGGTTCTGGTAAGTCGGTGATGATTAATACGTTGCTGACTAGTTTGCTATACCGCAACAGCCCAAGCGATATGAAATTGATTTTGGTTGACCCAAAGCAGGTGGAAATGGCACCGTACGAAGATATCCCACATCTGCTGACGCCAGTGATTACTGAGCCAGAAAAGACTATCTCGGCCTTGAAGTGGGCGGTCAATGAGATGGAGCGGCGCTATAAGCTGTTGGCGGCGGAGAAAATTCGTGATATCAAGAGTTATAACAAAAAGATCAAGACTGTTGGTACGAAAATCCCAGTTGCTGATGAGAATGGGAACGTTCAACAGCATGAGGATGGGGCAATGCCGTACATCGTCATTGTGATCGATGAGTTAGCTGATTTGATGATGGTAGCGGCGCGTGATGTTGAGGCGTTGATCGTTCGCTTGGCGCAGAAAGCTCGAGCGGTGGGTATTCACTTGGTTTTGGCAACGCAGCGCCCGAGCGTTGATGTGATTACTGGTTTGATTAAGGCGAATGTGCCAGCACGAATTGGGTTTACGGTGGCCTCACAAGTTGACTCCCGAACTATTCTGGATCAGATTGGAGCTGAGAAACTACTTGGTCAGGGTGACATGCTGCTCTACACACCAAGCATGAGCAAGCCAAAGCGTATTCAGGGTGCATGGGTGACTGATGACGAAGTAAATAAGATAACCGACTATCTCAGGATGCAGTCAGCACCACAGTACAATGATGAAGTGGTTGCGCAGCCTGTCCAGCTCAATGGCAAGGGTGGCGTGATGGTGAATCTGGAAGGTAATGACGGTGACGCGATGTTTAAGGATGCTGTTCGCTTGGTCATCGAGAGTCGTCGAGCCTCCACTAGTTTATTACAGATGCGGTTGAAGATAGGGTATGGTCGAGCTGCTCGTATCATGGCTGAGATGGAGGATCAGGGAATCATTGGTCCAGCTAATGGATCGAAGCCACGAGAGGTGTTGGTATCAAGCCTTGATGAGCTTGGTGATAGCTAATTTGAAATGATCTAGTTATCGTGCTGTTTGGTATTCTCCAAGTAGCGTGACTTTGTGACCGGTTGCGGTGATTTTGTTGATGGCGCGACGTAATGATGGGCCAGTAGTATCAACGGTTATGAAGAATTTGTAGTTCCACGGTTGGCCGATGATAGGTTGGGATTGGAGGCTGGCGAGGTTGATTGACTGATTGGCAAAGGTACGGAGTATCTCGAGCAGGCTGCCTGGTTGGTGGGTAGTGGTCACCACAAGCGTTGCTCGATTGGCGTCAGGCACTGTGGCGATTGGATCAAGGACGAGAAAGCGAGTGATATTATCCTGACCGTCTTGGATGTGTCGCTTGAGAATTGGCATATTGTGTAGCTGAGCGGCGGCCTCACCAGCGATGGCTGCTAGGTGTGATGAACCGTGTTGCTTGATGAATTTGACAGCGCCAGCGGTATCAAAATATTCAATTTGCGCAGCGTGTGGTAGGCATTCTTGGAGAAAATGCTGGCATTGTGACAAGGCAACAGGATGTGAATAGACAGTAGTAATGTCCTCAAGCTGTGTGCCTGGATTAGTAATAAGGGTTTGTTGAATGGTAAGTGTCACTTCACCGACGATGGGAGCGCCACACGATTCGATGTGGCGGTATGTTTCGTTGATGGTGCCGTAAATGGTATTTTCTACCGCCACGACAATGGCATCAGCCTGGCCGCGAGCATAGGTTTGAAAGACATCGCCAAAGGTCACGCATGGAACAATGGTAGCGTCAGGTCCGTACCATTGTTTTGCTGCTCGTTCGTGGAATGATCCAGCTTGTCCTTGAATAGCAATACGCATGAACTATATTGTAGCACGGCCTGGTGGGTCTACCGCTGGACTTTTGCATCAGATTACCGTATAATACGAGGGAATAATAACCTAAGGTTATGTGAGACAGCATAACCATCCGTGAAGGATTCCGAAGGAGGAAACATGAACGAATACGAACTGACCGTTCTTATTCATCCAGATTTGGAAGCAAATTTGGACGCGGCGCTGGACAAGGTTCGAGCGTTGATCAAAGACAATGGTGGTGAAATCACCAAAGAAGATAACTGGGGTAAGAAAAAACTGGCTTACCAAATTCGCCGCGAAGATTTCGCAGTGTATGTGTACTTTGAGGCAACATTGTCATCAGACGCACCACGCAAGATTTCAAGCACATTGAACATCACTGACGAAGTACTGCGCTACTTATTGGTAAAGACTGATGAAAAGACTCGTCAGGCATTGGCAGAGCAGCGCGAGCGATCTGAGAAGATGGCTGCTGAAGCCGCTGAAGCTGACGCATAATTATCGCAAACGATATCGATAATAAACCTATAACAAGGAGGGTAACACTATGGCACGAAGTATCAATCAAGTCATCTTGATGGGAAGATTGACCCGTGATCCTGAGCAGCGTACGACAACGTCAGGAAGGACGGTTGTGAGCTTTTCTATCGCGGTGGATCGACAAACACAAGATGATCAAGCTGATTTCTTTGATGTAACTGCATGGGAAAAGCTCGGTGAGTTGGTTATGCAGTACCTATCAAAAGGCCGACGCGTATTGGTACAAGGGCGCCTTCGCCAAGACAGCTGGGAAGACAAGGAAACTGGCAAGCGACGTTCACGAATTGAAGTGGTTGCCTCTGACGTGACCTTCCTGGATGGGCCAAGTGGTGATACTGCCAGCTCAACGGCAAATATATCAACGAAAGAAGAAGTAGTAACGGAAATTGACGATAAGCCAATTGATTTATCAGAAATTCCGTTCTAACAAGGAGTAGAAAATGGCTAAACGACAAAAAAAGGATACACCAAGTGTATTTGACTACCGAGATGTAAAGACCCTGCAGCGATACACCAACGTGTATGGTCAAATTGAATCAATTGCAAAAACTGGTTTGACTGAAAAACAGCAGCGAAGCTTGGCAGTCGCCATCAAGCGCGCCCGCCACTTGGCATTGTTGCCATTCGTGACACATGGCTAATTTGGAACATTTTTCGGCGCACCAAAGGATGTGGTGCGCCGGCCAACAGTTCTAAAGATGAAATAAAGGAGCAAGGATGTACCAGCCAACAGATTTAAAAAAAGGAACGATTTGCCAAATAGACGGTAAGCCATATCGCGTGGTTGAATATGGACAGAAGGTGATGGGCCGCGGTGGATCGATTGTTAATGTGAAATTGAAAAACTTGATTGACGGCAGTGTTATCCCGAAAACCTTCAAGGGGCAAGAGAAGATTGAGTCAGCTGAAGTGACCAATAAGACTGTTCAATATTTGTACCGTGATGGTGAAACATTTTACTTTATGGATCCTGAGAGCTTTGAACAATTTGAATTGGGTGCAGCAATCGTCGACTCAGCAGCTGACTTTCTGAAGGAAGGTGACTCATTGAGCTTGCAGTTTTTTGATGGACGAGTCATCAACGTAGAGCTACCAAAAAACCTATACTTGGAAGTGACGTATACTGAAGATGTTGTGAAGGGTGATACGACATCGAGCGTATTGAAAGATGCGACCCTGGAAACTGGATTAGTGATCAAGGTGCCAGCATTCATCAAACAGGGGGATATTGTTAATGTCGATACAACAACTGGTGAATATAGGGAAAGAAAAAAGTAGAGAACTGAGGAAATACCTCACGCTACAGTTGAAGATTATACGTCTTCGAATGCGTCGTTTTTGTAAAAGATGTCATCAAGACTCATCATTGAGATGGGTCTTTTATGGTGGTGTCAGTTTTTGTGTGCTTTGTCTGTTGTCTGTGATTGTTCAATTGGGCTTTCCGGGCGATCGTTTGACCAACAGGGCGCAAATGATGGGACGAAGTGTTAGCTGGTGGACACGTACTGATATTGAAAAACTAGCGAAGGATAGTACTCCGCAGACACAGCTGCAATTTGTGACAAGAAATGGTAAGCAAGCAGCTTCCGTAGACAATTTTGGCGGCACAGTGTGTAGTCATTGCGTTGCCAACAAGGCGTTGGACTATCCATGGTGGCAACGATTGATACCGTTTAGTTTATGGTGGCGTTCAGTTGAGGTTAACAATGCTGAAGTAAAATTTGATGAAAGTGCACTGGAAGCAAAGATGGCTGAATATGGTGATACCTTAACCTTGCCGCCAGAAAATGCACGAGTAGAGATTCAGGATGACAAGGTGGTGGTTGTAGCAGAGAAAGCTGGTCGTGAACTGCAAAGTGCCGAGGCGCGTCAGGCGATAGCTTCGACCCAGTATTCTTTGGGTGACAAGACCGAGGTGCAGATGAAGGGTAAACGTCTGTCTGCCAAGGTGACGGAAAAACAGCTGCAAGAGTTACGCTCTCGTGTTGAAAAGATTTTGCAGCGAAATATCGCCGTGGAATTTGAAGGTAAGGCAGCCAAAGTTGACAAATCAACCATCGCAAAACTTTTGTCTTTCATCGAAGATGGACATAATATCCCTAAAATAGCGCTTAATCAGGCGAAACTAACGGAGTTTTTGGAACATTCATTTGGCAAAGTAGTCAATAAACCAGCTGGTAAAACCGTTATTTATATGCATGACGGCACAGAGACGAAACGTGAGAATGGGGCGCCAGGCCGGGGTATTGACGTCGCGCAAATGACGACAAAAGTACAAGAGGTGCTGCTTAGTACAGAGGAAAAAGATAGTAAAATTGCCTTGCTGGCTAAACAGTTGCCTCCGCAGCCGGTATATAAAGAGACGTTTTCTCATTCGGCACTGGGGCTACAGGCTTATGTCAATTCAGTGGCGCGTGATCATGATATTCGCCTGACAGTTAGCCAAGTGTCTGGCGAAAACTGGAGTGCTCAGGTGCGCGGCAGCGAGTCCAGTGTATCGGCCAGTACGTACAAATTATATATAGCTATGGTTTTGATGGATAAAATTGATAATAATCAGTTGACTATGAATGATAAAATCGGCGGGGTATCTGTGCAAGAATGTATAACGCGGATGATTGTGAATTCTGATAATGCGTGTCCGGAAGCGATTATTGCTCGCTATAAGGCCAGTGACATAACTGCGTATTTGCGTGAAGGAAAAGGTTTTAAGGATACGTCACTCAGGGGATCGTATGTGATGACATCAACTAATGATTTAGCAAAGATTTTGAAAGGAATTGATGACGGTACTTTAGTCAGAGGTAGCCACCGTGACTTCTTGTTGGGCTTGATGCAGCGACAGGTGTATCGCCAGGGTATACCGGCCGGCAGTAGCGGTACGGTGCAAGACAAAGTTGGTTTTCTGGAAGGCTATTTGAATGATGCGGCTATTGTGACTCATCCAAAGGGTAAATATGTCATGTCGATCATCACCAAAGGCCAGTCATGGGGTAAAATAGCTGAGATAACTCGTAAGCTTGAGGATATTATGTATGGCGGCTAAGGGACGGCTTGATAAAGAACTGGTTGCTCGAGGGCTGGTTGCTAGTAGATCGCAAGCTGAAAATTATATTCGCCTCGGTGATGTTCTGGTTGATGGAAAGGTGGTACAAAAGCCAGGTTATGTGGTAGGTGATCAGGCGTTGATTACGTTGTCGCCACGTGAGCGATACGTCAGTCGTGCGGGATTAAAATTAGCGAGCGTTGTTTTAGCTTTGGGTATCACATTTACCGACCGTGTTGTGCTGGATGTTGGCAGTAGCACTGGCGGATTTACCGACTACGCACTGAAACATGGCGCCAAAAAAGTATACGCAGTTGATGTTGGAACTGATCAGCTGCATCCAGATTTGCGGCGTGACTCAAGGATAGAATTGCACGAAAAAACTGATATTCGGGATTTTGTGCCAGACGAAGCGCCAGATATTGTGCTAATCGACGTATCGTTTATCAGTTTACGGCAGATTTTACCGCATCTTGTAAGCATTTGTAAGGATACGACACTGATTGTGGCTATGGTTAAGCCACAGTTTGAAGCTGCGCGTCAGCAACTGGGTAACAGTGGTGTCATCAAAAATGATACAATTCGGCGGCAGATTTTGCGTGATTTTGAGGCGTGGTCGGCAAAATTGTTCGTGACGGTGGACAAAGCTGATAGCGCCGTGGCTGGAGCTCGCGGTAATCGTGAGCGATTTTATGCACTAAAAGTAGCTAAATCAGCTAGACATTAAATCTAAATTCAACCACATCATCGGGTTGCATGATGTAGGTTTTACCTTTGGTTCGCATCTTGCCGGCAGCGCGGGCGGCGGCTTCAGAGCCGGCGCTGACGAGGTCGTGATAGTCGACTACTTGAGCGGCGATAAAGCCTTTTTCAAAGTCAGTGTGAATAACACCAGCAGCTTGTGGCGCCGTCCATCCTTTGTGGATGGTCCAGGCACGAACTTCTTTAGGTCCAGCAGTTAAATAGCTTTGAAGGCCGAGGGTATCATAGGCAGCATGGATCAATTGCATGAGTCCGGTTTCCGTGACGCCGTAACTTTCCAACAGCTCGGCAGCTTCTGCGTTCAGCTCTTCTTCCAGTTTGGCGCTCAAGAACAAAGCTTTGGCAGGCGCTACCAGGGAAGTGAGTTCTGATTGTAGTGCAGTATCGGTTAGTCCCGTCTCGTCAACATTGAATGCATAAATAACTGGTTTGGCAGTCAGCAGGTGGAGATCTTGAATCAATTCTGTGTTCAAGTCGGCTATTGAAGATAGCGGTACACCAGACTGCAGTTGTTCTAGTAGTGTTTGTAGATAGGCGACCTCTTCGCGAGCTGCCGGACGAGCTTTGGCCTCTTTTTGTAATCGCGGCAATCGATTTTCTATGGTTTGAATATCTGCCAAGATTAGCTCGGTGTTGATGATGTCAATGTCAGCTTTGGGGTTGACTGGTGCTTCATCATGGCGCAAAATGGCGTTATTTTCAAAAGCACGAACCACATGCACAATTGCGTCACATTGCCGGATGTTTGCTAAAAACTTATTGCCCAAACCCTCACCTTTGGAGGCGCCTGCTACTAACCCGGCGATATCCACAAATGTCACCGTGGCTGGCAGAATTTTCTCTGAGCCGTATAATTTTGCTAAAACCTCCAGCCGTTCGTCTGGCACTGGAACAATTCCCGTGTTCGGCTCAATCGTCGCAAAAGGGTAGTTTGCCGCTAAAATATCGTTGTTTGTTAATGCATTAAAAGTGGTTGACTTGCCAACATTGGGGAGCCCCACGATACCAATAGATAAACTCATGGGGTTATTATACCATCACTGATGGTTGCAAGGATAGCGTAGCTGTATTAGAATAAGCAGTATGAAGAAAGTGATTATATGGGGTATTATATCAGTAGTAGTCGTCGTGGCTATTGTCGTCGCCGGCGTAAAGAGCGGGTTTCTCTACCTGGGTTTTAAACAACCGCAGCAAATAGTAAAGACACCGTATGTGATATGTGGCAAAGATATGATTGACCGGTATAATAAAATTCGTCAAGACACCGACTTGTCAGTTGATGAAGCAGCCAAGAAAAAACATGGCGAAGAGATGAAACAGTTTGCCGATGATGTGAAGGCAAAAAAGGATTATGACAAGGATCCAACCTGTGCGTTCATGGCCTTGGCGTATCCGTTCTACTATACCCGAGATGCAGCTGCGGCAAAAAGTGGCTATGAAGCCCTTGAAAAAGCAGTGAACAATTCTGGCGTATATGTAGACCATCGAGTTAATGACATTATTACCCTTGATGCCATAAAGAATATTGTGGGCTCACATGATAAGCAGGGTGATCAGAGGCGGGGAGACTAAATGAATCGGCGGTGGGCGTTTGCTTCATTGGTCTTGGTGGGCGCCATGGCCTCAGCGTTGTTTTTGACAAACGATGCTCATGCGGCACGTCCAGCATATAACAACTCAGAGATAGATGCCTGGAACAATTATTTGAGATACAAGGTTTGTGGACAAGGAGCCCTGTGGTTTAATGATAAAGATGGAAACTATGGTCCATCAAATGATTGGGAACGAGGATATTATTCAACTGGTGTCCAGGCTGTCGCTCATGACCAGCAGTATATCACCATTTATCTTCATGGATCGGCGGTAATGGTTGGATGCGAGGGCGATCCCTTTTATGCTACGTTTATTCAGTCACTATCATCAAGATTAACTATTCATGGCACCAATCTTTTCCGTGGACGTGGTGATGCCAGTGGCTGGACGTCAATTGGAGGGTCGTTGCCAGCTACTCTGGATATTAGAAATATTGCCACCCCCGGTGACCCGAATGGACAGGTTGTATACCTGACATTTCGGCGTTGTGGTGACTTCAAAGAGAATGGATCGCTTGATCGATGTCGAGAAGAAACGTTACCGGTCAGGATAATCCGCCAAGCAACTCCATGGCGTGCAGAGGGAGAGAGTTATATTCGTCGTGAAACAGCAGGGAATAACAATGTTGATCGGGATTGGCAGAAAGCAACGTTATTTGCTAAACCAGGTGAGACCATTGGTTTTACTCACCGACTGGCTATGCGTGACGCAAATGCTAATCAACAAATTCGCCATACCATTAGGGGGCATAATTTGCCGCGAAGTCCGCACATTAGTGCTTCGGAAGATGCTAGCGTGATTGACTTTGGCTGGTCCAGCCCGCCGTTACGAAGAGATACCTTTATTCAACACTATGGTCCATATTCTGGTGCAAAGAACCCCTGGAATGTCATGAGATATACTGTTAAGTCAGGTGACGCGGGGAAGAACATTTGTCAACGAATTGAATGGGCACCAGCTAGCTACAAGGGTGGTGTTGCTGGCTCAAACTACGCATGTGCTGTCGTGCCATATGAATATACTTTGAGACCATCAATTGATGTTGCTTCAACAACAATTATGCTAGGACAAAAGAAGGTCTCTGGAGTGCAGGGATCGATATATAATAGCGGACCGACACGCTCCAAACCAACTCGTAGTGCGGTAGTGCGGTTTGTGGCAAAGCCAGGCAATACCATAGCTGAATCTGGTGATAATGTGAAAATGTCCATTGAGAATCCGTGTGAATTAGCAGCGCATATTGCCACGAAGCATAGCGTGACAATCTCTGGCGCCTGCAAGGATCTTTACAAGGATGGATCGGATCGAGATTTTCCAGTCAATCAAACTATGATTCACTCGTCTGACGACGATATTAATGGTCTACCGGTTCAGTCGGGTGATAGGGTCTGTTACGCAACAGTGGTTGCTGCTTATAAACAAGAGGTTGGCAAAGAAACATCATCATACGCGGTAAAATGTGTGGTGGTCAGTAAAAAGCCAAAAGTTCAGTTCTGGGGTGGTGATGTTAGGGCTGGCGTATCATTTGGCGGAGCGACAAGTAAGGGATTGGTGCAGACTAGCATGACAATTCTAGATGATAAACGGTATGGATCGTGGGCAGAATATGGCATCCTGTCGCCACAAAACATTATTTCTGCTTCGGGCGCTGGATTGTCTGACGGTGGTCCAGCTGGTGGTTTGGCGCGTGAATATAATGCCTTGACGTTTCGCAACACCAAAACACCATATGGGCAGTTTGGTCGCCTCACAGGATATAATTATCCAGCCATCAAAGGAACGGATAGTGGTTCGATCAAGATTGGTGACGGACAGTTGTCTGGCAACGCCGAGTATCGTGCAGCACAAGTGGAGATTACTGGTGGCACGGTAAAGACTGGCGCGTACGTCACGGTGTATGGGCGAACAGTACGAATTACCGGCGATATTACCTATGCAAACGGCCCGCTATCAAGTGTCGGGGCTATTCCACAACTCATCATTCGAGCAGATCACATCATCATAGAGCCAAATGTGCAGCGTGTTGATGCGTGGTTGTTAGCTAATAAAACGGTTAGTACCTGTGCTGAAGTCAAGAACGGTAAGGGCTGGCCAGAGTCAGATCTATTGGCGAGCGGGGCGTGTGATAAGCAACAGCTTCGTGTTAACGGACCAATTGTCACCGGGTCACTCTACCTGCGACGAACTCATGGTTCTGATCAGACTGATTTTGGCAAGCCCGCAGAGATTTTGAACTTGCGACCAGACGCATATTTAGCAAATTATGGCCGTTCACGTGATTCGGGTGCCATTCAGACCATGTATTCCCGTGAACTGCCGCCACGTTTTTAACGTTTTGTTTTACAAATACAAAAAGCTTATGTATAATGAAAGGTGATATGAAATTCTCAAAAGGGTTGGGCGACTTCTTCGGACTAGACATCGGTACAAACGCGGTGCGGGTTGTTCAATTGGGTCGCAGTGGTTCAGGCTGGAACTTGATGCATTACGGATATGCGCCAGTTGATAGCAAAATATCAAGCAGTGATTCACCAGAGGCGAAGCGCCGTTTGGGTGAAGTTATCATGACTGCCGTTGGGCAAAGTGGCATCAAAACCTCAAACGTTGCCATTGGACTGCCTTCCAGTAAAACTTTCAGCACAATCATTGACGTGCCAAAAGTTTCCGACCAAGAGCTGCGCGCAACCATGAAATACCAGGTAGAACAGTACATTCCAATGTCAATTGATGACGCAAAGGTTGATTGGGCGCTGCTTGGTGACAGCTTGCGAACGCAAAACCAGTACGAAGTGTTGTTGACTAGCACAGCCAAATCATACGCCGAGAGTAAATTGGAGTTTGTAGAAGGCTTAGGCTTTAATGTTATCGCTGAGGAGCCAGACCCAATAGCTATGGTCCGCTCGTTGACGCCATCTGATAACCAAGATGTGAAACTTATTCTTGACATGGGAGAAATCTCTACTGATTTAGCTGTGGTATATGGCACAACACCTCGATTGGTGCGTACTGTGCCAACAGGTCTGCAATCATTAGTGCGATCAGCGGTGCAGAACCTGAGTGTACAAGAAGACCAGGCGAGACAGTTCATTTTGAAGTTTGGTTTGGCGCCAGATCGATTGGATGGTCAAGTGCTTCGAGCCATTGATATGGTTTTGGATAATTTTGCTTCAGAAATTGTCAAATCAATCACCTTTTTCCAAACGCGTTACACAAGTTTGCAGGTTTCTGGCATATTATTGTCTGGATTTGGCGCAGCTATTCCGCAGATGGATCAATATATTTCCTCAAAGGCTGGCATCAACGCCGTTACGGCCAATCCATGGCAACGCGTTTCAATGTCACAGAATGATCAGCAGCAATTGGCTCCAGTGGCTTCCGAATTTGCAACAGTCGTTGGTTTGGCGCAAAGGAGTAATCTAGGATGATTGAAATTAACTTGATTCCAGATGTTAAGCGCGAATTATTACGCATCCGCATGATGCGTAATGCAGTCATATCAATGTCCATATTGGTAGGTATCGTATCCATCGCTATTGTTGTATTTTGTGCGGTTGTTCTGGGTGGCCAATTAGCGTTTGAACTCAAGCAAGACAGTGATATAAAAAGCAAATATGGTGAATTGTCACAAATTAGCGATTTGGACAAGACCGTAACGCTGCAGCAGCAGCTAGGACAGATTGATCGACTACACAGTGATAAAAAGATTAATTCACGACTATTGTCACTGATCAGTGCCATCAATCCACCGGCGCCAAATAATGTACAGATATCGATGGCGCGCCTCAACCCAGAAGAAAAGACAATTACCCTGGAAGGCTCGGCCGTTAATGGCTTTACGGCACTGGAAGTTCTAAAGAAGACCTTGACCAGTACCAAGGTGAAAAAGGGTAGTGCCGAAGGTGATGGTGTATCGCTGGCGAGCGACATGAAAGCTGGTGAAACAACGTTTGGTGAGAATGCTGAAGGTAAGAAGGTGTTGCGCTTTGCCTTTACTTTCACCTATCCTGACGACCTATTTGCACATTCAAAAGAAACGATTTCAATCATTACGCCGACCAGCAAGACAAACGTGACAGATTCACGCTTAGGCGTTCCAGAGAGCCTCTTTAGCCGTAGTGAATCAACTGAACAGAAGAAGGAGAATCAATAATGCCCTCAGGTGAGCAAGATGTGGCAATTCGCAAACGCCAACAGATAGATTCTTCAAAAAAGACAATGTTCTTTTTTGTGGCGGGTGCTGCTTTTTTGGCGGGTGTTGCCCTGGTGGTATCGATATTCCTGATACAGCAGATTATTTTCCATTCTAAAGTCATTGCTACAAAGAATGGTACTGTGAGTACACTACACAGCAATATCTCTAACGCCAAAGAGTTAAAAGATAACATCAGGGTATTAGAGACAAATGATGCCCTTAAATCAGTAAAATCTAGTGACGAGAGTAGCCCGTTGCAGACCATTTTGGACGCACTACCAGCTGAGCCAAATGCTGATGCCCTGGGTGCCGCTTTGCAACAAAAATTCATTGGCGCAGTGCCAGGTCTGACACTAGAGAGTCTAACGGTAGATGCAGCGTCTGCCGGTGAAAGGGAATCTACCTCAGAGTCAGCACACAAGTTCAACCTTTCAGTCAGCGGTGCTCCTGATAAGCTGAAAGAATTGATGGAGCGTTTTGAAAAATCAATTCGTGTCATTGAAATCACCGCCATGGAAATTCAAGCAGGTGACGGCAAGGTGGTTCTCAACATACAAGGCAAAGTTCCGTACAATCCAGCGCAGGCAATTACACTTGAAAATAAGGTGGTAAAACCATGAAAAAAACAGATATAGCAATGATTATTTTAGTAGCAAGTTTGGGCGTGATCGTCGCGTATGTAGTGGCGTCTAACCTATCATTCTTGAAATTGCCAGACAGTGGCGTGAAAGTACAAACGATTCGCAAGATTTCATCAGACGTAACGCAACCGAGTAAAGATATTTTTAACGATAAAGCGATCAACCCTACCGTTGAAGTGATTGTTGGTGGCGAAAACGGATAAGGGGTTAGCAACATGGCGCTGCTAACAGATGAAATACAGGAAAAACTCATCAAGCTTTTGATTGATGAGGGTCTTGTTGAAAAGAGAATTTTAGATGACGCAGAAAAGCGGGCAAAAAAAGAAGATAAGCCGCTTTTTTCGCTGTTGACCGAAGAAGGTGTCATCGACAATGAGCTTCTGACGCACGCGGTGGCTCAAGTTTCAGGCGTACCATACGTCAATTTGAGCAATAGCTTCATCGATCAGAATATCTTATCTCTGCTGCCGGCTGAAGTGGCGGAGCGTTTCATGGCCGTTCCGTTGGCTGAAGTTCAAAACCGCCTGGCAGTCGCTATGATCGATGCCAATAACGTCCAGGCCGTTGACTATTTGGCAAATCGCATCCAGCGTCCACTGAAGGTATTTATGGCATCTGAGGACAGCGTCAGGCATGTCCTAGGTCAATACAAGGCGGATTTGTCGACGGTTAGTGACGCAGCTCAGGTATCACAAGAGGAAGCAGCTATTGAATCAGCGACCGAGATCAAGACTATCGTCCAGGACTCTCCAATTTCGCGTGCATTAAGCACTATTTTGGAGTATGCGGTGAAAAGCCATGCCTCTGACGTACATATTGAACCGCTCGAGAAGGCTCTGAAGATTCGTTGTCGTGTTGACGGTGTGCTCAGGGAGGTTATGCAGCTGCCAAAAAGTATTGAGCCAGCGCTGGTGAGCCGTATAAAGATTTTATCCAGCTTGAAAATTGACGAGCACCGCATCCCTCAGGACGGTCAGTTTGCAGTGAATGTAGCTGGTAAGGCAGTCGACTTGCGTATAGCAATATCACCGGTGGTTTGGGGTGAGCAGGTGGTGATTCGTCTGCTTGATAAGACGGGAAATTCGTTTGATTTGGAAGATATGGGTTATGCGGGCCGAGCCCTGCGCAGCATCCGAAAAGGAATTAAGCGACCAAACGGTATGATTTTGACATCTGGTCCGACAGGTTCTGGTAAATCCACGAGTTTGTACGCTTTGATCAAGGAAATTAAAGACGACTCAGTCAATATCGTGACATTGGAAGACCCTGTGGAATATAAAATGGACGGCGTTAACCAGATTCAAGTGAACACTGAGGTTGGGCTGACGTTTGCCTCGGGGTTACGTTCTATCTTGCGTCAAGACCCAGATGTAGTGATGGTGGGTGAGATTCGTGATGCGGAAACGGCTAACTTGGCGGTTCAGGCGGCACTAACGGGACATTTGGTGTTTTCAACGCTGCACACCAACTCAGCAGCCGGTGTGTTGCCGCGTTTGTTGGATATGGGAATTGAGCCATTTTTGATCGCTAGTACCGTGAACACGATTATCGGTCAGCGCCTGGTCCGGCGGGTTGCCCCGAAACACGATGCTTATCAGTCTTCACCTCTGGAGACACAAACTATTCAGTCAACGATTGGACATTTGTTACCACAATCACGAGAACAAGTTGTGCCATATGCTCAAGACTTGGGATATAAAGACTTGCCGCTGGCTGGTCAACAATCATACACGCTAGTGAGAGGTCGGGACACTCCTCAGTCACCGCGAGGCTACTTGGGACGTGCTGGTTTATATGAGGTGATGGATGTGACAGAGGAGATCCAAAACTTGATCGTCAAACAGGCAACCTCGGCAGAGATTCAGCGCATGGCGGTCCAGCAGGGGATGATTACGATGCGCCAGGATGGTTACTTGAAAGCTTTGAGTGGTATCACAACACTGGAAGAAGTTAATCGTGTTGCAGCAGACACAGCATAAAAAAAGGGGGAATTATGAATAATCAAGAGCTAAGAATTGAACTATTACTGGAAGATGTGGTTAAGAAGCGCGCATCTGACCTCCATATTCAAGTGGGCTTGCCACCAATGCTGCGTATCGATGGACGGTTGATGCCAGTGGCCGGTACCATGCCACTTGATGAGGCGGCCGTTGAACGTTTGGTGTTCCAGATTTTGGATGAAGATCAGCGCCAGATTCTGTTGAAAGACAAAGAATTTGACTTTAGCTTTGCGTTTGGTACATTGGGGCGATTCCGTGTGAATGCCTTCCATGAAAGAGGTAATTTGGCAGCTGCGCTGCGTCTGATTCCCAACGAAATCAAATCAGCTACCGAACTTGGTATGCCACCAATCGTCAATAGCTTTGCTGACTTTCCGCGAGGCTTGGTGCTAGTGACAGGCCCGACGGGCTCTGGTAAGTCGACGACCCTGGCTTCACTGATTGATAAAATCAACTCAGAAAAGTCGCACCACATCATTACCATTGAAGATCCAATTGAGTTTACCCACAAATCCAAGCAATCAGTCGTTGTACAGCGAGAAGTCCACTACGATACCTACTCATTCTCAGCGGCCTTGCGATCCAGCTTGCGTCAGGACCCAGACGTGGTGCTGATCGGTGAGATGCGTGACTTGGAAACTATTTCCGCGGCTATTACCATTGCTGAAACTGGACACTTGGTGTTTGCAACCCTTCACACCAACTCAGCTGCCCAGTCGATTGACCGTATGATTGACGTGTTCCCCCCACACCAGCAGCCACAAATTCGAGCACAGCTCAGTAATATCTTGATGGCTATTTGTTCACAACGGTTGGTGCCAGCCATTGGTGGTGGCCGTGTGGTGGCAGCGGAAATTCTCATCGCTAATCCAGCGGTGCGTAACATCATCCGTGAAGGTAAGTCTCACCAGTTGGATGCTGTTATTCAAACCGGTGCCGAGCAGGGCATGCAGACCATGGACCGAACTCTGGCAAATCTCGTACAGAATGGTACGATTACCTATGATAGCGCACGTGAATTCGCAGTTGATTTGACGGAATTAGAAAGGTTATTGCGAGGATAATATATGAAAAAATACGCCTACGAAGCCAGAGATAGCGCCAGTAATAAAATAGTAAAATCAGTGGTTCAGGCTGAGAGTGAACATGCGGCTGCACGTTTGCTGACTGACCAGGGCTTTGTGCCACTAAAAATTGAGCTTGAGGACGATAAATCAAACGTTATCGATAGAATATTAGGGCGTATTACGTCCAAAGACAAAATATTGTTCACTCGTCAGTTGTCGACGTTGATTGGCGCAGGGTTGCCTTTGTCGCAAAGTATGCGTACGGTGTTGGAACAAACGTCCAATAAGCGCATGCAGGGTATCGTTCAAGAAGTGATCGCTGATATTGAAGGCGGTAAACAGCTGTCTGACGCCTTTTCAAAACACCCTGAAGTGTTTGATAAGCTATTCATTGCCTTGGTTTCAGCAGGTGAGGCCTCTGGAACGTTGGATGAAGCTTTGAAGCGAGTGGCAAACCAGCAGGAAAAAGATGCTGCGATGTTGCGTAAGGTCAAGGGCGCTTTGACCTATCCATCCATTGTGCTGGTGGTGATCGTCATGGTGGTTGGGTTTATGACGGTTTCGGT
This sequence comes from uncultured Candidatus Saccharibacteria bacterium, assembly GCA_963518445.1. Lineage (GTDB taxonomy): Bacteria > Patescibacteriota > Saccharimonadia > Saccharimonadales > Saccharimonadaceae > Nanosynbacter. The sequence continues at coordinate 17,229 of CAUQIU010000004.1, forward strand.
CGTACCACAAGTCAAAGGCCTCTATAAAGACGTTGGACGAGAACTGCCAATTTTGACGCAAGTGATGGTTAGTATCGCTGATTTCTTCATCAATTTCTGGTGGCTATTAGCTATTTTACTGGGATTTGGCATTTATTTCTTCGCTCAGTACTTGCAAACAGAGGCGGGTATTCATATGAAGGACAAATTCAAGCTCAATGTGCCGCTGTTTAAAGGCATGTTCCGTAAGCTCTACATGGCGCGGTTTACTCGAACCGGACAGACGCTATTGTCAACTGGTGTGCCAATGCTTGATATGCTGAAAATCGCTGCAGACGGTGTTAATAACGTCATTGTCAGCGAGGAAATCATGCGCGCTGCCGACAAGGTGAAGGGCGGAAAGGCATTGTCTCTGTCGCTAAAAAATGAGGAATATATGCTGGAAATGGTGCCTCATATGATCAAAATTGGAGAGCAATCAGGTAAGGTTGATGAAATGATGGGCAAAACAGCTCAGATTTATGAAAATGAGCTTGATGAGGAAATTAAAGCCATATCCACCGCCATTGAGCCAGTATTGATGGTGTTTTTGGCTATTGTCGCCGCTGGTATGGTGGGAGCCATTTTGTTCCCAATCTATAGTCTGGTTAACCACGTAGGAATCTAGACAACGTGCTAGTTACCGTGTATTATAAGGATAAGCACTACCGCTAACATTAGTAATAGATCATAGAAAGGTGGAAACTTTATGATCAACACACAAGATAAAAAAGGCTTTACGATCATAGAAGTGGTATTGGTTCTGGGTATCGCAGCACTGATATTCCTGATGGTCTTCATCGCTGTTCCGGTACTAAACCGTAACCAACGTGACACGGCTCGTAAAAACGACTTGAGCCTGGTTGCAACAGCGGTGACTAACTACTCCAATGCTAACCGTGGCGCATGGCCAGGCACTGAGAAACTCCGATCATTTTTGGGCACGGATCTGTCAAAATACACCAACAAAGAGCAGGTTTCAGTTGACAGTAAAAAGACTTCAGTTACTGTTGGTGATACCCAAGTTAAGGTCGTTACTGGCATGAAATGTGGTGAAAGCTCTAAGGAGAAGCAGGTACTAGTACCTGGTACTTCACGGCAGTTTGCTGTTGTGGTTCTGCTTGAAGGTGGCCCAACTCACTTCTGCCAAGACAGCGGTGCTTAGAAACTAGGTCAATCACAGCAGCCTCCTCATCAACGGAGGCTGCTTTTTTTTGGCATTTCTGTTACCATAAGAGGTATGGATAGTTGTATTATGATCAGTATGACCGTAGGGATTGGGCTATTAGGGGCGGTCTTAGGTAGCTTTGCTGGGGCTCAGGTCTGGCGCCTGCGAGCTTGGCAACTCAAACAAGATAAAGCTGCTGGTGAAAAAATAGACGCCGCCGAATGGAAAAAGCTCAAGCCTCTCGTTGGCAAAAAACTCAAGCAAGACCGTTCACAGTGCTTGTCGTGCCACCATGATTTAACCTGGAAGGATCTAATCCCAGTTGTCAGTTGGCTACGGTTTGGTGGCAAGTGTCGGTATTGTAAAGCGAACATTGGCTATACTGAACTTTTGTTAGAACTTGGTCTGGGGGCTTTGTTTGCGCTTTCAGTGTGGTTCTGGCCAGAGTCGTTCTCTGATCTAGGGTTATTGCGGGTAGTTGTGTGGCTGTCAGCCTTGGTACCATTAACAATGTTGTTCGTTTACGATCTAAAATGGTCTATTTTGCCTGATATTGCCATGTGGCCATTCGTTGCGCTGGGTGGTATTTTTGTAGCCACACGGTTTATAACCTCTTCGGACATCGTCGGCCTTTTGATGACACTCAGTGGAGCGGTAGTTATTTTGAGTGGGCTGTACCTTGTACTATACGCTATTTCCAAAGGTGAGTGGATTGGGTTTGGGGACGTCAAGCTCGGTCTTGGCCTGGCATTATTCTTGGCTGATTGGAAGTTGGCGTTTCTGTGTCTCTTTGCAGCCAATCTCCTTGGTACCCTGATGGTGCTGCCTGGGATGGTACGGGGAACACTAGACCGTAAGGCTAAAGTGCCGTTTGGGCCGCTTTTGATAGTTGGATTTTTACTGACCTGGTTCATTGGTCCAGAAATTATCCGTGGATTATTCCCGCTCATATGATGGCTAAAGAAACCGCTTATGCTATACTAGAAATATGCGACGACAGGGTGGCTTTACTGTAATTGAAGTAACAATGTTTCTAGCAATCTCCGGCACCATGGCGATTGCCTTATTGGCTGGTATCGGCGTGGCTATTCAGCGCCAACAGTATCGCGACGCTGTCCAATCTTACGCCAATTTTTTAACCGAACAGTACTCAAAGGTTATTAGTATAGAAAATGATCGACAACCAACCGATCCGTGTCCTATTCCGGGGGCTAGTGTCAACGGCTATCGGGGGCAGTCAAACTGCGTGATAGTAGGGCGCTATATCATTGGCGACGATCAGGGTAGAAGCTTCCGCGTGAAGCTAATTTATGCGTTGCTTGGGGCTGATGGAAAAACCTGGTTATATCGGTCGTCCAATAATAATGTTGCCGAATATCAGACCAACTGGAGCGTAAAAACAGCACTTGTTGAGCCAGCTGGCGGAGGTTTGTCAGTCGCTATGGTTCGCAATCCTGCCACTGGAGAATTGGCGATACGCTCAGATTCACGCACCTATCCAGATGATAAAATTAGTGAACTATTGACGAGCAGAGGCGACGCGACCTATGAAGTTTGTATCTATGATGAAAAATGGTTCGCTCCAGAACGTTTGTCGGTCTTTATCGGTGCGCGCGCTGGATCCAGTGAAGCATTGACGGTTAAAGGGGCGGGAAATGCGTGTAAAGCGCTGTAAGCATCAGGTTGGAGATACCTTGATTGAGGTCATGTTGGCGACCGCTGTTTTTAGCGCAGTTGCTGTCGGTTGTCTGACGGTGATGAATCGGGGACTGTCTATAGCTCAGCAGTCTCTTGAGTCAACACTGGTTCGCCAGCAGATTGACGCGCAAGCAGAGATGCTCCGTTTTGTGCATAACAATTCCCACAAGGGCGATGCTGCCATGGCTGAGCTATGGAAGAACTTGCCCAAAAAAGATGCTGCAAATGAGATCCTAAATGTCGACACTTGCCCAGACCACTTTGGTGACGGTGAATTTGCACTGCGCTCGCGCAGCGATTCGCTTGGTCGAGTATCGTCGTATATGCCAGCTCAAGTGTATGCCAAACAAGAGGGTGATGTTTCATACGGTATTTCTGTACAATTGGTGCATGTCACCGGTGGATCTGCCTACGATGCGTATATTCAGGCTTGTTGGTACGCGCCAAGTCAGCCAAGGCCTGTGACGATAGGAACGATTGTGAGGTTATATGCACCAGAGAAGAGCTAATTCAGGATTTACCTTAGTAGAGCTGATGTTGGCGATGGCATTTGTATCAGTATTGCTATTGTCTGTTGCTATGGTCGCTGTTCAGGCTGGCAAAATATATAACCGCGGTACCGTCATGAAGACAGTTAATCAGTCGGGTAGAACGATTAGTGATGTCATTCGTCGAGACTTTCTACAGAGTAGCGCCACTAAGATTGTCAATTCAGCCAACCCAGTCATTTTAGTCCGTGAATCTGGGTCAGTTAGAAGCGGTCGTGTATGCTTGGGTCAATATTCCTACGTTTGGAACATGGCTTCCGCGATTGATGATCCAGTGATTCGCCGGAGTGGCAGTGGAGTTGTTCGCTCTAATGGTCAGGCTATTAACCTAGTGCGAGTATTGGATGAAGATGCTGCGTTGTGTCAATCGACCTCAGGTTCATATCCGATGGACATTGAGCCCGAGCGAGTTACGCATTTGCTGCGGCCTATTGATGGCACTGATGTAGCCATTGCCGTGCATGATTTTACGGCGTCTCGCGTTACGTCAGCTAATAATTCAGAGGCGCTGTACAAAGTATCGTTCACACTGGGGACAAGTGCTGTTGCCGAGCTGCAGGACATGGCCTGTAAGCCACCAGAAGACAATGAGGCCAATTTCAATTTCTGTGCAATTAATAATTTTGAGATGATAGTGAGGACCAATGGATAAGAGAAAAGAATCGGGCGCAGCATCTTTGTTTGCAGTCATTTTTTCGGCAATGTTATTGACCATTCTAGCGGCTGGCTTTGTGAAATTAATGCTCAAAGATCAGCAGCAAGCCATCAATAACGACTTGTCGCAAAGTGCCTATGATGCCGCGCTGGCTGGTGTGGAAGACGCAAAACGCGTGATTCGTGCGTGTCAGAAGGGCAATGCTTCGGCATGTGATGCCCTGGAAAAGAAAGATTGCAACAGTGTTCGTCAATCATCGGTATTGGGAGGTGCTGGCAATGCGCAAGAAACCTTGGTCCAAACCAACAGTTCAAACGGTAGGAAATTCGATCAGGCGTATACCTGCTTGAAGGTTTCCATGGATACCGAAGATTTCTTGTACGTTGGAGCGGAGAACAAAGTGCAATTGGTGCCGTTGCGTGCTCGGGGAGCGTTCGATAAAGTGATAATCGAGTGGTTTAATAAGGAAGACAATGCCAATAAAAACGTGGCGTTGGCCGATGTTCACAATGGCGATATTGGTCTACCAGAAAAGGCTACTTGGAGTGCCCAAGCTCCAGCTGTTTTGCGTGCTCAGGTTATTACACCAGGTAATAATTTCACCATAGATAGCCTAGATTCTTCGTCGGCATCGCAGGCGGTCTTCTTGCGCCCTAACGGTATCGTTTCAGGGGTGCCAGCGGTAGAAAATGTAGTGCACAAGGGCTCATTACGCCGTGCTACTGATACGCCGACGACTCGTAATGAACCAACCGGGGTGCTATGTTCTAAAGATTTTGCACATCCTCATGGCCATTCATGTAGAGCTATTATTGAGCTTGATGAGGTGAGCCCGGAAGCCAGCGCAAATGCCTTTCTAGCGATAAATCACCTCTACAAGGGCGCTAATGTGCGTGTATCTGTCATGAAAGGAACGGAGCAGGTCATGCTTTATGGTGCTCAGCCGGCGGTTGACTCGACAGGTCGAGCAAATAATCTGTTCCGTCGTGTAGAAGCGCGCCTCCGACTTGGTGAGGATATATGGTATCCAGCCGGATCTGTGGAAGTATTAAATAACTTGTGTAAGGATTTCTCACTTGCTGGCAACATCGTAGAAGGCGGAGCTTGCGACTCCTAAATCCTACTGAGAAGTATCGCTGTGAAAGCGTTCGTGTATGTCCTTGAGATGCTGGTCGGTGACGTGCGTATATACCTGAGTAGTGGATATGCTGCTATGGCCTAAGAGTGATTGAACTGATCGTAAATCAGCGCCGTTCATTAACAAGTCTGTAGCAAAACTGTGTCTCATGGTGTGGGGGCTGACGTGTTTAGTTATCCCCGCTAGGCGGGCATAGTGTGAGATCATCCGTTGAATACTACGTGCAGATAAGCGACGATAATCGCCTGACATTGTTGGCTTAGTCGACCGTCTGCTGTAGCTAAGAAAAAGAGCAGGTAGGCTGTCTTGACGAGCTTGTAGGTAATTTTCGACCTGTTCAGCGGCATGTTGTGAAACAAACACTGGTCGGTCTTTTTGGCCTTTTCCACGCACCATAAACTCTCGTCGTTTGAGGTTGATGTGGTCTCGATTGAGATTAACGAGCTCCGAAACGCGCAGTCCACTGGAAAAAAGTAGCTCGATGATTGCTCGGTCGCGCAAGCCCTGCTCACTGTCTAGTGGTATATTGTCTATCAAGTTAACCACCTCGTCGTATTGTAAAAAAGTCACCTGTTTGCGAACCGTCTTCGGTAAGATGATTTTATCGGCAGACAGTGAGGGGATATCACGCCGCGACAGATAGGTGAGGAAGCCGCGCAGCGCAATCAAGTGGTAGCTCTGTGTTAAAATTGACAACGCTTTGCCATCGTTGTCATTTTTATAACGATTTAACCACAGACGATAGCGCCGAATCATCTCTGATGTAATTTTTACTACTTCTATGTCGCCAGCAAATTCAATGAATCGTTCCAGATACAATGAATAGTTTCGGATGGTATTTTGACTTCTACCACCCTCTATCTCTAAATGCTCTAAAAAATCAGTCAGTGCCTCTGATACAAACATAAGCCTATTGTACGGGTATTTAGGTAGTTTATCAAATAATAGCTTTTTGCTATCATAAGACAAATACTAACGAAAGGAGCTACAATGGCAAGTAATGATGGAAAGGTTTTCTGTGGAGTTGAGCGAACACTGATTGTATTCAAACCAGACGCAGTCCAGCGGGGAATTGTGGGGGAAATTTTACAACGCTTTGAGCGAGTTGGTCTAAAGATTATTGGTGTCAAGATGGTATCTCCAGACAGGGAACATTATCAAAAACACTATGAGGGCATTGGCAAATTAGCAACTCGTCGTGGTGAAGAGACCCTCAATATTACACTAGATATGATGATGGATGGTCCAGTGATTGCCATGGTGCTCGAGGGTGTGGAAGCTGTAGCAGTGGTTCGTAAAATTGTTGGCCCAACCGAACCGAAATCTGCTGATATGGGTACAATCCGTGGTGACTACTCACACGTCAGCTTTGGTTATGCGGACTCATGCCGTAAGGGCATTCCAAACCTGATCCATGCCTCTGGCGACTCTGGAGAGGCCGTTCAAGAGATTGCCCACTGGTTTGAAGAGGCAGAATTGGTAAATTATACAACACTGAGTGAAAAATTTACTCGATAACACTGGTATATCCACAGAGTTACCGTGGTATAATAGTAATATGCCTCGGTAGCTCAACTGGATAGAGCAGATCCGTCCTAAGGATAAGGTTGTAGGTTCAACTCCTGCCCGGGGTACCATAGACTATGACAAAGAAGACTAAAACAGTTAAGGCTTTTGATGGTCAGCGTGATGGCGAGGATTTGTTGTTTGTATTTCGTCGCCACATTATTGCCATGCGCAAAGGTTTCTATTGTCTGCTATTACCGATGACATTTGGTGCAGTGCCGTTTTTGATTTGGCAAAGTAATCTCGAACTGCTGTGGGTATTCTTTGGTAGCTTTATCTTTGGGCTGTTGTTGTTTATTTATCATTTTCTCATGTGGTTTTTTACCTACTTCATCGTGACGGATCGGCGAATCCGCCAGGTTACGCAACGTGGGTTCTTTGGTAAGGATGTTGTAGAATTGCAACTACGAAAAATTCAAACTATCAGTTATAATATCCCAGGGTTCAGCGGCGAAATGTTCAAGTTTGGAACGATTATTATTCAAACATTTGTCGGTGATCTTGTGATTAAGAATGTGGAACACCCAAATAAAATTTACAACATGTTGCAAGATGCAGTAGAAATAGCGAATGAAAGGAATAGTCATGATCAAGAAAGCACTGAAGCGTAAGTCAGAAAAGTCGAAAAAAGTACCGACGCGTATCACTAACGATACGGTCGCTGAACATCGTGAGAAGATTCTGGCGGGTGGTCGTAAGCACAAGTACCCAATTCAATACACCAGGCACCGGTTGGTGTGGAACGCTATATTCATTGGACTTGGAACAGCAATCTTGATGACGGTGTTTGTGTGGGTTCAGCTTTACATTTGGCGTGACACAGGGGATGTCGCTTATCGAATCACGCGCACTGTACCACTGCCTGTGGCGTCCATCGAAGGTGCAACAGTTCGCTATAGTGACTATTTACGATACTACCGCAGTACATTAGCTTCCCTCGAGTCAGTCAATCGTCTGGGTGGTGATGATAAGGTGAAGTTTCAACGACAACAGTCCATGGACTTAGTTGTAAAAATTACATACGCAAAGAAAATTGCTCAAGAAAAGGGAATTACAGTATCAGATTCTGAGATTGATGCAGCGTTGCAACGGCATAAGCGCGGACTTTCTGATGCTTCGTATGATGCTGCCGTTCGTAAGACATTGGGATTGTCTCTCGCTGAGATGAAAGAAAACCTTCGAGATAGCCTCATCACTAGTAAAGTATCCTTTGCTGTTGATGACAAGGCAACCAACCTGGTTTCTGCTATAGATGGAGCCATAAAATCAGGTAAAAGCTTGGCAGATATTGCGACAGAACATGGTCAATCAGTGCAATATGTTGCCGACATGTCAGTTGGCAAGGATAATGCTGACGGCATCACTGAACAGGCTCTGAAAATTGAACCAGGAACCACTTCAGAAGCCAAGCAGACGGTTTCTGGTGACGGCTACTACTTTATTCGTGTTGATGAGCGAACTGATAGTTCTGTGAAGTATAGCTATATTCACGTGCCACTAACGGCATTTAAGGCTAAAGTTGATGCATTCAAAACTGAAAAGAAGGCTACCTACTACATTTCTCTTGATTGAAAAATAATTCACATCTGATATAATTATGCGGAGGAGTCTTGCCGCTGTAGCTCAGTTGGTAGAGCGGCGCTTTCGTAAAGCGTAGGTCACCGGTTCGAATCCGGTCAGCGGCTCCATAGTAGTATGAAACAAGAAATAACGACGAGTATTAAGACTATTATGAGCGACCGCTGGTTGGCAGGTTTGATACTTTTTAACATCATTTTTGCCGTCATCGTCGTGATCGTTTTGGCGGCTCACATAAAACCGCGTGAAACACAGGTTATCACCCAATATAGTGCCTTTGGTATCACAAGCCTATATAGAGACTATTGGTACACATTGTGGTTTTATGCTTTGCTGGAAGTTGTTGCTATTCTGGGGCACAGTATCCTCGCAGTTAAGTTAGTGAAACTGGAGCGTCGTCATCTCGGTTTGGCTCTAGCTTGGGGAACGATTGGTTTTTCGGCTATCCTCTTGCTATTTGCGTTACCAATATTACGAATTGCTTCGTTTGGATAAATGATATGGATTTAGAAATACCCGTAGGCAAACGAAAACCATTCTACCGTTTCTTAGAGATGCTGCCTGGAATGCTGAGCTATGGCGTCATCATTCTATTAATTTTGCTATCAATTTTTAATCCATTGCTAGCTTCTGTGTATCTATTGGTCTTGATATCCATGGCTCTCATAAAGATTTTTGGTATCAGCTATCATATGTTGGTTGGTCGTACAAACATGGAGAAAGCCTGTCAGGTGGACTGGTCTCGAAGGTTACATGACCTTGAAGATCCAGCGGCTGCTCATGCTCGATTACTCTCTACAAAAAGTGAGAAGTTTGAACATACCATCCATCTGAAAAATCTACAAAGTATCATTGATGAACCGTCGGAATATCCTAAGCCCTCACAAATTTATAATGCAATCATTATGCCAGCATACAATGAGAGTATTGAAATTATTGAGCCCGCAGTTCAGTCACTACTAGATACAACCTATGATCTGTCGCATCTCATTGTCGTATTTACCTATGAGGAGCGCGGAGGCGCTGAAATTAAAAAAACCGCCGAGACACTGCAAAAGAAATATAACGATGCGTTCCATTCGTTCCATATTGTTGAGCATCCAAAGGGGATAGAACATGAGGTGATAGGTAAGGGTGGCAACATCACGCATGCAGGGCGTTGGCTGAAAAGCTATCTGGGTGACCTTGGGATAGCTTTCTCCCAGGTGCTGGTTACCACGATGGACTGTGATAACAAACCACACCCCACCTATTTTGATTACATCACCTATGAATACATTGTCTATAAAGATCGCAAGAACTTATCGTATCAGCCGATTGCATTGTTTACTAATAACATATGGGACGTGCCGGCACCTATGCGCGTGATTGCAACGGGCAACTCATTTTGGAATATTGTTAGTTCAATGCGCCCATATGCTTTAAGGAATTTTGCATCACATGCGCAACCGATGGATGCGCTAGTGGAAATGGATTTTTGGAGCGTCAGGACGATCGTTGAGGACGGGCACCAATATTGGCGTAGTTATTTCCATTTCGATGGTAAATACGGGGTAGTGCCAATATATGCACCAATCTATCAAGATGCAGTTTTGTCAGAAACGTATAAAAAGACGCTAAAGGCACAGTTTGTTCAGCTTCGTCGTTGGGCATATGGTGCTTCTGACGTTGCTTATGTAGGGTCTCGGGTGTTCAGTTCTAAGCGCCGAGCGCCGTTCTGGCCAAGTCTGACGCGTTTTCTGAGGTTATTGGACGGTCATGTCACATTAGCGTACGTAGCGCTTGTAACGGCCTTTGGAGCGTGGTTACCGCTTCTATTAAACCCAGAGGCAGTACGAAACATAGATGCCCATCAGCTGCCTGGTACGATCAGCTTATTACAGACTATTGCGATGCTTGGTATGGTGATTGCTATCTTTTCTTCATTTAAGATTTTACCGCCGCGCCCAGCGCGCTATAAGAAGCGACGTACTTTCTTGATGTTGATACAGTGGATCTTGATGCCAGTTACGTCTATTCTGTATAGCTCCATGGCGGCGTATGCTGCTCAAACGAAGCTAATGACGGGACGATATCTAGATAAGTTTGATGTTACCGAGAAACTAACCGTTGATATCAATGATCGATTGAAGGCAGAACGTAACCGGTCGAAGGACGACCAGGGCGGCGCTTCGAAATAAGCAATTTGTGCTGGGCGGCGTACTGTATGGCTGCCACAGGGTCGTATCTAGTGAGTACAGTGTGAACTTCTTTGGTGATACTATCTACTGGTATTGTTGCCATATTCTTAATGAGGAGATTTCTCTGAACAGTCTGTGCCAAATGAAAGCTATCATATTTCGCTGAATGGTCATCGTGCTGGAGACTTTTCGCAATACTGAGTGTTAATCTACCGATATTGAATGGTTCCTCGGTTGTTTCTTTGACGACTGGTGTGTTGTCAATTGAGGGATATTCATACGTAGTAAAAGTAGTATGACAGTTGTCGCAAGATCTTCGCCGCCACAGTTGAGGGTACTTTTTATGCTTTCGTGAGTTTATCACACGAGTTTTGTTGTGAAAACAATTTATACATATCATGTCTATATATTGACATAACGCTATTAAAAAATCTAGTGGAAAACCATAAGTGTGTAGTGGATAAAGAAATATCCCCAGAGTTATTACTGGGGATAGGGGTGAAATGGTCTCTGATGGTTATTTTACTTTCTCGTTCATCCTGCAGTAGTTAGCACGAACTTCCTTGATCTGCTTGTCATATTCGAAATGGATAGTGATTTTGCTGAGAAGTGATGCATCTTGTTTTTTTGATGACGCGATCACGTTAGTAGTGGCACGATTACTCATATATTACATATTAGCATAAACGGTTTAAAAAGTCAATAGAACAATCTCACAATTGATATATCATGGTGTGAATATGTGAGTAAATAAAAAAACACCCGTAAAGGTGCTTAGTGTGGTGGGCGATATAGGATTCGAACCTATCACCTCAGCAACGTCAATGCTGCGCTCTAGCCAAATGAGCTAATCGCCCCCGCTTACTGATAGTATCAGAAATACTCCAATCCTACAAGATATAGTGATTGTAGAGTGTTTAGTGATAGCAAAATAGCTTTTGTTGAGAGAGTTGCCATTAGCTGGTATAATAACCGCAAGGTAGTGATGAAGACTAACCATCTTCGGAACCTCATGGAAGCGGTTGCGACGCATGCGTTTTGAATGAACGATAACAGTCGGAGCAAGAGAATCGCCAAGGTGGAACCGCCAGTTTTTCTGGCCCGAGGCATATAAATATCTTATTCATTATTTAAGCCAAATGCATCCAGGACATTAAAGGAGGTTCTATGGGCGAAGATAAACTCTATGCAATGCGACACAGCCTAGCACACATCATGGCAACAGCCGTGCAGCAGTTATGGCCAGATGCTAAGTTTGGGGTTGGTCCGGTTGTTGAACATGGGTTTTATTATGATATTGATCTTGGCGAAACAAAGATTAGTGAGCAACAATTCAATAAAATTGAAAAGATAATGCGCCGAATTATTGCCGAGAAGCAGGACTTTGTTTGCACAAAATGTCCAATTGACGATGCTATTCAATGGGCCAAGGATAATCATCAGCCATACAAAGAAGAGCTTCTTAACGATCTGAAACGTGCCGGAACGACAGTGGCAAAAGATCTGGATGCCGCAGAAATGGGCACAATTACCGAAGGCGATAGTGCGCTTGATGAGGTCTCATTCTATACGAACGGATCGTTTAGGGACCTATGTCGCGGACCGCATGTTGCAAATACCAGTGAAGTTGGTGTGTTTAAATTAATGCGGGTTGCAGGCGCTTACTGGCGCGGTAATGAAAAAAATCCTCAAATGCAGCGATTATACGGTGTGGCTTTTGCTACGCAGGAAGAGTTGGATGAATATTTGAAGAAATTAGAACTGGCCAAACAGCGTGATCATCGCAAGTTAGGCAAGGAGCTTGATTTGTACACCACCTCGCCGCTCGTGGGGGTTGGTTTGCCGTTATTTACGCCTCGTGGAACTATTCTGCGCGATATCGTGGCGCAGTATTCAAATCAATTACGCCAGAGATTTGGTTTTGAAAAAGTCTGGACGCCACATATCACCAAAAAGGATCTGTATGAAACATCAGGCCATTGGGCCAAATTTGGTGAAGAGCTGTTTTTGGTTAAAAGTCAGGAAACTAGTGATGAAATGGCGCTAAAGCCGATGAATTGCCCACACCATACGCAAATTTTTGCTTCACAGCCGCGCAGTTACCGTGATATGCCGGTACGCTATTTGGAGACAACCACTGACTATCGTGATGAAAAAACTGGTGAACTGGGTGGTTTGAATCGTGTGCGCTCGTTGACCCAGGATGACAGTCATGTCTTTTGTCGTCCAGACCAGATTGAGCAAGAGATCAATAATTTATTGTCTGCTGCACGGGAACTGTACGATACCATTGATATGAAGCTGCGAGTTCGACTGAGTTATCGTGATGATTCTGATGCATATTTGGGCGAACGTGAGCTATGGGCTTCTGCACAAAACCAGTTGAAATCAGCAGTTGAAAAAGTTGGTCTGGACTATTTTGAACAGGAAGGTGAGGCTGCTTTTTACGGACCAAAAATTGACTTCATGGCAACTGATGCCATCGGTCGTGAACACCAAGTTGCGACAGTACAATTAGACTTTGTGCAGCCGCAGCGGTTCGGTTTGGAGTACACAGAGAGTGATGGCAATTTTACAACGCCTGTGATGATTCACTGTGCGTTGTTGGGTTCAATCGAACGATTCTTGAGCGTATTCATCGAGCACACAGGCGGTTGGTTTCCATTTTGGGCAGCACCAGAACAGGTACGTATTTTGACGATCAATGACACTGTTATGGACTATGTTGATGAAATAACAACGATTTTATCAGGGGTTACTTTGATGCAACCAGTAAAATATAATGAAGTCAGATTTACAACAGACATTCGAAATGAATCAATTGGCAAGAAGGTTCGTGAAGCAACTGTTGTAAAAATACCAACACAGATTATTGTTGGCCCAAGAGATAAAGCGGCACGTGCCGTTAGTGTGCGTACTCGTAAGGGTGAAGAACAAATTTCGATTGATCAATTGGCTAGCTATATCCAGAACATACAATAACCAATGAAATAGCCAAGTAACTTGGAGTAATATATTGAACAAACTATCAGCGATGAGCTTGCGCGATAAAGTTTATGAATTGATGGCGCAATTACCAAATGACAAAGTCACTACCTATGGAGACTTAGCCGCCATGGCTGGGCATCCATATGCAGCGCGTATCGTTGGAGGTATCGCCCATAATGGAGTTTTGGATTTACCATGGCATCGCTTGGTTAATGCTAAGGGTGGATTAGCTGTCGGTTTTCCTGGTGGTCAAGGGGCACAAAAACAATTGCTTGAACAAGATGGGATTTTTTGTGACGCACGATGGCGAATAATTGATTTTGAGGAGCGACGATGGAAGCCAATAAGCTAGAGCAAACAGCGCCTCTGATTGTTATTACCGGTCCGACGGCGAGCGGCAAAACGTCCCTGGCTATAAAATTAGCAAAAAAGTTTGGCGGCGAGATTATCTGTGCAGACAGCAGGACAGTGTACCGCGACATGGACATAGGAACTGCCAAGCCAACCCCCATGGAGATGCAAGGCGTAGCTCATTGGGGGCTTGATTTAGTAGAACCAGGGCAGCTTTTCTCGGCTGCTGATTTTAAGGAGTATGCAACAAAAAAAATTGCAGAAATTCGCGACCGTGGCAACATACCATTTCTGGTTGGGGGCACCGGATTATATATAGATGGGGTTGTTTTTAATTTTAGTTTTGCGAATAGGAGCGATGAAAGGTATCGTCAGAGGCTAGAATATATGAGCATAGAAGACCTACATAAGTATTGTGTTGATAACAACATGTCTTTGCCAGAGAATAAATATAATAAACGCTATGTCGTTCGGGCCATCGAACGAAGTGCTCAAACCGTAGTAAAAAATGCATCAATACAAGAGAATACTATTGTTGTAGGAATAGCAACAGAAAAAAATAAACTGGCTAACAGGGTTGCTCAAAGGGTTGAACAACTATTGACCAATAATGTTGTAGATGAGGCAACATACTTGGGCAGTAAGTATGACTGGTGTAGTGAGGCGATGACGGGCAATGTCTATCCTATAATACGTCAATATATATGTGGTAAAATTGACTACGCTGAAATGATACAGAGGATGGTTGTTAGTGATCGGCAATTAGCTAAACGCCAAATGACTTGGTTGAGACGCAACCCCTATATTGTGTGGTGTGACCTATATTCAGCTGAACACTATTTATCACAGATACTGGCTCACCTGGGCAATCCGTGATACAATTATTGTGCAATGATTGATTCGTTATTTGGTTCAAAAACAAGAGTAAAGCTGCTGCATTTATTCTTAAATAATCCCGGAAAATCATTCTACGTGCGAGAGATTACGCGTCTTATTGATGAGCAGATTAATTCCGTGAGGCGTGAATTAGCCAATATGATGAATGTCGGTATCATTGTGTCTGATAATGCTGACAATAAGCTGTACTATGCAGTCAATCAACAGTACCAATATTTCGAGGCTTTATCTATGATATTTGCTGACAACTCACCTAAAGCAAAAGAGCCAAAAGCTGTCGCAAAAGACACAACTTGGTTAGCTAAAGTGGGTCAACTCTCTGGTTTGCGGCTTGCCATAGCAGCAGGAACGTTAGTTAGAGGTTCTGCTAGTCGAGTAGATTTATTGGTTGTGGGTGAGATCGTACAATCTCAGCTGGAAAAATTGATGGATAAAGCCGAAAAACTAGAAAAGAAGAGCCTTAACTATGCCGTGTTATCATATGATGACTTCTATTATCGGTTGAGCGTTCGTGATAGGTTTGTGACTGATATTTTGAGTGGTAAGCATTCAGTGTTAGTTGATGTAGATAGAATATTAAAATAAGGAGACAATATGTTTGACATAGAATATAAGGGTGCTAATGCTGTCATTTTTACAACAAAAAACGTAAAGGTTGTATTTGATCCAAGACTATCGCTAGTTGGTAAGAAGGACTTATCTGTTGAGGATGTGGTCGAGGTACTCACTGAAGACCGATTCGCATCAACAGTAGGTAATCCTCGCGTACAATTTGATGGCCCTGGTGAGTATGAGGTAGCAGATGTTGGGTTAGCTGGCTTTCCTGCTCAACGACACATCGATGCAGAAGGGAATAATAGTACGATCTATAAGCTTCTGATAGGTGGGGTGAGAATAGCTGTCCTGGGGAATATTGATCCAAAGTTGAGTGAGGAACAATTAGAGCAAATTGGAGTTACTGATATCGTTGTACTGCCTGTCGGTGGCGGAGGATACACTCTGGATGCTACGGCAGCAGCAGTAATTGTTAAGCAAATTGATCCTCGAGTTGTTATACCGGTTCATTATTCAGATCCAGAATTAGCGTATGAGGTACCACAGGATGTGTTAGATACATTCTTAAAAGAAGTAGGTGCTTCTGGTATAGATGCTGGCACTAAGTGGAAAGTTAAGTCCGCGGAAGCTCTACCTGAGCAATTGACGGTAGTGAAAATTGATCGCAGTTAATCTGATTAAATAAAATCCTCCATCATGGAGGATTTTATTTATTTAGCTTTTGCTGCGCTCTGTAGAATACCTTTTTTTCGAAGAGTGCGAATCGCCTGGGTGCTAAGTACCATTGTGACTTTTTGGCCACCGACCGTAAAGGTCTTTTTTTGTAGATTCGGCTTAAAAACTCGCTTTGTACGTCGCAGTGAGAAGCTCACGTTATGGCCGTACTGCTTGCCTTTGCCGGTTAGTTCGCATCGTGATGCCATTTCCAACCTCTCTCATTTATTAAACAATCCCTAATATTGTAACGGTATATCACAAAATAGTCAAGATGGTATAATAAAATACATGAACTTTACAGCCGTGATAATTACATTGTTAGTGATTCTGGTATCAATGACTATTCATGAGGCGATGCATGCTTTTATGGGGTATTTCTTGGGTGATCAAACCGCCAAAGTAGAGGGAAGACTATCGCTCAATCCTATAAGACACATCGACCCTTTTCTCACTATCCTATTACCATTAGTATTGTTGATGTTAGGTGCTCCGGTGTTTGGTGGAGCTAAGCCAGTACCATTTAATCCACATAAGGTACGATTTGAGGAATGGGGTGTCGCTTTGGTGGCGATTGTCGGACCCCTAACCAACCTAGTGTTGGCTTTTACTTTTTTTGGTATTGGCGTAAGTTTAGGCTTTGTAGATAAATTTGGTTTTTCGCCATCGTTAATCGGCGTCACGCTTCAGACTTTTATATTTGTCAATCTGGGCTTTTTTGCTTTCAATATGATCCCCATACCACCACTTGACGGATCTAGAGTGCTCTATGCATTGGCTCCGGACTTTGTGAGAGGTTTTATGAGACGGGTCGAACAATATGGACTTGTCATCATCATGGCTCTTGTCATGGTTGGTTCGCCATTTATATCTTTGTTTATGAATTGGTTGATTATGCACACACTTCAGGTATTTATTTTGATTTTTAGTGTATAATATAAGTAGTCCCTTGAGTCTATGGGCGCATATGATTTTCCTAACATCATATGATAGGGAGCTTTATATGATATATCACCGTGGTGATATGTTGCGAGCACCCACCTTGCGTTATGCGGGGAATATCAAGCGTTCATGGCCCGGGGGCTTTTTGTTTGCATATTTTTAATTGGGCTTGGTGGGTAGACGAATAATTACAGAGCATATATAATCAGATACAGCAGTTCACTAGGCAATCGCTTGACTCTTGTCAAGAGGAAAGTCCGGGCAACAAAGGACACGACAGTCGCTAACGGCGACCGGGGGTGACCCTAGGGAAAGTGCCACAGAAACAAAACTACCCATAGTTATGGGAAAAGGTGAAACGAGTAAGGTAAGAGCTTACAGCTTGCTATGGTGACATAGCAAGGAGGTAAACCCTGTCGGTTGCAAGGAGATCTACATTTCGGGTGTCCACCTGTAGGTCGAGAACCGCTTGATTCATTTGGCAACAAATGAACTAGATAGATGATTGCCCACGACAGAACCCGGCTTATCGGTGGACTGTATAGTAAAAATCCTCCATCAATAGGAGGATTTTTACTATATTATTTGTAAGTTGTGACCTATTTTGTAGCTGCTTGAACGATTTTTTTGAATGCTACAGGATCATTTACCGCTATCTCTGCTAATATTTTGCGGTTCACCTCAATATTATTAGCCTTCATGCCAGCGATCAACTTGCCGTAGGTAGTACCCTCTTGGCGAGCAGCTGCATTAATACGTGTAATCCACAATGCTCGTAAGTCGCGTTTTTTATTGCGACGATCGCGATAAGCGTATTGCAGAGCGCGAATAACGCCTTGTTTTGCTAGACGAAAACTGCGCGTACGGTTATGCTGCATTCCTTTAGCAGCTTTAAGGATCTTTTTATGTTTCGCATGTGCTGAAACACCTCGTTTTACTCGCATAATATACTACACTCCCATTGCTCGACGAGCGTTTTTGGCCATAGAGCCTTTTACGGTTGCTGTTGTGTTAATGGCACGTTTACGGCTCTTAGACTTCTTGGCTAAGAGGTGACCGCCAAATGCACGTTGGCGGGTTAGTTTGCCGGTACTGGTTAGCTTGATGCGCTTAGCAGTGCCCTTGTGGGTCTTTAGTTTTGGCATTACTTACTCCTTATTACTACGCTCAGATTGCGACCTGCCATCTGAGGCTTTTGTTCTACGATTGCAACTTCTTCAAGCAGGGTAGTGATTTTTTCAACCAATTCGTAACCAATCTCTTTGTGCGCCATTTCGCGTCCCTTGTACATTACTTGGATGCGAACTTTGTGTCCTTCCTCTAAGAATTTACGGACTTTACGAAGTTTTACTTCCAAGTCGCCTTGGCCTATCTTGAGACCAAAACGCATTTGTTTCAGGTCGCTGACTTTAGCTAGTTTGCGATTACGTTGCTGGTCCTTCATCTTCTGGTACTGGTATTTGCCCCAGTTGACGATTTTGGCCACAGGTGGATTAGCGTTGGGTGATATTTCCACGAGATCTAGTCCCGCTTCTTCTGCCGCTGCTAGTGCCTCACGGAGTGACATCACTCCTAGCTGCTCACCATCTGAACCAATAACGCGTAGTTCGCGAGCACGGATAGCTCCGTTGGTACGAATTGTTTTATTAATCGTTAGCTCTCCTTTATAAAGTGAATCGTTAGATTAATTCCAAAGTCAATTCTAACAGATAGGAGCGCGTATTTCAAGGATCTATGAATGTTGAATTTGCCGATATTGCAAGCTTTCGGCGACGTGAGGCGTATCAACTGTGTCGGAAGCTTCCAAATCGGCGATGGTTCGAGCTACCTTTATAACTTTAAAGTAGCTTCGCGTGCTAAGATCCAAGCTTTTCGCTGCTTTAATGAGAAGGTTTTTTGCCTCAGGAGATAGGTGAGCATAGCGGTCGATCTCAGAGCTTTTTAATGATCCGTTGTGCTTTTCACTACTATTGAAACGCTGTTGCTGAAAATGTAATGCCTGTTGTATGCTCTCTGTTATTTTCAACTGTTGTGAATTATTCAACGGCTTATTCTGTAGGAGTATTTCATGGTTCACGCGATTGACAGTTACTGTCATATCTATGCGATCAAGGAGCGGCCCTGACAATCGTTTTTGGTAGTTAAGGATTTGAGAAGATGTACAAGTACAATTTTTCTCAGCATCTCCGTAATATCCGCAAGGACAAGGATTCATAGTGGCAACTAGTAAAAAACTGGCAGGGTATTTGTATTTTTGGTTAGCACGACTGATGGTTATGGTATGGTCTTCCATGGGTTGGCGTAACGCTTCTAAGACCGATCGTGGATACTCTAAGATTTCGTCCAAGAATAGGACTCCATTGTGCGCTAAGCTTATTTCTCCTGGTCGGGCTTTAGGGCCTCCTCCTATGATAGAAGCTCTACTCGCTGTATGGTGCGGTGCGCGGAATGGCCTAGATGAGATTATGCTGTCTGCTAAGTCCGGATTGCTTATACTGTGTAGTTTAGTGACATCTATTATTTCTTGACCCCTTAAAGGAGGCAATAGACTCGCTAAAGCCTTTGCTAGCATACTTTTGCCAGACCCAGGGGGTCCTGAAAATAGTAAATTATGTCTTCCTGCTACTGCAATACTAATGGCTCGTTTAGCTTGCTCTTGTCCGATGATCGTGTCTATTGGAGTGTCTGTCACCTCTGTAACATCAGATGTAGTTTTTTTAACAGCAGGTGGTATCAGGCATTCTTTTTTCAGATGTAGGAATAATTGGCGCAGGCTTTTGATAGGGATAACAGTGATGTCGTTTAATAACAAGGCTTGCTCTGTGTTATCGGCTGGAATGTAGATAGTTGTAATATTGTTTTTCTTGGCTACCTCAGCGATGGTAATAGCTGATTGGATGGGTCTGATGGAACCATCCAAAGCTAGCTCTCCAGCAAAGAGCGCGTTGCTAACGGATTCTTGCGAGAGGAGATTATTCAGTTGTAATATTGACAATGCAATTGGCAGATCAAACTGGGTACCATCTTTTGGTAGTTCAGCTGGCGCCAGGTTGATGACAATTTTGCCCTTTGGAAACTCAAGTAGAGAGTTCTTGATAGCACTTCGGACTCGGTCCTTTGCTTCGTCGATCGCCTTATTCCCTAAGCCAACAATTTGGATACTCGGTAGCCCTTTTGATAGATCCCCCTCAATTTCAATTAATTGGCCTTGAAACCCACATGGTGTTGCAGAAAGTATCTTGCTTACCGTCATATATGTACAGTTAACTATAATTTATTTGGTTTTTAAAGGTGGGGTGGTATACTGTATATGATTGTGGGGCTGAAATAGCGTTCGACAGTTGGACTTTATCAAAATATTCTGCAAACCGAACATGCACGATACGCATATTGTTAAATGCAAAAAACTTTGCAAGCAGAGTAGCTAGCCTGTTCAAGGCTCCAGCCTTTGCGCCAGCTGTAGCTTAATCTATAGCCATCTCTTCGTATAGGCAACATGATACGATTTGAGGTGTCAGAATTTATGTTGCTCGCTATGTATTTGGAAGTGGCAAATACATGGGACTTTTGCCACGTAACAAGCTCGGTTTTTGGGTTCGTTTATTATCCAAGCTGTGTTATAAAAATGTAAATGATCCTATGTTTGTAGACGAATATTTATGATACCAACTGGACCCGGGGGCAGTACCCGGCAGCTCCACCAAACAGCTCAACTAACATCAGCCATTAGGCTGATTTTTTGTTATGAAAAACTTTCATATAAGAAAACAACCACCTGCGAGTAGTGGTCGTTTTCAAAAAGTGGAGTTTTTGATGATCTGTTTATTTTTGGCTTCCATTATTAGTTTGTACAACTTTTTTATTCAGAAGCTACCCCTATAATAATCCATGAAAACGGTTATGTCAACATGTTTACTAAAGATTTAATGAGTAAAAAAAACTACACCTGATTGTAGGGCAAGAACAGCTATTTTTAACTCTCAAGCAGTCCTTAGTGATGCTAGGTTGCTACTAACCGCGTAGTCCTTCTGCTTGCTATATTTATACGGTATGTGGAGGAGGGCGATAGACCATGCAATACAGGTAATAACGCCGCCTTCATTAACGAGAGACGGACTGCTGAGGTTTTAGTAGTGGCAATAACATGATTTAAAAATCTACCACAAAGATGAAGGATGTTGTTAATAGTGACTGATATTGTATGCGCGTATGTCTGCACCCAGTGGATAATGATTATATATTTGTAACATATTGAGTAGTATGCTTTTGTTTAAGTAATTCTAAAGAAATTGTTAGATAAGTCGTAGCGTATTTACTAGCTATTGCTACTGCATGAGCTGTGATCTAGTTAGCATAGACAAAGAATTTTCTTGGCAGATATAAGCCTGGTGAATTATTATTGTTGTAATATTCACTGTATGGTCACTGTCCTTAGAATATTGATTTTACAGATGATTGTATGGTAAATATTATTAATTTATGTGATTATTACAACAAATTTCTTGGAAAGATACTTGATTTATTTCGCAATAGATGCTAATATGTGTACATAAGCTTTTGAAAAACAAACAAAGCAAAAAAGTACATTAAAATAATTAATTCTAGAATATCGCTTAGCGCTAAATATTACTTTGGTGTAGGGAACGGCTGCAACATGAAGCTGAAAGCATATAGTCTATATTTGATTATTGTGTTTTAGTCATGGTGCCGCCGATGCTCCACTAAAGTTATTTGTGATTATTCGCAAGTTACAAATAGTATAGGTGTTGAGCGCGCGTGGATAGTACACACACATCCAGTTTATCCTTATCTTTGTAAGGTATTGGTAATGAGAGTACTGGATGTGTGGAAGGAACTTCACGCAAGGACATGCTCCTTACATAAGGAGCGGTCAGTCGCCTTGAGCGATAACGACGAACTCGCAATGCCCGCGCCCTAATAGTTGTTTTGAAGCGGCGGATGGAGCGTTTGTAGTTCAACTTCTGTTATCGCTCGGGCTCTTTTGGGCTATGCGCTCGTGTATAATATGTGATATGAAGCAGAAGATCGCTATTACAATTGGCTGCGTTGCAACCCTAACGGTATTATTGATTATAAATATGACTACCCCATCTGGCATAGGTCCTTTTGGGGTTCTTTTGTTTTTATTTTCCCTATATGTGGCACTAACTAGCGCTTTATATATTTTGCTGAGATTTTTATTTTCTATATTACATATGCCAAAGCCTAGAGATGGTAGTAAAAATCGACAGGATATAAAATTGTATTATTTCTCCAGCATGCTTGCTTTGGCTCCAGTTATATTGCTAGGAATTCAATCTATTGGCGGCATAAAGCTTTTTGATATCTGTCTCGTTGTCATCTTTGAAGTGATTGCTTGTTTGTACGTATATAAGAGGTTCTAACATGGTCTTTTCGTGTACACCATGATATAATTTGAGTATGAATCCTGAGACGACGCCAGTAATACCGAGGACAGAATCAGCTCCTGTAGCTCCTGATGTAGAGCGTCAATATGATAATCAAGAAAAAAGTTTTGAACAGTATGGGACACAATCCATCGAGCAGGGGAAGCAATTACCTGCTACGCCGGCGTTGCCTGTTGTTGACATAGCAAACTTGGCACAGCCTACTCCTCAGGATCCTGCTAGTGTTCAGACACCGCAGACGGATGATGATGCAGTTATGGCAGGAGTTCCTTCTATAGCAGGGGATGATGATTTGATTGAGAAAGAGTGGGTTGATAAGCTAAAGAGTTTAATTGCCCTAACAGAGGGTAATCCCCATGAACGAGCGCGGGTTATTGCTCAGCTACAGGCAGACTATCTGAAGAAACGATATAATAAGACTCTTGGTCAGTCTGATGAGTAGGATGGATTAATGGGTGGAGTTCTTATCTTAGGGTTACTGGTATTAGGGATTATAGCTGTTGGAACATCAGTAATTTTTATACTGTACCGTAATGCTATGCGTGAAGCAAAGAATTATGAGCGCGGCCTAAAAATGGTGCCTTTGTTGATACATTTGCCTCCGACCAGTGAGGATATAGATAATGGTAGCCGTGATCAGCGTGACCTCAATGAGGAGGTCATCTCTCAGGCACAGGTTATGTATAATATTATATCCAGCACCGCTACCAAAGGCTTTAAGAGTAAGTTTTATGGTCAGCGTCATATATCTCTTGAGATTGTCGCTACTGGTGGTTTAGTCCACTATTATGCAGTGGTGCCTGTGGTGCTGATCGACGTTATTCGCCAAGCTATCATAGCAGCTTATCCATCAGCACGATTGGAGGAGATGAGCGAAGTGAATATTTTTAGTGAGATTGGTCGCACTTCTGGCATGATAGGCGGTGAATTCACCTTGCGCAAGTCTTTCATTTATCCAATAGCGACGTATCAAGAATCAAAGCGTGATGCATCGCGGGCATTGCTTAATGCGCTTTCGTCTGCATCGAAAGACGATGGAATTGGTATACAATTTCTCATCAGGCCAGCATATGACGGCTGGGCTAAAGCCTCTGAGCTTCACATTGACAATTTGCGAAAACATAAAAAGAAAAAGACGGGTATTGGTGCACTTATAGCCCCGAAGGATATTTTGGAAGCGTTGTGGAAACCACCACAAGAAAATAATGAAAAGCAAAAAGAAGAAGAAAATAAGCCGTTGAGTTCGCTTGAGCAGGCAGAAGTTGATGCTGTCAGTGAAAAGACTAGGTATCCAGCCTATGAGGTTTTGATTCGTGTTGTGGTCTCTTCTAATACTGCAGCAAGGTCTCAATCTCTGTTGAAGAATATTATTGCCGCTTTTGCGTTGTTTGATTCACCACGAAATAATGGCTTTAAGTTCTCAGTTACGCGCAATATAGAGGAAATTACAACAGCCTACATAATGAGGTTTTTTCCACAACAGATAAAATATAACATCTTGAATAGTGTAGAAATGGCAACGTTGTTCCATTTACCTGGCTCCTCATCAATACCGACCTCCCAAGTTAAACGCCAGATGTCTAAACAGGTTGATGGTCCTACAGATGTTTTGGACGAAGGCCTGTTGATTGGTTATAACGAATTTCGTGGAGTTAAAAAACCTATTCGCATCGGAACAAAAGACCGTCGTCGCCACGTTTATATCATTGGTCAAACTGGTGTCGGTAAGTCTGTCTTGCAGGAGAATATGGCATATCAAGACATGATGGATGGTCGAGGCTTTGCGTTTATTGACCCGCACGGAGACTTGGTAGAGTCTCTTCTTGGTAAGGTGCCAAAAGAGCGTGTCGAAGATATTATATATTTTAATCCAGCCGACATGACAAACCCTATTGGTTTGAATATGTTTGAGTTTGATACACCAGACCAGAAAGACTTTTTAGTACAGGAAGCAATTAATATGCTGTATGGGTTGTATGACCCGGGACATACGGGAATCGTTGGTCCTCGTTTGGAGCACATTTTCCGTAACTGTGCGTTGTTATTGATGTCTGATCCCGCGGGCGGAACGTTTATCGATATACCAAAATGTCTCATAGACCCAGAATTTGTGAAGAGTAAACTGAAATATGTTACCGACCCGCAAGTGATTGATTTCTGGACAAAGGAGTTTCCAGCGTCGCAGCGATCTAATGAAGCTGGTGAAGTTGTGTCTTGGGTTGTCGCAAAGTTTGGTCCATTTATCTCTAACGATGCAATGCGCAACATCATTGGGCAAACGAAGTCTGGATTTAACTTGCGGGAGATAATGGATAATAATAAGATCCTATTGGTTAACCTCTCCAAAGGTAAGATGGGAGAGCTGAACTCCAAGCTGCTCGGTATTATCTTTGTGATGAAGTTTCAGGCTGCAGCGATGGCTCGAGCCGATACCCCGGAGGACCAGCGAGTTGATTTTTCATTGTATGTTGACGAGTTTCAGAACTTTGCTACAGATAGCTTTGAGTCTATCTTGTCTGAGGCTCGTAAATATAAGCTAAGCCTTATCATGGGTAACCAGTTCATGACCCAGTTGACGGATAAGATACGTGAAGCAATCATTGGTAACGTCGGTACAGTGATTTCTGGGCGTATTGGCGTGACGGACGCTGAGTTGATGGTCAAGAAATTTCAGCCGGTCTTTGATGTGGATGATTTGTCTAAGTTGCCAAACTTCCAATCAATTACCTCAGTTATGATCAACAATGTTCCATCGGCGCCGTTTAGTATGAACTGGATACCACCGATGGGGCAGGAGAACTCTCAGCTGCGGGATGCGCTAGTGAGGCTATCTTCTGCGAAATATGGCAGGCCGCGTGCTGTTGTGGAGAAGGAAATATTTGAGCGGTTAGGCAGGGCAAATACAAAGACACAAGCTACTTCACCTAAACCTACTGCATTACGAGAAAATAAATCTTTCCTAGACGAGTGGTTGTCGAAGCGTAAGCAGATAGGCGGTGCGCAGCCAGTACCAACACAAAAAGCCTCTGGCGCGTTATCTCCTGCAACGCCAGTGACAATACCGACGCCAACGTCTACTGCTAGTTCAGGCCCTAACATGCAGAGTTTGAGTAGTGGTCAGATGGGCGGCTTGTCACGGTCGCCTCAGGATAATCCTGGTACTCCTGTAGATATACCGACAACACCTCCGGTTGCCAATGTTATGCCATCTTCAGATACTATTAATAAAGAGAATTTATCTATCCAAGAAAGAATGCAACAAGAGCTAGACTCAGCGCAACCAAAGCCGTCTAACAACAGGCTTGACCTCAGGGATGGTAATCAGGACTCGGACAGGGAAATATCAATAAAATTGCGATAGATTTAGAATAAGAGGCCTAAGATTCGGTAGTAGCTTAGCTGCTACTCCCGCCTTTTACGCCTATGCGGATGTAGTCAAACAACATACCAGCAAGCCATCCAATGGTGAATGCTGCAATCGTCTCAAATCCCGACAGAGGGTACCCGTTTATTTTTGCTAGGGTATATATAGCGAGAGTTAAGACAAAAGCCGCCACAGAGCCAGACAGTATGGCGTTTGGTCGAGCAACTGTTCTACCTGTGACTTCGCTAACTTTCTCGATGGTGGGGTTATGAATAACCTTGCTGAAAGTTCGGCTGGACTTAGGGAGCTGGCTTTGAACTGTCTCCATGGTCTTTTTGAAGCTGTCTTTGCGATCCTCTTTGGTTATGAGGCGTTCGGCTTTTGCGGGTTGCTTCTTCTTTTCTTGTTTTACCTCTTCAGCTTCGGACTTTTCAATGACTTTTTCGAGTTGCTCACGTGCTTCAGCCTCTGATTTTTCTGCTGGTGAGCTTTCTTTTTCGACTCGATTTTTGATAACTTCGGCTGCACGATTGTGTGTTTCTGTTCGCAGATCATTCAGGCCTTCGTGTGATATTTTGGCCTCGTTGTTGAACTTAAGTGATTCTTTCATTGTGACTACACCTAACTTTTATTTAAATTGTACCTACTGAGTTATATGTGTGCCGTATGATGCGCACTTCTTTCTTGAGCTGCCTGGACCGTAAGTAGAAGAATGTGACGACTGAAAGGATTAGGCCTGCGAATAGCATATTCTCGCTAGCTCCAGTGCGGGGCAGCTGCGTAGCCACCGTCTCGACGACTTTCTTTTCATTTGGACAATCAACTTTAACGCTTACGGTGTTACCGAAAGTGTTGTCCATCCTACAGTCAAAGGATCCAGGATTACTGGTACCAGTGCTCATAGAGGATATTTTACTGGCCATTTGTATCGTAAAGGTGCGTTCTTGGGTCTCGCCAGGTTTGATAGTTATCTCTGGCCACTGGAGAATGGTCTTGCCTCCATTGCTATTGGCATCTTCTTTGAGTGTTCCGCCACCCGATTCAAAGATGGTTGAATATTGCAGAACGTCGCCCAAGTTTTCTGTGAATGTATATTTTTCTGGTGCAAAACCCTTGTTGGTGACCTTTAGGTGATAGGTAATACGATCATGTGCTTTCGCGGTGGTCTTAGTAGCGTCCATATTACTCTGAGTGAGGTTTATAGCGCTCTTTTGTTGGATAAAGGAAGCAGAACACTGCTTATCTTCTATCCAAAGAGTTGGATTGCCTGCACATGGCTGACAGCGTGGGTCATTTTTAAGTAGTGTTGGATTTTGCGGGCACCTTTCCGGCGCAGCGATATTGAACGTCTTTTGACAGCCGGCAGAGGTGCGGTCACCTAGAGAAGTTTTGAGTGTTACAGTTACTTTGTATGATCCAGGGGTTTTTTCTTGATATGTTACATTTGGGGTGGTGCTCTCTAGAGTTTTTACAAGAGAATTACCCCTATAAACTTGAAACACATATTTTTGTATTTTGGCGCCATTAGCGGTACTTGTGTTAGCGGTAAACTGATATTTATTATTATCGCTTTGCTTCACCTCTAAGGCATTACAGGTGACTACGGGAGCTGGAGGTGTTGAACAGTTTGGATAGGTACCGATTTGTCCTGGAGGGCAGGTTGGTGCTGGAGGGATGCTTTTGGTAATGAGATTGCCACAGTTACGCATAATTGCGAACCAGCCGAACTTGGCTGAGTGGCCTACGTACGCGGTATAGGTAAAATTACCCCAAAGTTGATGTGGCCTGTAGTAAAAACTACGCATTCCACTGCCAGCTGATTTAACAGAGTAGGAGCCCTCTCCTTGGGCCGATCCAAAATGTGGAGTCATTCCCCAGGAATAATTGCCGTCACGGCTGTGTAGAGTTTGCAGGTTGCGAGTTGCATTTGATAGCTCTGCGCGGGTAATACCAATTGTATTGAACAATGAGCGGATATCGTTGGTGTTAGCGTCATAGTGATTCATCATTTGGCTTCCACTCCATACGCCACCTCGAACCATGTCGCTTGGGTCTGCAGCATTTGCTGATTCCGGAGGAGAGAATACCACTAATGATTGGACGATTAACGCAAGAACAGTGAAAATTAAGCCTAATTTTCGAGTAGCCTCCTCTTTACTTAACCTTTTTGCATAAAAGCCCAATTCATTGATAAGTGATGGACTAAATGGCAAGTGAGAAACTATTTTTCTAAACATGGTTGCCCCGTTCTTGTATGTTTATGTAATCTATTATTATGATAATATCTACTCCATTTTAGCATAAGAAATATGTTCAGGTAAAGCACTTGAGTGAACAATTTTTTTGCGGTATAATGAGAGAGTTGTAAATAGCTGACAAGTCAGGAAATAGTGAGGGAGACATGGCTAAACAAACAGATAATCAATCCTATGATGGATCGCAAATTCAGGTTCTCGAAGGACTTGAGCCGGTTCGTAAGCGCCCGGGTATGTATATTGGTAGTACTGGCTATGACGGTGTACACCACTTGATTAAGGAGATTGCCGACAACTCGATCGACGAGGCTATCGCTGGGTATGCTACAAAAGTTGAAGTAGTGCTGCTGGAGGACGGCGGTGTTCAGATCACTGATGATGGTCGTGGCATACCGGTTGATAAACATCCGAAGACTGGTATGAGTACACTGGAAACTGTGTTAACAGTGTTGCACGCTGGTGGTAAGTTTGGTGGCGGTGGTTACAAGGTGTCGTCTGGACTTCATGGTGTTGGATCGAGCGTTGTCAATGCCCTCTCTACTAAGATGATCGCTGAAGTGGTGCGTGATGGTCAGCTCTACCGGGTGGTGTTCGCAACTGGCGGTATTGTGGAGCCGCTCAAGAAGGTCGGTAAGACAGATCGGCCAACTGGTACGCGGATAACTTTCTATCCCGACCCAACAATATTTAAAGAAACGGTTGATTTTGATTATAAATGGGTGGTTAACTATTTGCGCCACCAGGCATACTTAACCAAAGGCGTGTACACCTCTGTTGTAGACGAGCGTACGGGTGATCGTCAGGCTTTCTACTTTGAAGGCGGAATTCAAAGTTATGTGAAGCATTTGAACTTGAGTAAAGATGTTTTAGCCGATGCGCCATTTTACGTTGAAAAACAAGTTGAAGACTGCATGGTAGAAATTGCTGTGCAGTATAACGACACGTATATTGAGACAGTAAAGCCATTTGCCAACAACGTGTTGACGCCAGACGGCGGTACACACCTAGTCGGTTTTCGTTCAGCGTTGACCAGGGTCATCAATGACTATGCACGCAAAAATAGTCTGCTGAAGGAAAAAGAAGACAACCTGACTGGCGACGACATTCGTGAGGGCTTGACGGCGATTATCTTGGTTAAATTGCCTGATCCGCAGTTTGAAGGCCAGACCAAGAATAAGCTTGGCAATCCAGAGATGCGTCGCTATGTTGAGCAGGTGATGAATGAGTACTTTTCGTACTATCTGGAGGAAAATCCTGGTGTTGCTAAGAAGATTGTTGGTAAGGCGACCTTGGCGGCACGAGCTCGCAAAGCGGCACGAGCAGCACGCGACAATGTGATCCGTAAGGGCGCACTTGATGGTATGGGGTTACCGGGCAAATTGTGGGACTGTTCAAGTAAGAGCCCAAGTGATAGTGAAATTTACATCGTTGAGGGTAACTCGGCGGCCGGTTCAGCCAAAGAAGGCCGTGACAGTAAAACACAGGCAATTTTGCCACTTCGTGGTAAGGTGCTGAACACTGAGCGAGCTCGGCTTGATAAAATGTTTGCCAACAAAGAGATTGTGGCAATGATCCAGGCGTTTGGTGTTGGGATTGGCGATCAGTTTGATATCAATGGTCTGCGTTACCACAAAATTATCATCATGACCGATGCCGATGTTGACGGTAGTCACATCGCGACTTTGCTGTTGACCTTCCTATTTCGTTATATGAAAGAGGTGGTTGAGGGTGGTTATGTGTACCTTGCTAAGCCACCACTATACTCAATCAACCGCGGCCAGAAGAAGATCTACGCATATGATGAGGCGGAGAAAGACAAAGTCTTGGCAGACCTGATTGCTGATAAGAAGAGTCGCGGTACGGCGATTGATGATGAGCAGGATGTCACTAAACAAGCTGGCGTGACGATTTCACGGTTTAAGGGTCTTGGTGAGATGGACGCTGACCAGCTATGGGAGACGACGATGAATCCAGAAAATCGCGTGTTGATTCAGGTCAGAGTGGAAGACGCCGAGGAAGCGGACGCAATCTTTACGCGACTGATGGGTGATGACGTGAGTTTGCGTAAAAGCTTTATTCAGAGCTGGGCAAAAAATGCTAACTTAGAGGATTTGGATATTTAATCATGAGTGATCAGGACAAACAGATGCAACCAACCAGTGAACATGAGTCAATTGAGGCAACACCAGATACGGTGACTGAAGTATCAGCAGGATTAGAGCGACGCCGACTTGAAAATGTGATGCAAGACAATTTCTTCCGTTATTCGATGAGCGTCATCGTTGACCGGGCATTGCCAGATGTGCGTGATGGTCTGAAGCCGGTGCATCGCCGTATTTTGTATTCAATGAATCAAAACGGCAACCGTAGTACTGCGAAATTCGTCAAATCAGCACGTATCATCGGCGACGTGATGGGTAAATATCACCCGCATGGTGACTCAGCGATTTATGACTCAATGGTTCGTCTGGCGCAAGATTGGGCAATGCGCTACACCTTGGTGCAAGGTCAGGGAAACTTTGGTTCAATGGACGGAGACCCACCAGCTGCCCACCGTTATACCGAGGCGCGACTCGATAAACCAGCTGAAGAATTACTAACTGACATCGAGAAGGAAACGGTTGATTTTAAGGATAACTTTGATGGTTCAGAGCGTGAGCCAATCGTGTTGCCGGCAAAATTACCAAACTTGCTATTGAACGGTCAGATTGGTATCGCTGTTGGTATGGCAACGAGTATCCCGACACACAACCTAGGTGAGTTGGTAGATGCGACGATTGAGCTGATTGATAATCCTGAAGCAACGGTTGACGACTTGCTACAGCATGTGAAAGGTCCAGATTTTCCAACAGGGGCAATTGTCTATGGTGGTGCGCCGATGCGTCAGGCGTATGCGACTGGTCGCGGTAGTGTGATGATGCGAGCAGTAGCGGAGATTCAGGAGACAAAACGAGGCCGACATCAGATTGTTGTTACCGAGATACCATATGGTGTAAATAAAGCAACATTAATTGAAAAAATTGGTGAGCTTCACAAAGAAAAGCGGGTACAGTTGGCTGACCTACGCGATGAAAGCTCTAGAGGTAAGGTCCGCATCGTCATCGAGCTGAAAAAGGATGCCTATCCAAAGAAAGTATTGAACCAGCTATACAAATTAACGGCCTTACAGACGAGTTTTAATTACAACATGCTGGCGTTGGTTAATACCATGCAGCCACGAATTTTAGGTTTGCACGATATTTTGAGCGAATTTGTCAAACATCGTCAGTCTGTGGTGCGCCGTCGTACTGAGTTTGAGCTGAAAAAGGCAAAGGCACGGGCGCATATCCTGGAAGGCTATAAGATTGCGTTGGATCATATCGATGAGGTGATTAAAACCATTCGTGCTTCAAAAACTCAGGATGAGGCAGAGAAGAACCTGCGCGCTAAGTTCGGACTGAGCGAAATTCAAGCCAAGGCTATTTTAGCGATGCAGCTGCGACGTCTGACTGGGCTTGAGCGTGAAGCGGTTGAGAATGAACTGCGCGAGCTCCTGAAGCTGATTGCACGACTAGAAGCCATCTTAGCTGATGAGCAAGAGATTCTGAACATCATCAAGACTGAGCTCTTGGAAATGAAAGAGAAATATGGTGACGAGAGGCGTAGTAAAATTATCAACCATGAGCTTGGCAAGTTCTCTGACGAGGAGTTGATCCCAGAGGAAGATGCTGTTGTCCTTTTGACAACTGAGAATTATATCAAGCGAACCTTGGCAAGCGACTACCGTAAGCAGAACCGCGGTGGTAAGGGTAAGCGCGGGATGACTACAAAGGAAGAAGACATCATCGCACAAATAATTCCAGCAAGTACGCATGACTACCTGCTGTTCTTTACCAACAGGGGTCGTGTATTCCGTCTCAAGGCATATGAAGTCCCGGCTGCTAGCCTCAGTGCCAAAGGTGTTGCTGCCGTGAATCTGCTCCAGCTTCAGCCAGAAGAGAAGATCACAGCTATCATTAAACACGAGAAGAACGCGAGCGACGCTGGTTATCTGTTTATGGCGACGAAGAATGGTACCGTTAAGAAGACTCCGCTGAGTGATTATGCTAATATCCGTACGAATGGTTTGATTGCCATAAAACTAGACGATGGCGATGAACTGAAATGGATCAAGAAAACTGATGGAGAAAGTGATGTAATTATTTCAACATCAGCTGGTCAGGCGATTCGATTTAATGAAAAGGATGCGCGACCAATGGGCAGGGCTGCTCGCGGAGTGCGCGGTGTTCGCCTGCGACCAAATGACCGAGTAGTCGGTATGGATATCGTAACGAGCGATGACCAGACATTGTTAGTTATTAGCGAGCAAGGCTTTGGTAAGCGCACTAAGGTGACTAATTTCCCGAGCCATAAGCGTGGCGGAGTGGGCATTAAAGCGGCGATTGTGACAGCAAAGACGGGTCCAATCATATCAGTTCAGACGATCGACCCAACCATGACGGATGCCATCTTGGTATCACAAAATGGACAGACGATTCGTATTAGCCTTAAAGATATTAAATTATTGGGTCGTACGACTCAAGGTGTTACTATCATGCGATTGGGCGATAATGATGCAGTATCTTCCATAGGACTAATGGAAGAGCGATCCCTGGAAGAGGATGCTAAATGAGATATTTGCTAGTGCCTCTGTTGGCATGGGCATTGGCTCAGGGCTTGAAGCATGTATTTCGCTTGATGGGTAGGAATCGCCGAGTATTTAGTAAGAATCCAAAATCACCTCTATTGTTGTCTGGGGGTATGCCAAGCGCTCACGCTGCAACGGTCGTTTCGTTAGCTACTGTTGTCGCATTGTATGACGGTGTTGATACGGTGCAATTTGCTATCGTTCTGTGGGTGACCATGATCATTCTATATGATGCTATGATGGTGAGATTCTCCTCTGGACAACAGGGGGACACGCTAAATCAGCTCTTAGATGAGCAGAAAAGTTCTTTGCCTCGCATCCGTGTAGCGCATGGTCATACCCCTGTTGAGGTTGCTGTTGGCGCCACGATAGGAATGCTTGTTTCACTTGTTGTCTTTTTCGCAACAAAATAATTACAAAATAGTATTGACCAAAGGTTGGTTGATGATGTATGATAAGTATCAGTCTGGTCGTGGGGATGCGAGCGAAACGACAATTACAATCTGTAATGATCAAGTTACGTGAGGATTTTTGGCCAGTCTATCGAACTTTAACAATTTGATTGTGCAATATCATCGTCAGTTTATATTTTTGTAGAGCCTTAATACTTTGATACAAAGTAGATTTTTAACGGAGAGTTTGATCCTGGCTCAGGATGAATGCTGGCGGCGTGCCTAACACATGCAAGTCGAGCGGCAGCGAGGGGTGCTTGCACCCTGTCGGCGAGCGGCGAACGGCTGAGTAACGCGTAGGAATTTGCCCCAAAGTGAGGAATAACTGCCCGAAAGGGTAGCTAATGCCGCATATGGTCTTCGGATTAAAGGATTTATCCGCTTTGGGAGAAGCCTGCGTTGGATTAGGTTGTTGGTAGGGTAATGGCCTACCAAGCCGACGATCCATAGCTGGTCTGAGAGGATGATCAGCCAGACTGGAACTGAGACACGGTCCAGACTCCTACGGGAGGCAGCAGTGAGGAATCTTCCACAATGGGCGAAAGCCTGATGGAGCAACGCCGCGTGAAGGATGAAGGCCTTCGGGTTGTAAACTTCTTTTATGAGTGAAGAATATGACGGTAACTCATGAATAAGCACCGGCTAACTACGTGCCAGCAGCCGCGGTCATACGTAGGGTGCAAGCATTATCCGGAGTGACTGGGCGTAAAGAGTTGCGTAGGCGGTTTATTAAGTGAATAGTGAAATCTGGTGGCTCAACCATACAGACTATTATTCAAACTGGCAAACTCGAGAGTGGTAGAGGTCACTGGAATTTCTTGTGTAGGAGTGAAATCCGTAGATATAAGAAGGAACACCGATGGCGTAGGCAGGTTACTGGACCATTTCTGACGCTAAGGCACGAAAGCGTGGGGAGCGAACCGGATTAGATACCCGGGTAGTCCACGCCGTAAACGATGGATACTAGCTGTTGGAGGTATCGACCCCTTCAGTAGCGAAGCTAACGCGTTAAGTATCCCGCCTGTGGAGTACGGCCGCAAGGCTAAAACATAAAGGAATTGACGGGGACCCGCACAAGCGGTGGATCATGTTCTTTAATTCGATGATAAACGAAGAACCTTACCAGGGCTTGACATCTAGGGAAGGTCTGCGAAAGCAGATTGTGCCTTTTGGAACCCTGTGACAGGTGATGCATGGCCGTCGTCAGCTCGTGTCGTGAGATGTTTGGTTAAGTCCATCAACGAGCGCAACCCTTGCAACTAGTTGGATTTTTCTAGTTGGACTGCTTCGGTAACGGAGAGGAAGGAGGGGATGATGTCAGGTCAGTATTTCCCTTACGTCCTGGGCTAGAAACGTAATACAATGGCTAGTACAATGCGCAGCGAAGCCGCGAGGTGAAGCAAATCGCATCAAAGCTAGTCCCAGTTCGGATTGCAGGCTGAAACTCGCCTGCATGAAGTCGGAATCGCTAGTAATCGCAAATCAGCAAGTTGCGGTGAATACGTTCCCGGGTCTTGTACACACCGCCCGTCAAACCATGAAAGTGACCAACACCCGAAGTCCGATTCGTCGGCCTAAGGTGGGGGGCATGATTGGGGTTAAGTCGTAACAAGGTATCCGTACCGGAAGGTGCGGATGGATTACCTCCTTTCTAGGGAGAATAGATGCCAGCTTGTCGAGCAATCACAAGTTGAGCTAGGTCGGTCTCGTAAATATGCTGAGCTTACATATTTACAATAGTCCTTCTAGGGACGAGACAAAGTTCAAAACCTTCTCTACGATAAGCCGATTGATGAATTGCACAATCAAGTTGTTAATATAAAAACGCCCTCCTGTTTGGAGGGTGTTTTGTCGTCTATGACTAATGACGGGGCCTTTCCTTTCAGTGTGGCTGAGCATAGGCAGAACACGATATGGCGATGGCTGCGGAACTATCGGCGACCGAATAGCGATTCTGCCAGCCAGCCTAGCGGGATAGTGTGGAGACACAGCATAATCCCAAAGCCAACTCCACAGACGACCAGACCCCAGAACTTGAAGCGCTCGTAGCTACTGATGCCGCTCGCGAGATTGTCCGCTAACTTTTGGTGGTAGACAGTCATGATGGCGCCGATAATCAAAACGATGAGGCCGACAAAAAAAGATCCAAAGGTAAATTTATAATACATATCTCCATTATACACTTGCCAGAATAAAAAAGATACGGTACAATGAATAAAGTCTTGGCGAGATGGGGGCATAGCTCAGTTGGCTAGAGCACCTGCTTTGCAAGCAGGGGGTCCAGGG
>CAUQIU010000005.1:0-48910 GCA_963518445.1 uncultured Candidatus Saccharibacteria bacterium
GACAGAACAGCTCTACCGTGCCCAAGAAATCGCCAAAGGTAGCGGATATCACCACGTCTAATCAGCCGTGGTTTCTTGTGAAGTTTGCCGCGTCAGGACTATGATTGTCACTGAGGTAGCACCCGCCTGACGCAAACAGTTGGCAGCCTCCCGCACTGTAGCACCAGTAGTGAATATGTCGTCCACCAGACAGTAGTGTGTGGCTGGATCGATATCACCCACCACCCGGAAAAACTCTTTTGCCTGCAATATCCGCTGTTTGGCCGATGTAGCAAAATGCTGCGTGACGTTATTGCACCGCTGAAGCACTTGCTCAACAGGGATTCTCCTGGCGCGCCCCAACTGGCGACAAATCAGCTTCATGTGGTCATATCCTCTAATGCGCATGTTACGGGGTGTAGTCGGAATAGGAACTAGCACGCTGTTAGTCGGCAGCTGTGGCAGTAATGCGTCAGTGATATTCACCAAATCGTTGATAACAGCTCGTTTGCGTTCAAACTTGAGCGCATCAATCGCTTGCAACGCCGCACCTTGCCTAAGCAGTAAACAGTAGATCTGTCGAACAGGGAAGCGATGTCTGCCGCAATAATTACCATATTTAGGCCGCCAATCACACAATACACATGTGGTATAGTTCATCTGTATGATGTGTTTTTTACATTTTTGGCAAATAGTTTGACCAGATTTTCCACACCCATAACAGTAGTGAGGAGCAATAACTGACAATACCTTATCAAACATTGTATTTTTTACGTTTTTTACCTTTCACTGTTGATTATAACGCACATAACCGTTATACTAATAGGGAACATTGTCAATTGAGCCAAATAGAGTGGAGGAACAACTATGGCCCGGAAACAGGACGATAATTTATTTACAGATGACGATTTAACTGCTGCATTTTTGGATGAAGCTGATTTGTCGACTCCAGCACCAGCACCAGCACCAACCATGACTGCTGCTGAGGATAACTGGGAAGAGGACGCTGATGACCTGATGGGTCAGTTAGCGGTTGACGTTTTTGAGACCGAGGGAGAATTGGTCATCAAAGCACGCACCGCTGGCGTTGATCGCAACGACCTGGATGTCAGCATCTCTGATGGCATCTTGACCATCTCTGGCACCTTGTCCAGTGGTGATGAGACTGAAGTTAACAACTGGCACATTCAAGAATGTTACTGGGGTGAGTTTCGGCGAACCCTAGCTCTTCCAGTCGCAGTCAAGGAAGAGGGTGTAAAAGCAGAACTAAAAGACGGCGTATTGACAATTACCTTTGAAAAAGTAAAACAAGAAAAAGCTAAGACGATTCAAGTTCTGTAATCAATCACTGATCTCTACTAAAAACACCAGTCGCAATGACTGGTGTTTTTGAAGTTATAGCTAATTGTCCTAGTTACCGGTAACCTTATTGACCACAAAGTTAACGATAGCGTAGGCAAAGATAGCAATCAACAGACCGATCAAAGAGTACATGATGGTATTCTTAGCAGATGTCACCTTGGCACTATCACCATTTGATGTGGTGTATTTAAAACCACCAAGGATCAACATAAACACAGAGACAATCGCAATGGCCATCAATGCAAAGTTGATTGACTTTGAGATGATGTCATCAACGTTAGCACTAGCACCAGTGTTGGCGTTTTGAACCTTGTTCAAACCTTCTCGAACCTGGGCAAATGCGTTATCGCCAGACGCCAAAAATACGACACCCATAACCAACATAGGAAGGGCAAACGCGCCGGCTATTTTAATAATGGTTTTTTTCATGAATTTCGTTTCCTTTCCTTGGGAAATTGATTGTTATTTTACTTCATTATACCATATTTTACGGTCTGTCTATACTGTGTTGGGCTCTATTTATTTACCAATGATGCGAAGAAATACATAATCAACGATAGCATACGCAAGGGCAGAGATAATCACACCGATGATGGCGTACATGATGGTATTCTTAGCAGAGCTTAGCTTGGCACTGTCACCGTTTGATGTAGTATATTTTAACCCACCAATAATAACCATCACAACCGATACAATACCAGAGATAATCAGCAGATATCTGATGACTGTTTTGATGACAGGATCAACTGATTCACTACTGTTAGCACAAACAATGTTATTTGGATCGGTACTACATGCATCATAAATACCAACCGCTGAAGCAGCTTGTGACAGCAAAAAACCACCGACTATGGCGAGAGCCAGAGTAGCGGTAATAGTTACGATTTTTTTCATTAGTTAAACCTCCCTGCGACATAATTTGTAATAACAAAAGCACACCATACTACAATCAAGCCGACCACCGAATAGATGATACCGTTTTTAGCTTTCGAGGCTTTGCCTGGATCACCAGCGGATACACTATACATGATGCCATAGATGATGATGGAAATGATAGCTACGACCGCTGAAATAGCAAACACCAGGTTCGCTATACTTTGTAATGCCACCTTATCATCTTTACGATCAGGAATTCCTACGTCACTTGGGGAACCTAGTTGGCTAACAATTTGAACGATAAACTTTTCCATAGTTACAATAATGCTCCTGATACCCAGTTTACTACACCTACTGAGGCGATAGCTATAACTAATCCAATAATGGCGTTAAAAACCGTTTTTCGTCCACGAGCCGCCCGATCTGGCGATCCTGAGCTGGTGATAAATAGGAAACCGCCGTATATGATATATCCTGCTGCAATATAACCTGTGATTTGGAATAAATCTTCAATAAGGTTTAAGGCAATTTGCCAGATATATGGGCCAAAACCACCAGCCTCACTCGGACTCTTTAAGTCACACGAATCACCAGATGTTAAGTTATAAAACCAAGGTTTTAGAGTTATAACACGACCACGCTCATCACAAACACCAGCCAAGGCGGGTTGTGTACTGACAAACGCCATGCCAAAACTGCCCGTAACTATCAAAGTCAGTGCTATAATTGCTCGCTTGATCATGAGAATACTCCTCCTGGAATTAAGAATTGAGTCAGCGTGACAAAGAAGGCGTATAGCAGCAACCCTATCACAACATTGATCCAGATCTCGCGAGCTTTTTTGATGTTTTCTGGCTTATCTCCAGATGATGAAAATAGTATCCCGCCATAAACTACCGCACCAACAGCCGTGACACCTACGCCCATGGTTAAAATTTTTACTGCCTGTTTAACAATGTCAAAAATAGCCTCTTTACCACTCTTACCGCCACACTCTATAGTTGAGGTAGGAACACCAGCACATTTACTTGAGTCTGCTTCCTCGGCAAACACTGGAGTCGAGACAACAAAACCGACTAGTAAAGCTACAGCAATGATGGTTTTTGTAAAGAAATTTCTGTTTACCATTGAATTGTTCTACCAATATTAGGTTGATATGTGACTAATTGTAAGATATTGTCGCTCAAAATGCAAACAGCATTTCACCTGGTAGCTCTTGAATATTAGGGAAGTCTTTGGTATTATGAGCTAGTTGACATGCGCTCGTAGTGAAGTTGGTCCATCACGCCTCCCTGTCACGGAGGAGATCGCCGGTTCGAATCCGGTCGGGCGCGCCACAGACACCCAAGCGACGGGGTGTTTTTATTTTGCTGATTTTCATACTTGTATTTTCATATACTTTGTGTTATAATCACGCCATATCGATTGTAGATATAGTGTGTAACTAACCTGGTAGTAAACCAGAGAAAGAATCCCAAGCGTTATGAACGAGCGTAACCCAAGCGATTCAAAAAATACATTAAACCGCCGAAGGTTCATGGAGCTTTTTGCGGTCGGCGCTGGAACAATGGCTGTAGCAGCCTGTGGTAACAAGGAAAATCCTACAGAGCCAACATCAGGACAACTGCCTGAACATGTAGAAAGCAGTGGTAATACTCCTTCACCAGAAGAGTCTCCAACTCCCGAGGTGAGCTTTCAGAGTTTAGAATCTAGTGAATTCAACTCAGAAGTTGAATTGTTCCAAAGATATTTTGAAAGCAATATACCAGACAAGGACAAATTTAAAGCATCCTTGTGTATACCAGAACGTATCTTTTCAGACCCTGCAGAAATGTTAAAAGCCTTTGGTACTGTTTTTGAGACGGTAACCAATGTGTTTACATATAGAGAAGATGAGGAAAATAAGGGGGTTATTCCCGTATCTGAGGTTGAGAAAGTATGGAAGGCTAATGAATTTGGCCGATCTACTACAAAGAAGCCTCGTCTCATAATGGCTGAAGAGTTGGTTGATTTCTTTTTGGAAGAGTATTGTGTTGACACGATACTCAAAAAACCAGGTGTATATCCAGACGGGAATCCAGAACCACTAAATTCTACTGATCTTCGTAAATGGTTAATAAATATCGTGAATGCACAACTTTCTCTCCAGAGAGAACCTGAAGGAAGGGGGAGCGCATATTCTGTTGTTTCGCCAGCAAATCCAGATAGGATTTTGAGAGATATTAAGGTTGAGGGGCTCGAAGCTGAAAAGCAAAGTTATGCAGGCTCCAGTCTTTTTATGAAAAATGTCACTCTACGCCCAGACACTAACTATAATGAGCTAAGTCCAGTCCTTAAAGAGGAAAATGGCATCAGCAAGGGCGATTTGGACCAGGTTTTAGGTGAATCCAGTAATGGTCTCAAATTTGAAAAAGTTTCCTTTACTAAATCTGAAACCAACCCTGGAACAGCAGTGTTGTCTGAACTTACCTTTTACGTACCAAGATCAGACACATATACAAAACTACACCAGGACTAATAAGCATTTGCGCTTTTGGGACATATACACTACAATTTGTAGTGTATATGTTTTTTTCTGAAAGGGCATCAAAACATGAGTAAAAAGCGAGGGTTGATAGTACTCTCCACACTAGTGGTGGCACTTATATCGGCAGTGCTACTTGCTCCGCAGGCAGAAGCTGCGAAAAACTTAACCCTGAAACAAAAAGTTGAGTCGACACTACTTTACGCTAATTTGATGAAGCGTGGCACCAACGATTGGACATGTATGACCGATTTCGAGGGGATGCGGTATAGAAACACGACAAGCACCGACTCTAACTGGGCGCCATCTAACGGTGATAATGAGGAGCGTGCAAATACCTTTGTGGGAAAAAATACCAAAGGCGGTATTAAATCCTACTCAGGCGTCGACCCCATCACAAAACAAATCGGTGGAGATCTCAGCTGTGCTAGCCTCCTAAAAGCGGGGATTGATATTTGGGAGGGCTCTTCTAAATATGCTGACTTCTACCGGCATATGGGTGGTAAATTTTTTATTGATCAAACCAAAGCTGGCTGGGTATTTCGAAATTGGGAAAGATGTAAAAAGTATGAATGGAATTCCTGGGGTCGTTTTACACAAAATGTTAACGACTTACGGAGTGTATCAAAACCAAATTATTTTACTTCATACACTGTTTACTATTCTAGTAGTAATTTAGCTCCTGACGAAAATCCTCCGGGTGGTTGTGCACCAAAAAAGGGTGGCGCGGCCATCAAAGAACGTTTCAAAGACGGTATCAAAAATGCCACCGGCAGCCTACCTTCTATAGCTTCAGGCAGTGCCGAACAATGGTATATGTATTCAAAAACATTTACTAGTTCTGCTAGCGGTTGTTCTGCTAGCGGTGATAAATCTCTCAAGGAAATCCCTAAAGAAAATCCAGATAGCTCGGGGTATTATTACTACAAAATTCCATTTACCAGTACAGGTGGCAAAACCGCCGACATGATTTATAAAACTTCCAAGGGTAATGAAAAAGTCTGGTTGGCAGCAACCGACGACACTGAGGGAGGATTAGTCGAAGTAAGTTGTAGCGATATCGGTTCTTGGCTCCAAAACAACAGGGGTGCTTTTGATAAGTTTGCCAAATATGCGTCTGAACATAAGGACGAACAGAAAGAACTCTCTGTGGAGGATTCACCAGAAAAGAGTGCTGATGCCACAGCACAGTCAACCGAAGGAGCGGGAGAAGAAAAGGAAGAGAAAACCTGTACAAGTGAATTGACTGGCGTAGGGTGGTTTCTCTGCCCAGCCATTGAAAAGTTAGCTGATTTTGCTGACTCAGTCTGGGGAATGTTGGAGGGATATTTAGTAACAAGTCCTTTACAAGCAACAGGAAGTACATATGATGCATGGAAAACCATGAGAGACCTTGCTAACGTTCTATTGGCACTGGTATTTATATTGATCATCATATCACAGGTGTCGAATGTCGGTATATCCAATTACGGCATCAAAAAAATGTTGCCTCGTTTCATCATTGCTGCGGTTGCAGTTAATATATCCTACTTTGTTATCCAAATCATCGTTGATATTGCAAACATTATCGGTAGCACCTTATTAGGAATAATCACAACACCGATACAAAGCATGAATCTTACCGATGTTGGCTGGGGTGCTTTATTGACAGCAATTTTAGCAGGTGGCGGCACGGCGGCTGGAGCGACACTGATCGGCGGGGTAATTGCTGCCTCAGTTTTCGGGATTGGGACTATGTTCATGTTTGTACTTATGGCAATCGTTCCAGGTGTGATCGGCATCGTCTCAGGGTTGTTAGCATTGGTATTTCGATCAGCAGTGATACCGGTACTGGCAATCTTAGCTCCATTGGCCTTTGTAGCTTGGATTTTACCAAACACCCAAAGTGTCTTTGACAAGTGGAAAAAAGTCTTCACCGGTATGGTCTTCCTCTATCCTTTGGCGGCAATATACTACGGCGGATTAAAATTATTAGCCTTTACTGCCCTTGCTGACAAAACCGGTGGAGTGGTACAACAGCTGATGGCTTTGGCACTTTTATTTGCTGGTACTTTCGTTATCCTCGGTATGGCTCTAAAATCCAATGCTATCATCGGCAACCTGATGGGGCGGGCAAATGGACTATTGAATAAGGCATCGGCACCAGCGCTTAATGCAGGAAGTAAGTTTGCTAAACGTCGAGCAGGTATGAAACGTCGTGAATTTATGGCGAAAGATTTTAGCAAGAGTAAGGCTCCTAGACGTATCTGGAGTGGTGGTCTGCAACGGGGCTTTAGAAAGATAAACCAACGCTCACTCGACAGAGAAACCCGAGCAGCACTGGCAGAACAAAGCGAACAGCAGCGCTACCGAGAAGGGCTGGCTGAGGCTTCTGGAGGTGAACTGGACAAGCGCCTTGGGTTTGCAGCAGCTACTACTGGTGGTCAGGAATACATCCATAAATTATCTCAAGAAGCAGCAGCCAAAAAATTGCGATTCGAATACAACAGTAATGCAACTGAGGCTCTACGGTCAGATGACAAATACGTTCAAGCGGCTGCTGCAGAAAAATTATCCCAATCGGGTGCCTGGGGAACAGCACAGTTGCGTAAATACTTGGAAGAGGGTGGTAAAATTACCAGCATCGAGATGGGGGATGCTCTCACTAATGTCAAGAAATACGATGCCGGAGTGGCCGCTGCCGGAGTGGCCGGTTTTGACGCAATAGGTAAAGGACAGCAGGCTTATGGTGTTAGTCGAGACAAGCTAGCCCAAATGACAAGTGAAGCATTTGAGAACCTTTCTGTAGATAACTTATCTACTCAGAGTGCAGAGGCACTTGTCAATGCTTACGACAAGGGAGGTTTAGCAAAGAGTAGGGCTGCCGAAGTATCTGATAATTCACGATATGCGGGTCAAGCTAGTGGTAAGACCGCACCAGTATTTAAGGCTTTGGGTCAAGAAGGTCAGCCTAATCTTCAGTCGGCAATTGACGCAATCAAGTCAAATATGGCTAGTTCGCAGTCAACACCTTCTCAAGCGCCAAGCATGGCCCCTGATCGTCAATACGCCATCAAAGAGCAGGCACGAGGAGTAGAAGCTCCAAAGCCAGATTC
This sequence comes from uncultured Candidatus Saccharibacteria bacterium, assembly GCA_963518445.1. GTDB lineage: Bacteria > Patescibacteriota > Saccharimonadia > Saccharimonadales > Saccharimonadaceae > Nanosynbacter. Next base: position 7,837 of record CAUQIU010000005.1, read on the forward strand.
ATTGTCTTCAGGTGGTCAAACACAAGCTCCAGCTCCACAGGTTAACGTTACTGTGCAGGTAGACAGATCTTCTGATCCGACGAGTGCTACCAGTATTCCACCGAGCTATATTGACCAGGGTGGCACCAGTGGCACTGGACGGTCACAGCACCGACGCAACCGACCGCCTACTGCGTTTGGCCGATAGATTCATATAGTTGACTTTTACGCGAAAAAATGCTACCATTTACAGTAATGGAGTGGTTGAAAATGCGAGTGCGTCCACAAATACGTCGGTCGCAGTGGTTTGCCATACTGACTATTGGTGTTTTTGTCGGGTTTTTTAGTGGTATACTCATCAACTCTACCTCAGTCTATGCCGCTGAGGCTCAGTGGAAAAGTGACTCATTGATCGTTGACGGCAAGGCACTCAAACCAGTTAACGACACAGCTCGTAAAAAGCTGCTTGGTCGTGACAGTAAAGACTGGGTCTATGAGGCTGTTGAAGGCAATCAATCAACAGTGGTCTTTTTCGCTGGAAACGGCAATCCACGAACCGCTACTACCGCGAAATACGCTAGATACACCATAAACGGCAGTACACCAACACAGTCAGGCGAACCAGAGGATATCGAGGTCAAACAGGACAGTAACCCTAGTGAGTCAGAATGTGACGTGAGAGGGGGAACAGGTTGGTTTATTTGCCCAATTTCTAACGGAATCGCCTCAGGAATTGATGAAGTGTACACGTGGATTTCCGACCTGATGACTACACCAGCGATAGACAGCTCCAACAATAGCTCTGGAGTAAAGGTCGCCTGGGACATCATGCGAAACATCGCCAATGCAGCGTTCATCGTCGCCTTTTTGATCGTTATTTATTCACAGCTGACATCAGTTGGCATCAGTAACTACGGTATCAAAAAACTAGTTCCACGAGTGGTTATTGCCGCAATTTTAGTTAACCTGTCTTTCATCATCTGTGCTGCGATGATCGATCTGTCAAATATCTTTGGTGTCGCCCTACAAGATATGTTCAACGAAATTCGTTCTCAGGTGTCAGCAAATGGTGCGTTTAATGGTGCTCCATTGCCAACCTGGAGTGACCTGGTAGCTATGGTCTTATCCGGTGGCACAGCAACAGCAGGGGTCTATGGCGCGCTGGCAGTAACTGGCGGGTCGTTAGCTTCAGCCGCTTACTGGTTGCTGCCTATCATCGCCAGTATCTTATTAACTCTGACGGTTGTCTTTATCATCTTGGCAGCTCGACAGGCGCTACTGATCATCCTAACCGTCATATCGCCACTGGCTTTTGTGTGTTATCTGTTACCGGGTACCGAAAAGTTCTTCGAAAAGTGGCGAAACTTAATGTTCACCTTGGTGATATTTTTCCCGGCATTTTCAGTGGTATTTGGCGGAGCACAGCTGGCAGGATTAATCATCCTACAAAACGCCAATTCATGGATCATGGTGATTTTAGGACTGGCAGTGCAAGTTTCAGCCCTAGCCATCGCACCGCTGGTATTTAAGCTAAGCGGCGGTGTGCTGGGTCGAGTAGCTGGTATCGTCAACAATAAAAACCGTGGTGTTATCGACCGGACTAAAAACTGGTCACGTGACCGCAGTCAATTGGCGGCAGACAAAAATTCATTAAGTAAAGCCGACGGTCAGCTGAACAATGGTATACGCAAAGTGGGGCGCTGGGCTAATTACCGCTCGCGTAAGTTCAAAACTCGTTCAGAAGCCTACCAAAAACGGGCTGACGCAGCCTATAAGCTTTCCCGCGCCAACCAAATTGCTGACATTGAGTCACGAGCTGCTGCCGACCAATTATCGCTAGCTGACGTCACGACCGCAAACGCTTATGAGGAGATGAAAGTTAAGTCTGAGAATTCACAAATACCAGCCAACCTGAACAAAAGAGCTGCCCGCCGCTATAAAACACTACAAGAAGAAGTTCAACAAGAAGCGCGCAGTATTGCGATTCAAGGGCTGCGAAAGAATAGTATTCAGCGCGTTAATGACTACATCTTAGCAAATGACTTAGCTGAACAAGAGAATCTACGAGCCCAAGCAGGTTCTGTGGAGAATATGTACTTTGGCAAGGATCGTGGCTCACAGCGCGTATGGTCAGCGGCGCGTAGTACCATCAGCAAAGCTAATAAGGAATCGATTGAGAACGCTATGACCATCCTGAATGCTATGAATGTCAGTAATGATGATATGGTGGAATTGGCAAACGGTGTCAGTCGACGCGGCTTGACGGTCACTGATGATATCCGCTACGCAGCGGTTCACCACGTGTTGGGCGGTAAAGACGCTGTGGCCATCCAAAGCTTACTACAAAAAACCGACTTTGGTGCACTAAATAATGAATTAGCACAAGAATACGGTGATGCGCTGCTGTCCAACTCTGCTAAACCAGCTTGGTTAGGTGGTGCAGCTGCAGCGGCTATCAAGGCCAATAACGTTAATATGAACGGTCCAGACTACATGAGGAAGCTTATGCTTGATAACCTTAATATCGGTGGTTTGTCGACCGAAGCAATTGTCGGTTCAGACTTGGCTTACTTAAAGCCGCTAAAGGAGGCTTTGAGCGACCAAAGCTTTGTCTCACAAATCAATGAAGCCGGGTTGGATACGCTGCGTAAGAACCTTGTTTTGGCACAAACTGATCCTCGATTTAGTAGTCGAATTGGTAAAACTGGTAATACAATTCGAGAGATATCTCTTTCTCTAGGGATTAAGCCTGAGGATTTAACTAGTTAAGCTATCTTTGCTATACTAGTAGCATATGGCTGTGTATAGAGTGCCCCAGGATGTGGAAGCAGAAGACAAGCTGCTTGGGCCATTCAGTTTTAAGCAATTTGTGTTTCTCATCATCGCGGTGGGCTTTTTTGGTATAGCGTGGGCGCTAGGAGTCGCCTTGTTACCATTAGCAATCATTCCTTTGCCATTTGGGGTGTTTTTCACCGTGCTAGCGTTGCCACTACGTAAGGAACAGCCGATGGAAATATATATTGCGGCGGTGATATCATTTTTCTTAAAACCGCGCGTGCGGCTCTGGGAGCCAGACGGAGTAGAGACGCTAATAGAAGTGGTGGCACCAAAAACTAAGGAAGAAAACCTGAGTAAGAACTATGATCAACGAGAGATCCAGCGACGATTATCATATCTAGCAAATATCGTTGACACACACGGTTGGTCAGTCCGCGGCGTCGGCAACCCGGAAGCAACGGGTAATTTAGATACCGCCAGTTCACTACAGGCTGATTTCTATAATACCGCCGTTCAGGCAGAGGAAGACATTTTAGATCGGGGTAAGACTACTTCACGACAAATTGCTGATATGATCGCCGAGACAGACCAACAGCGGCGAGAACAGCTGATGCAGCGCATGCAAAAACCTCAAACACCAACGGCACAACAGCCGACTCAGCCAGCAGTTTTCATGGCAGCTCAAGAGGAAGATATACCAAAGCTAACCGTCAATCCATACCCCCAAATGCGTCAAGGTGTCCTGTCTCCGGCCGGGGAACGATCTACCGTCACGCCACCAACCGACCAAAATCAACCTATACAACGGCCTATTGACCCTGGTATAATAGACCTTGCAAATAATCATTCTGATCTTTCCATTGCGACCCTACAAAAAGAAGCAGATCGGATACATAAACGCTCAGAGGAAACAGCTGAGGAGGAAGTGGTGATTTCACTACGTTAGGTGGGAAATGCAACCAGATAATCAACAACTATATCAGTTACCACCCAACCCGACGACACCGCCGGTCGTTTCTGGGCAACCTAGTCAACCGTTACCGCCACAACCACAGCAGCCACAACCTGGTCAGCCAATATCACCAATGCAGCCCGGTATAACTCAGCCGGGTCAGCCAGCTCCAAATTCGCAAACTCCACCAACTCCGAAAGACAAAAAGAGCGCCATCAGCACACAAAATACGTTGCTATTTTCAGAGATGCGTGAAAACATGATCATCATGAGTGATGGTAGTTTTCGAGCAGTGATAGAATGTCAGTCCATCAACTTTGATTTGATGAGTACTCGTGAGCGAGAAGCTATCGAATTTAGCTATCAAAACCTACTCAACTCGCTCTATTTTCCAGTTCAAATCCTAGTACGATCACAGCGTGTCGATATCGGTCCATACCTTGATCGATTGTCGCGCATTCGACGCTCTCAAGACAATATGTTACTGAATGTGTTGATGGATGACTATATGAACTTCATCGAGGTGCTGTCGCAAGAGGCCAACATTATGGATAAGCGCTTTTTCATCGTAGTGCCGTATTTTCCTGGTGGCGATGTCAATGCTATGAAGCAGCAAGCAAAGGGTCTGTTTGATAGTTTCTTTAGTGGTAAAAAGGAAACATTGATCACTAGAATCGATCAACCAATGTATGAAAAAGCAAAAGATGAAATCAAAAACCGCATCGATACGGTGATGAACGGTCTGTTTGCTATGGGCGTGAAGAGTTTGCAACTCAACACCAGGCAGCTTGGAGAATTGTTCTATATTTCTTATAATCCTGATACTGCAGCACGTCAGCCATTAGTACGCAACCCAAATGATCTGACGACGACTTACATCCGTAAGGGAAATGGTGAATCGCCATATGGAGGAGATTTTTAATGGCTAAGAAAAAACTAGATGCCATCGATATCGCCGCTCAACAGCGTGCTCGCGAACAAGCCGAGGTCGAGCAAGCTTTCTTGACTGGCGTGAGAACTTTGCGCGATTTTATCGCCCCAAGTAGTGTGGAAATTCAAGCAAGTTATTTCCGACTGGGTGCCAAATATGGCCGTACTATTTACGTCTATGGTTATCCTCGTGAAATTTACACTGGCTGGTTGAGTTCGGTGATTAATATCGACGAGGTGTTGGATATCAGCATGTTTATCTACCCAGTCGACACTCAGGTGGTGCTGAACAATTTACGTAAAAAAGTGACTCAGCTGGAAGCTAGTATGAATATCAACGCAGAGAAGGGACGTGTGCGTGACCCAGCCATGGAAGCTGCCCTACAGGATGCCGAAGAACTGCGTAACCAGCTGCAGATTGGGTCAGAAAAATTCTTCCGTTACGGACTATATGTGACAATTTATGCCGACAGCCTTGATGAGCTGAACTTTATTCAACACAAAATTGAAACTATCTTTGGTCAGCAGCTTATCTTTAGTAAAGTAGCGTCAAACCAGCAAGAACAGGGACTAAACAGCACCATTCCTCAGTTGATGGATCAATTACAAATCCGCCGCAACATGAACACTGGTGCCATCTCCACTAGCTTCCCATTCACCTCTGCTGACCTAACTGACGGCAAGGGTGTGTTGTACGGTATCAATATGCACAACAATGGTTTGGTGATTTTCGACCGATTTTCTCTAGAGAATGCCAACATGGTGGTGTTTGCAAAGTCTGGTGCTGGTAAGTCATTTACCGTGAAGCTGGAAGCGCTGCGTAGTATGATGACTGGCGCTGATATTGTCATCATCGACCCAGAAAATGAATACCAAAAGCTATGTGATGCCGTTGGCGGTAGTCATATACGCCTGAGTTTGAATAGTGACACGCGCATCAATCCATTTGATTTGCCACGAGTGATTGACACCGAAGAAGCAGACGACGCGTTACGCGCCAACCTAGTTACGCTGCACGGTTTGTTGCGTCAGATGTTGGGCGGTTCAGTCGCTGGCTCAATTGGACTGACCGCGGCAGAGGAAGCAGATATCGACCAGGCGTTGATCGACACCTACGCTCGTGTTGGTATCACATCAGATCCATTGACCCACAATTCAACACCGCCAACCATTCATGATTTGTACGATACATTACTACACATGGGCGGCACTGGTCCACAGTTAGCACAGCGTCTGCGTAAATTTACTTCAGGTACCTTTGCTGGTATTTTCAGTCAGCAGAGTAATATCGATATCAATAACGCCATGGTGGCCTTTAATATCCGAGACCTAGAAGACGAACTGCGCCCAACAGCTATGTATATTGTACTAAATCACATCTGGAACATCACTCGAACTGACCAGAAGAAACGTATGTTGATCGTTGACGAGGCATGGCAGTTGATGAAATATGAAGACTCAGCTAGCTTCTTATTTAGCCTGGCGAAGCGAGCCCGAAAATATCAACTAGGACTTACCACCATCACCCAGGACGTCGAGGACTTTGTGGGCAGTAAAATGGGCCGCGCTATCGTCGCCAACTCATCCATGCAGCTACTCCTTAAACAATCCTCAAGTGCCGTTGATGTGCTTTCTAGTGTGTTTAAGTTAACCGAGGAAGAGCAGAAACGCCTAGCGAATTTCCCAGTTGGGCAGGGGCTGTTCTTTGCTGGACAAAACCACGTACATATCCAGATTCAGGCCAGTGATACTGAGTATGATCTAATCAATACTTCACCCGTGAAACAACAACTTCCGTCTGAAACACCAATTGGTGGATATGGAGCAGTATAATCATGGCGCGGATTGATTATACGACCGATCCAGATGTTGATGAACGGCTCAATCCGGCCTCTGGACAAACGTCTAAATATCTGAACTCCATGGAGAATAATGCCGCCAATGATAATTTTTATGATGGCGACAAGAAAGACGACGGACTCAACGCCGCGGACAGTGTTAATAGTCAAGAACAGTTGTATTCTCGGTCTCCTTTAAGCAAGGCTGGCGGCAGAGGTCGCGGTAAATTCTTGGCAAATATGACTCGCAAAAAATGGGGCGCCACGGCTGGTATCGGCGGAGGATTATTTGGCCTGATGATGCTATTCTTCTCAATTTTGCCATATAAACTTGACGCTATGGTCTCTACCATCACCGACCAACTCAGCTCTGTGCCACAGCACGCCATCAACCAACGACTCGAGTATATCACCACTCGTTGGGTCGCCATGAAAATGATGCAAACCGCATATCCTGGCGACGCCAATCTCGTGTTTTGTGCTGGCGGTGGTGTTTTGTGTCACCTGGGAGCTACAAAATACAGCACGTGGTTTGAAGAACAGCTTGATGCTAAATTTGAAAAAGAAGGAAGAAACGTTAAGGCCGTCTTTAATGCGAGTGGTAGAAACACCCTGGGTGGTAAAGCGACCTCATTTACCATGCATCTTGAGTCAAAAGATATGAACTCTGTCCTGCAGGGGGTAGAAAAGGAATTATCTCACAAAGATATGCGTCGTCATATCAAAAAGATGACACGTAAGGTTCACGGACGTAACTATTTCATGCGCTATCTATCTAAACGTGTATTGTACCGAAAATACGGTGTGAAAAAGTTTAACATCATACCAGAAAAAGCTGGTCAGAAATATGCTGACTTTAAGGCTAAGATCAAGCTAAATATGAATACCCGCATCACTGCCAAAATGTCACCTCGCTTTGCAGCATATCTGGGATGTTTAGACGGTACTGATGCCAAAAAATGCCAGGACACGTTGGATAAACTAAATAATGACCTTGACAGTAAGATTAGTGAGGCAGAGAAAGAGGCTGAAAAAGCGACAGGTGACAATAAGACAAAAGCTGATGAAAAAGTGAAAAAAGTTAAAGGGCAAAAAGAAGCTCTTAATAATATCGACTCTCTGTCCAAAGCAGCACCGGACACACCGCTAGGCAAAATCATCAGTAAGCAACTGTTTAAGAAAATAGCAGCTGCCAATGCCATCATTGGAGCTATTGACCTTGTTGCAAAAATCGTGGGAGCGGTTAATGAAAAGATTATTGAGATCGTTGGAGCTGACCAGAAGAAGCAGCTGTACACCGCGTTCACTTATGATGAAGAAGCTAGCCCAGTCTTAACCCGAGACCAAATTCGTGCTGGAACAATCGACAATATTCAGCACGTTGAATTAGCAACCTCGCTATTTGACGGCGCCGAAGCAGCACCAATATTCCAAGCGACGTTTGGCGGCAATAACACTGCAGCCTCACTACTATATCCAACAGCTTACGCCGAGGACGGTGGTATTCGCACCAAATGCGAGGTTGGTGGTGAAGAAAAGGTGGTTGCCTTAGATCCCGGTGAGCTTGTCTGTCCAGAAAAAAAGATTGTTAAAGATTATACAACCTTCACAAAATATCCTGTTTGGCGGGTGTTAGCAGGGATAGCTGAAGCCTGGAATAGTACGTTCGGCGCAATCATTGACTTTGTTGGTGATACAGTCGGTAAGGTATTTAGCTGGTTCTTTAGTTATCTACAGGAATTGCCAGGATTGAAGCAGCTGGTTGAACTCTCTGAAGGCTTGATCGAAAAAGCCATGGGTTGGGCAGTGAGTTTGCTGTTCGGTATACCAGAGGTGGGGGTTGACGCGCCGGGTAACAATAACTTTGAAGCTCTACACGGCGGACTGACAACAACTATGCAAAGTAGTACTGAAGCTGGACAAGCTGGCGCCGACTCAGGATCTAAACAGCCAGACGGCATCGGTGGGGCACGCCTCACCAACCAGCAAGTCAGTGTGCTCGCAAAACAGATCGAGCAAGAGCATGACGAAGAATTCCGCGAACAACCACTCATGGCGAAGTTATTTGACCCAACACTTAAGCGCTCGGTGGCTGGACAGTTACTAGCCGTTATGCCAACTTCCGGTTTTTCAACCATGCGATTAATCGCACGCGCACCAGTCGCTCTGGCGTCCGCTGTTACACCAGCCAACACTCACGCTGCTAAATACGATCAAGCAGCCGTTCTGCGGGCCTTCGGTGTGACATGGCATGGCTTTAGTGATGAAGCGGTATATAAAGCCGATCCAAGTCAGTACACTGATGCTGTCTGTTCAGCCAAAGCCAAAGAGCGTGAAGCGAGCTATGGGATTCATGAAGGCGACTTAGTCCCGACGTACAGTATGGCCGATCCATGTGCCCTGGAATTAACGGTGGCTGGTAACCTGGCGCTGATGGCCGACGACAAAGAAGGCAAATATTATCCAAAAGAAATTGATGACCCATCAGCCAACACGGGGGCACAACAACAAAATAGCGGACCAGTCGGCGACGCCATCGGTCCACCAGAACTAGAAGAAGCACAGACTTTTGGTAAGGATCCTGCGTCATGGGGTGGACACAGAAACGGTGAGATCCCACTGTCAGCCATGAGTGAACTAAAAACCGCACCAGGTCACTACATGCATCCAAAAGCCGCCCAAGCTTTTGACGCCCTAAATGAACTTTACGCCAAAGAACACGGTGGTCAGTATATGACAATTCAAGAATCATATCGAGATCTGGCAACACAGCAGAGATATGTAGCAAGTGGTCTCACGCTAGCTCCTGCAGGCACCTCAAAACATGGTCATGGGCTAGCCCTAGATATTAACGTCGGTGGCACTAGTTTCAATACGCCGACATTCCTATGGCTAAAAGCAAATGCCTCGAAATACGGCTTCGTCAACCCACCATGGGCATGGGATCATAGTAACCCTGATTGGTATAGGGATGAGCCGTGGCATTGGGATTATGCAAGGAGAGTACAATGAAACGAGTAACTATCGGTCTATTGCTAGCTTTAGTGAGCTGTGTCATGTTTTTGACCGCCAACTCCTCAGCAGCGCCAGAGAAAGACAAAGAAAAGAAGAAGGATCAACCGGCCGGTATTCCTTACCAAGACTACATTCTCAATGACATCAATATCAACAATCCAAACGGTCAAATCTGCTCAACCCAAAATACCGCGACTGGTGAACTTTCTGGTGAAAACGTAGAAAAAGTTCTTAAGTTTTTTACCGGCAAGGGTCTAACGTTAGTACAAGCAGCAGCGGTGGCTGGTAACCTCCAGCAGGAATCTCGCATCGACCCAAGCGCGCTCAACAGTATCGGTGCCTTCGGCATCGCTCAGTGGCTGGGTGGACGCCGCACCAACCTAGAGAAGAAGCCAAACTACAGTACCATCGAGGGGCAGCTAGAATACCTCTGGGAGGAGCTAAACGGAGCAGAAAATGCTGGTCTAAAGGTGCTACTGAAACACACTGACAAATCAGGTAGTGGTGTCAGCGCTTTGGCGGTTGAGTTTGGTGAAACATTTGAGCGCTATGGTGCAGGCGAAGAAGGTAACCGTGCCCAGTATGCTTCTGAAATTTTCAACAGTTATAAGGGTAAAATCCAAGACGGTGATCCATCGAAAATCGCGCCAAGCGCTGGTGGTGATTCGGGCGGTGCACAAATTAGTTCAGCATCAGCAACTGGTTGTAGTGGCAATGGATCTAGTGTTGCTGGGCAGAGTATCGTCGATACAGCCAAGCAGTTGGCGTGGAACCCAAACACTGACAAAGGGGCTAACAATCATACAGCTAAGGCTGAATATATCGATGCAGTCAAAAAGAATAACCCAAGTGTCGTCGGTAGTTCAGATACTGACTGTGGTCGATTCATAGCGACGGTGATGCGTACTTCTGGTGCAGATAAAGATTATGAACCGATTGGCACTACAGCACAATATTCTTATGTAAAATCTCATCCAGAAAAATTCAAAATCATCGAGCGCCCATCCGTCTCGGACTTACAGCCGGGCGATATCCTCCTCCACCCAAGCCATGGTAGTTACGGACATACCTTGATTTACACCGGTGACGTTGGTGGAGGGTATGTCGCTGCTAACGCCTCGCTTGATGATACAGTGCCGATATTCATCAAGCAAGGATCAGTTGATTACCAACTCAGCCAGGCAGGCAACATCTTAGTTCGCGTCATTCAATCAAACAAAACCTAGAAAGGAAATATCATGCAGCCAGTCATCACGAAACAAAAAATTATTGGCGGTGCAGTGATCATCGGCGCGCTGCTTGTTGCTTTCATCTCATATTATGTATTCCAAACCGTCACCCACGATACCACACTGCTGGCAACCTTTGCACCAGAAACTGTCAAAATGTCTTATGATTCAGTGAAAAACCAGACCATCACCTCTGACAAACCTGTAACGGTTAAAAGCGGTAAACATACTTTCAGTTTCAGTGCTGATGGCTATGAAACATATACTATTGTGCTTGACCTGGAGATGGGAAAAGAACGAAAACTGTTGTTTGCCCTGACACCGAAAAGTGATAAAGCAAAAAATGAACTGAAGCAGAAAAAATATGCCAAAGTCTTGGATGGACTAGGTAGTCGACAAGTAAACAGGGTCGGTAAGGAAATTGATGAGGCTAATCCAATATTGCAGCATCTACCATTTGAAGACAGAGACTACCGAGTCTTCTCATGTCAGCCATATCGCACGGATATCAAGAAATCGCATAAAATCGGCATCTGTATCACTATGGCTGGGCGTAATGGTGACGCTCTCCTGAGCCAGATATTAGACAAATTAGCTAAACTTGGTGCGACGCCAGATAACTACGACATGAAAGTGAATAATTACATCATACCGACCAAGAAAGAAAAAGATAGTCGAGCCGCTGTACCATGTGGCGACGGACGACCATCATGGTGTTACAAGTTCCGTGATTATTAACCTAACTTTTTAGTGGCATAATGATGTGGATATAATCACGTTTTTTCGCCGTAGATTGGATGATACAAGGAGAGAGTTTACCACTGAAAGCAAACGACACTTCGTCTCCATCTGTGACATTTAACGCCTCAGTCAAGTACCGAGAATTGAGCGTAATCTGACCATCAGCGGAAATCTTAGCGGTAGCTTCTGAAGTATTTTCACCAAGTTCTGAGGCAATGGAGTGGATGGAGATGATGTTATTTTCAGCCGAAGCATTGATAGTAACACCGCCGCCTGAATCTCGAGCAAACAAACTAGCAACTTTGGTGATGCGGCTGAGGTCGGCACGCGAAACGATGATTTCCGTTTGTGACTGCCGAGGAATCAGCTGGCGATAATCTGGAAATTTTCCATCAATCAAGCGGCTGATAATTTCTAGCTCTGGTGTCTGGAAACAAACTTGGTCATCGCCAAACAATATCACGATGGTTTCTGTGGCGTCGCTCAAACTACGAATCACTTCTTGCAGGGCAGATGTCGGGATAATGGCTGCAACTTCACCATCTGCTTTCATGAGTTTTCGCTCAGCCAACCGGTAGCCGTCAGTCGCTGCCAGGTATAATTCATTTTCAAACGTATGCCAATACACGCCAGTCAGTACTGCTCGGGCCATATCAGAGCTGGCCGCCAAAATAGTTTGCGACACCGCTTTCTTCAGATCATCAGTGGCGATTTCGTAGCGCACTGCCGTATCTTCATTGATAGTTGGTAATTCTGGAAATTCATCAGCGATAACGCCGTTGATGACTGATTTAAACTTACCAGAAGTGATGTGTAGGTGATCGTCTTTGGTCTCCAGGTCGATAGTGCCGCTTGGCAGGGTTGAGATAAATTCTGAGATCAGCCGGGCAGGAATAGTGATCGAACCTGGCGATTGTATTTTAGCACCAATGTACTGAGTGGAAGCAATTTCCAAATTAGTAGCAGCAATCAATAATCTTCCTCCATCCGTACGAAGCAGAATATTGTTCAAGATGGGAAGTTCAACGCGACCAGAAGCCACTCTTCCAATATTACTAAGCGCTTTTGCGAAATTTTCTTGTGTGACTGAAAGCTTCATAGTTACTATTATATAACCTTTCTTATTTTTTATCTGGTGTTAGTAATAATAGGTGCTGTGGAAACTGAGTAAAACAAGTGTTCAGACAGGGGTGAGCGGGCGAAAAAACCTGTGGATAGATTTGTGGATGGAATTGGTACAAGACAGTGGATAAGCCTGGGTTAACCCACAGCCATGCGGAACCCATCAAACTTTGCCACAAGCTTAGTCGCAAACTGCGGATAGAATTCCATAGGTCTTGCACAGGTTTTCCACTAATTTTGCACATAGAGTTTATCCTTGACGTCATTAATTTGTTCGCGCACTAGCTGATTGGTGAGACTTTCTTTGGTAATTTTTTCGACAGAGTGCATGGCTGTGGTGTGGTCTTTACGGCCAAGTTCTTGAGCAATTTTTGGAAAACTCATTTTCAATTCGCTACGCAACAGATACATGGCAATTTGTCGTGGCTGGACGATAAATTTGTCGCGCCTAGCTGAACACATGTCTTTTGGATCGAGATTAAAATAGCGCGCCGTCCGATCGATAATCTGCTTAGCGGTAATATGTTGTGGGCGAACGCGTTTCATGTCGCCCAAGACACTTTCGGCCGCCGCCACATCTGGCACAAAACCCTGCATATCAGCGTAGGCCAACAGACGGTTAAGTGCGCCCTCTAACTCTCGGATATTGGTTTTAAAATTAGCTGCCAGATATTCAACAACACCTGATTCTAACTCAGTGCCACTGAGACCAGCTTTTGCTTTGACAATGGCGCACCGCGTTTCATAGTCAGGCATTTGAATATCAATCGCCATACCCCATTCAAAACGGCTGCGCAGTCGGTCGGTGAGGGTAGGGATGCTCTTCGGTGGTTTATCAGAGCTGATGATAATTTGTTTATTGTTTTGATGCAGGTCGTTAAACGTGTGAAAAAATTCATCCTGAGTTTTTTCTTTACCGGCGATAAACTGCATATCATCAACGATCAGCACGTCAACATTGCGATATTTATCAGAAAACCCTTTTTTCTTGAAACGGATATAGTCAAGGAATTCATTCACAAAAGCCTCAGTTGTTGTGTATAACACTCGAGCTGACGGCTGCTGCTTAATGATTTCATTACCAACTGCTTGCATGAGGTGAGTTTTACCAAGACCCGAACCGCCGTATAAGTAGAGTGGATTGTATTTCAGACCTGGGTGCGAAGCGACTGCTTGGCAGGCAGCGTAAGCCAGGTCGTTGCTCGATCCAACGATAAAATTGTCAAAGGTATAGCGCGGATTGAGATTACTATTGTTCTTTTGAGTTGGGGCGATGATGCGGCGTTCCTTTGGACGGGTAACTTCTTCTGGTTGCTCCCGGTTGACAGTTCTTTTTCGTGAACCAGAACCGATCCGATATCGCACCACACCTTCAAAACCATTTGATTTTAAAGCTGCTTGAATATCGGTATGAAATTTTTTCTCCAACTGAGCTTCTACGAAAATATTTGGCACGATGATAACCGCTTCTTTGTCAGAAACTAGTTCTAATTTTGTTTTTGTGAACCATGCAGAAAACGAAGAAGACGGAATGGTCAATTCTAATTGACCCAACACTCCCTGCCAGATTGCTTGTTCTTTCATGTTATAACCCCTCACACATAATCTACTCTGTACTATAGCAAATAGACGGAGTTTTCCACAAGCATAGACATCTCATAGAGGAGAAACTGAAAATAGAGGTGAACTTTTCCACAGGCGTACACTACCTCTGTTATAATTGTGGATAAAACAGACCGAGCGGTGGAAAACTACAATTAATACTTGCAAAAAAACCAAAAAAACGCTAAACTATCACCCAGTATGCCAAAGCGAACATTTCAACCACACAAACGTCATCGTGCCCGTACGCACGGTTTTCGAGCACGTGTTTCTACAAAGGCTGGTCGCGCTGTTTTGAAGCGACGCCGCCTGAAAGGTCGTGCACGGATTGCACTATAAATAATACTTAGTGCACTCGATGATCTGATACCACTCCTGATGTATGTCGGAGTGGTATTTGGTATACTAGGAGAATGTTAACGCATCATCACAGGTTTCACGGTCACGGCAGTTTACGGTATCTATATCAAAATGGTGATGCTGTGAGGTCTCGTGTAATGACAGTAAAATATATCACCAATCCGCGCCGGAAACACAGTCGATTTGCTGTGGTAATCAGTAAAAAAGTCCTCAAATCAGCCGTTCGCCGTAATAGGGTGCGTCGACGGGTGTACGAGGTGATTCGGGCTGAGTTGCCGATGCTTAAAGATAATCATGACATAGCGCTGATCATTGTTACGGCTGATTTTTTACACATGGAATACAAGAGTATTCAAAACGAAGTTAAACGACTATTCTCCCAGGCTAATCTGTATAAATGACATATTTTTTGATATAATGTGAGGCATGAGTTTTTTTGATGTTCTGATTGTACAGCCAATTTTTAATATTTTAATGGCTATTTATGGCTTGATTCCAGATTTTGGTGTCAGCATTATCCTCTTTACTATCATCATTCGTTTTCTACTGTGGCCAATGGTCAAAAAGCAGCTACACCAGACAAAGGCAATGCGTAAAATGCAGCCTCAACTAGCAAAAATTAACGCTAAATATAAGAATGATCGCCAGGCACGAGCACTCGCGATGATGGAACTATACAAAGAGCACAACATTAGTATGTTTGGTTCAATTGGCGTGCTATTGATCCAGCTGCCGGTATTGATCGGTATTTACCGAGTGGTACAGATCTTTGTGTCCAGCCGGGTTCACACTGGTGACCTCGCTAAATATGCGTATGATTTTATAGAACAACTACCAGTAGTGTCCAACCTGGTGGCTCACCCAGATCAGCTTAATCAAAACTTTTTAGGGATGGTTGATCTGACACAACACGCGGTCAGTAACAGTGGTGTGACCTGGAGTTTGTTAATTTTAGCTGTGTTAGCGGCGGTGATGCAGTTCCTAACTACTAAACAAATTTCTCCTGCTAGTGATAATAAAAAGCGACTACGCGATATCATGCAAGAAGCTGCTGAAGGCAAAGAGGCAGATCAGTCGGAAATCAATGCTATTGTGATGCGCAAGATGATGAAATTTATGCCAATCTTTATGTTTTTCGTGATCATCAACCTACCGGGTGCCCTAGCACTGTATCTAACCGTCTCAAACGTTGCGGCATATGCGCAAAATGCCATCATCCTAAAAGGCGATAGTGATGAGATGGAGACTATTTCTAAAACACCAAATAAGTCAAAGAAAAACTCCAAAAAACCTCAAGCAAGTAGGCGTGCAGCGACAGCGACTGAGGCGAAAATCACTCGGATTAAGGCCAAGGAATAAGGAGGAATAATCATGGATCATCAGCAAACAATCGATTACATCAAGAAATATGTTGAGGATTTGATGGCCTTTTTCGACCTAAATATAACGGCTGAAGTGTCCATCGAAGACGATATTTTGATCGTAAAAATTCCATCAACGCAATACAATAGCCTACTGATTGGTCGCGGCGCTGAGACGTTGCGCAGTATCCAACACTTACTCTCAGCACTGCTTCGCAACAGCAATGCCGCAGTGGAGAGAGTTAACCTAGATATCGCTGACTACAAACAGCAGCACGCTGAGAAGCTTGCTGAAAAAGCTCGCGCTTGGTTTCAGGAAGTCCGAGACACTGGCAAGCCTAAGAGGTTGGATCTTAACGCGGCTGATCGCTGGACGGTGCACCACGCGGCGCATGATTTTGATGATATAGAAACTCACTCAGAGGGCGAAGGTCGCGATCGACGGCTTGTGATTAGCCTAAAAGATTAAAAAGCGGTATAATCGGACTTGGTATATGCAGGAGTTGTTTAATAAACGAAACAGAGTAATTTTACTCGAATTAGTCAAAACTGATTTTAAATTGCGCTATCAAGGTTCATTTTTAGGAATCTTATGGTCAGTGCTGAAGCCACTGTTGCTGTTTTTGGTGATGTATTTAGTGTTTGTGAAATTTTTGAAGTTTACCGACGGCACAAAAACCTACCCAATTGTTTTACTCTTGGGTATTGCTCTTTGGGGATTTTTTACCGAAGCTACCTCGGTTGGTATGAACGCCATCGTTAGTAGGGGTGATTTACTGCGTAAAATTAATTTTCCAAAATACATTATCATCATCTCGTCAATGTCCAGCGCGCTCATCAGTCTGTCGATCAACTTGATTGTGGTGCTAATCTTTGGACTTATCTCTGGAGTAGACTTTACTTGGAGAGCTCTTTTGGCGCCATTGAGCATCATTCAGTTGTTTATCTTGGCACTTGGTGTATCACTAATATTATCAACACTATACGTAAAATTCCGTGATATTAGCCATATCTGGGATGTGATTTTACAGATATGTTTCTACAGCATCCCGATCATCTATCCACTTAGTTTGGTGTCAAATTTTCACCCAGGGGTTGCGAAAATCATGATGCTTAACCCTATTGCGCAAAGTATTCAAGATGTCAGATACAGCCTGATTGCTCCACAGACAACACCAACCACCTGGAGTACAGTAAACAATATCTGGATTAGTTTGGTTCCCGTTGTGCTGACGGTCGTTATTGTTATTATTGGTGCTATCTATTTCAGAAAAAGCAGCAAAACCTTTGCGGAGAACATGTAATGAGTAAATATGCACTAGAAGTAAAAAACCTATATAAAAGCTTCAATTTACCAACTGAACAGGCAAATGGTATCAAGCAAGCCTTTGTGAACTGGACGAAGGGTGTTAAGGGTTATAAAAAACAAGAAGTTCTAAAAGACATCTCATTTACAGTGGAAAAAGGTGACTTTTTTGGTATCATCGGACGAAATGGTTGTGGAAAATCGACGCTCTTAAAGCTGATTTCTGATATTTATTCGCCTGATTCTGGGGAAGTGATTGTCAACGGCAAACTCATTCCGTTCATCGAACTTGGTGTTGGTTTCAATCCAGAGTTGACTGGTAGGGAAAACGTCTATTTGAATGGGGCACTACTTGGCTTTTCGCACGATGAAGTCGAAGATATGTATGACGAAATCGTTGATTTTGCCGAACTAGAACAGTTTATGGATCAAAAACTGAAGAACTATTCGAGTGGTATGCAGGTGCGTTTGGCTTTTTCAATCGCTATTCGTGCCAATACCGATATCCTCGTCTTGGACGAGGTATTAGCCGTCGGTGACGAAGCCTTTCAGCGCAAGTGCTTTGAATATTTCAAACAGATCAAAAAACAGAAAAAGACGGTTATTTTGGTGACTCACGACATGGCATCGGTGCGACGTTTTTGCAATAAGGCGATTATGTTGGAATCTGGCAAAATCGTCGCTTCAGGCGATCCAAATGAAGTTGCTAACTTGTATTCTATTGAAAATATAGAGTCAACGGCAAAAGCTGATAAGAAATCAAAGAAAAACACTGCGTATATTCAAACAAGAGTAGAAAACAAGGTATTAACACCGAAAGACACGTTGGAAGTTGAAGTGAAATATTTTGTTCCAGAAGATAGGCGAGTGTCATTTGGTATCTCAATTTTAGACGAAGCCTCAAACCGTATCACCTCTGTTATTGATGATGGATTTTTCATTGACGACAATAATGTTGAGATAACCTCTACCAAAAAGGGTGTGTACACATATAACTACACCTTGCCTTTAGACTTGTTTAATAACCGTGACTTTGAAATTACGGCTACCTTGTTTGCTTATGATAGGAAAAAGGATTCGTATGAGCCAATTGCTTACACGACAGAAGAGGATATTAGTCAGTTTTATGTGAGAGAAAATAAGCCGAGGGGTGGTTTACTGAAGACACGTGGTTCATGGATGAGTGTGAAAAGTAAGAAGGAGAAAAAGTCATGAGTAAACTGTACAAATTCTACACCTACACTAGGCAAAATGGGCTAGGCCAAGCTGTCAGAAAAACTCAAATATATCTGTCGAAGAAGACTGCGCCAGCTATCAAGCAGCCAATTGAGGTTATGGCTTCAATTGAAGACATCATGAACGCGGACTACATCAATCACCCGTACAAAACACCAAAGAAAAAGTCAAAAAAGAAGTCTTTGAAAATTGGTTGGGTATTGTCTCCTATTTCAAAAGGAAGTGGTGGACAAAACACTATCACTCGCTTTGCTCGATTCTTACAAGAACAGGGTCACGACGTAACTTTTTACATCTATGAAGGAATTCACCCACAGTCACCAGCTGAAGCTAAGGCGATTTTGTCAGAGAGTTTCAATTTTGATGTTAACGTAAAAAAAGTGTCGCAATACACTGAATCTGACGCGTTGATCGCTACCGGATGGGAGACGGCCTACCCGGTATTTAACATCAACACTAAGGCACACAAGTTTTATTTCGTGCAAGATTTTGAGCCGTACTTTTATGGACTAGGTTCAAAGGCGGTGTTGGCTGAAAATACGTACAAAATGAATTTTTACGGCATTACGGCTGGTCGTTGGCTGACAAAGAAAGTCAGCGAATATGGCATGAAGGCGGATTATTTTGACTTTGGTGCTGATATGAATATATATCGTTTGGCGGATAAAACTGATAAGCAAAAGAAGATTTGTTTTTATGCCCGTCCAGTGACTGAGCGCCGCGCTTTTGAGTTGGGTGTGATTGCACTGGATAAATTCCACAAAAAACATCCAGAGTACACCATTGAATTCTTTGGATGGGACGTATCAAATTATCAAATACCATTCCCATATGTAAACCGTGGTATTTTGTCTCACCAAGACGTGGCTGATTTGTACAAAGAATCTGAAGCGTGTTTAGTGTTATCGCTCACGAATGTGTCACTCTTACCACTGGAGCTGCTGGCGGCTGGCTGTATCCCAGTGATGAACGAAGGCGAAAACAACAGCTTGGTTTTGGGTGAAAATAAATACATACACTACGCTGCAGCTTCACCAATTGAATTGGCTAATGAGTTGTGTAACGTTGTTGAAATTAAAAACATCAATACCTACGCCAAAAAAGCCTCAGAGAGTGTTAAAGATTTGTCATGGGATGAGTCATACAAGAAGGTTGAGCGAATTCTGCTTCGTGAGGTGATAGGTGGCTAGTAACGCACAAAAATACGACATCACTGTTTTTATCCCGACCTATTTTGGTGAGGACTATTTGGATGATCTATTGAAAATGGTGTTTAAGCAACAAATCGATAAAACCTATGAAGTGTTGATCTATGACACAAGCTCAACAGATAAGACACCAAAAATCATTAAGAAATATGCTAAAAAACACGCAAACCTGCGGTATAAAACCATCACAAAAGAGGAATATGGTCACGGTAAGACGCGAGCAGCTGCCGCTCACGATGCAAAGGGTGATATTGTTGTCTATCTGTCACAAGATGCTACGCCCGCTCACAAATACTGGTTGTACGAGATGACAAAGCCGTTTGAACTATCAGACCGTATCATTGGTGTCATGGGAAAACAAGACCCACGGCCAACCACCTTTCCCTTGTTGAAGCGCGAAATCATGGGTGTGTTCAATGGGTTTGGTCCTGATTTTGGAACAACGTTGTTCTATAAAGATTCTTTTATCAAAAAACAGGAAACTTATGACAAGGTGGCGTTTTACTCTGATGTTAACTCGGCTGCTCGTCGCAGTTATCTGACTGGTGAATTACCATATCAAGATGTTCCGTATGCTGAAGATCAATTGTTTGGCCGCGATGTCATCAACGCGGGCTACATGAAAGCTTACGCTTCCAGAGGCAATGTGCTGCATTCTAATGAGTTCAAACTGCGTGAATACAAAATGCGAATGTTTGATGAGACAATGGGTCTTCGTCGTGTGGGTATTGATGTGCCGCTACCGACTATTTCTCAGATAACTAAAATGGTCATCATTGGCTGGATTCGTGACACGTTGTTTACGCTGCGCGATAAACAATATTCACGGAAAAGAAAGCTGTTCTATCTGGTGTTGAATGTTTTTTACAATATAGAAAAATGGCGTGGTGTACGCCGGGCAGTGTTGACGAAATTGGACGACCACACGGCGATTGATAAATATTCGTTGGAGCACGTTGAAGCAAAATCAAAAAGCTAGCGGTTAATTTGAAAAAATTGGTTTTTTACTGTATCATTAGCCCAGGGTAATGACTATGAAACAGAAAAAAACTTCTAAACTATCACGCAAGAAAATCATCATATCATTGGTGGCAGCAATTGTTGTTGCTGGCTCGTATGTGGCAGCGGCTTACTATAATAAATGGTTGCCATTTTCAGATCAGGACAAGGCTTTTACGGTTGACGATCAGGGTCGTGGAGTAAATCCAAACAAAACCAAAACTGAGAAAAAAGACACTAAAAATGTCGAGGATAATCCAGATAATAAATCAGCTCGACCAAACACTGATGTGACACCGCAGCCAAAGACCGACCCTCAAACAAAAAAACAATCAGTCTATGTGCTGATGACTAGTGTTGAGCAGTCAGTTGATAAGCATACTATCACCGCTAGCGGATTTGTAACGAACGCTGTCGAACAGGATGGTACATGTACCTATGTATTTACACTGGGCAATCGAGTCGTCAAAAAGACGGCCGGAGTAATTCCTGGTCCAAGCTCAACCTCATGTCAAACGATGCGGGTGAGTAGAGATGAATTAGGAGCTGCTGGTAAGTGGACAGTGTCAATCGAGTATAATTCAGGCAGGTCTCACGGTGTAGCTGATGGCATGACGGTGGTGGTTGAGTAAATGAAGAAGATAGTAGGATTGTTACTAAGCTTAACCTTTGCGGTCATTCTCTCTCAAGGGGCTGGGGCTTCAGGCTTTAATCCTGGTAGGATTATTGACGATGAGATTTTTTATGACTCACGAGCCATGGGCTCTGCGGCGGCGGTACAGCGGTTCATCGAACAGCACACGCCAGCGTGTGACACGTGGGGTACTGGCCCTTCTGGACACGGTAACACTAAAGCACAGTACGCAGCACAGCGTGGCTGGCATGGTCCACCATACGTTTGTTTACAAAACTATCACGAAAATCCAAACAACGGCGAGACTTCCTTTGATCGTGGTGGTGGTGCCTTTCCTGGTGGTATCAATGCTGGTCAAATCATCTGGGATGCTGCGCAACGATATCAAATTAACCCACAAGTATTGCTGGTAACATTAAGAAAAGAATCGGCTGGTCCGTTGTTTGCCGACTCTTGGCCACTGCGGTCACAGTACAAATATGCCATGGGTTATGGCTGTCCTGACAGTGGTCCAGGCTATTCTGCAAACTGTGATAATGAGAAAGCTGGCTTTTATAAGCAAGTAAATAAAGCCGCCTGGCAATTACGAAAATATCGCAACGAAATTCAAAACTACAATTATCAGCCGGGTCGAGTCAATAGAATCTTGTATAACCCAAACCCTGCTTGTGGCTACCGAGATGTATATATTGAAAATTACGCAACGGCTAGCTTGTATATCTACACACCATATGTACCAAACGATGCCGCACTGGCGGCTTATCCCGGCACGGCACACTGTGGAGCATACGGCAACCGCAACTTCTTCTATATGTTTAGGGAGTGGTTTGGGAGTACTCACGTCAACAGTACCTTGCTGAGATCTCATGACAACGCAACAGTTTACTTGGTGTCTGATAATGTTAAGTATCCAGTGCCGAACTATGACATTTTGGCGGCATTATCTCCTCTGGGTGGTGTTGGTTTCGTGTCTCAATCGTATCTAGATAAGATTCCGACAGGCCAAGTGGCGAACCGATTGATGCGATCACCTGATGGTACGGTGTATTTCTATGATTCTGGCATCAGACTGGCGTTTACAACCTGTGCCATGGTGGCGCAATACGGCATGGATTGTGGCAACAGTATGCTGCTTACTGAGGCACAAGTGAATAAGTTCTATCATGGTCCGCGTATGGGGCACGGTTATAAAACAACCAGCGGTAAACGATTCTATATTCAAAACGGTACGCGCCGTGAAGTTCTGGATGATAAATCACTGGCTCTGCAGCAATACGACCAGGGATATAATGTGCTGGGTGAATCAGCTATCCAATATTTACCATACGGAGCACCAATCGTCAGAGAGGCGGCTGTGGTGAGGAACAGGGATACTGGTCATCAAAAACTGATCAGCAACGGAACGCTGCATAACATTAGGCACTCTGAATATGTTGATCAGACCTTGCAATCGCTTGGCGGCGGTGTGTTACAGCAGGAAAGTATTAATAAGCTACCTCAAACTAGCCAAACGGTCGATGATTACGTTAAAAATCCAGCCGGGGAGACATTCCTTATCACTAACCAAGGTAAAAAGAAAGTCACCAAACCACAAGACATACCAGTCAGTCCGTTGGCACTATCAGATGAAACGATTCGCTCGTTGCCTGGATCTGGGGCGCTGGACGATGTTGTAACCTTGAAATCGTCAGACAATGGCACAGTATATGTCATGGAATCACGCCAAAAACGACCGATAGTTGCTATGGAGGATGTATTTGCCATCACTAAGACTGAGCGACCAGCCATCGCCTGGTTGTCTGGTGAGACTATTCGAAAAATTCCTTCAGGTAATGTGGTCTTTGCACCCGGTAAGATGGTAAAAGCACCTTCGAATGGTACGGTATATGTTTCTGATGGATACGACACACTCATCCCGTTGTCACACTTTGATCAAGCTGCTGATTTGGGTGTCAATGGCGCCATCCGCCAAGTTGATGACAGGGTGGTTGAAAAATACAAAGTCAGCAATCGAGTCTTATCTCCATATGTTAGTTGCGAAGGCCGCAGTTACTTAGGGATGGGCGGTACATTATATGAATTACACCTACCGTCACAAAACCCATATCCACTACAGAGCAAAACATGCGCCATGCTGACCAAAGAAGCAAAACTGCCGCAGTTTGTGGGCGATCCAGGTGGTACAATCTATCATCTAAAGAACGGAACTTTGCACCCGATTCGTAGTTGGCAAAAATTTGTTGAGCTGAATAAAGAAAAACTGCCTATCGTTAAGATTTCCTATATCACAGTTAGCCTACTAGCTAAGGGTGAACTCATATAGCAAAACAGCGAACATAAGTGTATAATTAGTGCTATATGAAGACGGTGCGAGAGAAGCTTGATATTATCAAGAAAAAGTTAGTGTTGCTGTGTAGTCAGCCGCATAAAATCTACCTTATAGTTGGGTTAATTGGTGCATTAGGCTTCGCGGTCATCACCCCTCCATTTCAAGGTCCTGATGAGCCAGAGCATTATATTCGTGTGCAATATATCGCGCATGGACATATTATACCGGTTAACCCAAAGAGTACTGGTGCTAGTTTGCCAAAGTCTGTTGGTGAGACGCTGAGATTAACGTTCTATGATGATGAGATTCGCGGTTTTTCAGCTAAAAAATATGATTTTAATCGCACTAAGCAAGCTGTTAAGAAATCGTTGAACCCAAGTGAGCGGTATCAACCGCCCATGGTTTCATACAATTTTCTAACCTATTTACCGGCTATTCCAGGGGTATTTTTGGCTAACGTCTTTAATCTCAGTCCGGTTATTTCTCTCTATGTTGCACGAATATTATTAGCTCTAGCATCAGTGACAATAGTTTATTTTGCCCTTAAACTATTACCAGGTAAAAAATATTTATTTACGTTTGTTGCGTTGTTGCCAATGATGTTATTCCAGCAGTCTATGGTAGGAACTGATGGAGTATCATATGCTTTATTGTTGTTATTCCTTGCATATACGCTACGCCTGTATGTACAATCGACCGACATCCAACGTAATCAATGGATTAAATTAGCCATGCTGTGCGGTGCGATCGTTTGGTCTAAACCGCTACTATATCTATTTTTGCCGCTGATCATCATTTTGGTAAAAAAGAAACATTTTTGGCGTTGGTCGATTGCGGCTACAATTATCAGTGTATTGCTGCTTGGAGCTAATATAGTGATGGCGAACAATGCAGGCGAATATGAATACAGAAGTGATTCATTGCCTCAAAATATACAATCAGATAAACAATTACAGAATCTCAAAGAACATCCAAGACGAGGACCTCGTGTTTTGTGGAATTCATATATGACATCATTTGGTGATGATGAGGCTCGAGGTGTAATTGGTACTTTTGGTGCGGCCGATACACTATATCCATTATGGATGGGTTATATATACATCTTTGTGTTAGGAATGACAGCAACGGTATCGTTAGGAAAGGACAAGAGTAAGCTTACCATCCCAAACTCCTGGCGTTGGCTAGCAGTGGGTCTGGCTGTGGTACATTTTATTGCAGTCAACTTAGCCATCTATCTGACTTATACGCCGTATAATTTTGACATCATCTACGGGGTGCAGGGCCGTTATTTCTTGCCAACACTCATCATTATTTTTATGGCGATATTTTTGGGTCGAGGGGCTGAGTTAAAGCCGCAAGATAAGAAAAATATCATCACAATTTCATCACTGATCATCTTATCATTGGTGATGATGGCGCTATTGATAACGTTCCAGCGATATTTCATGTATACTCCGTAGCATGAGGTGACTGTATGCAAAATATCAAAAAAGATTATCTCTGGAACTCGCTGGGCTCACTGTTGCAGAGTGCGATATCTCCGGTATTACTAATTGTCATCACTCGATTAAACGGTATTGACGATTCTGGACTGTTTTCGTTTGCGATATCACTTTCAGTGGTGTTTTGGGCGGTTTCTTTATGGGGTGGTCGAACCTATCAAGTATCTGATGTTAAGCGGGAATTCTCAAGTGGTGGTTATGTTGCTGTACGTTTTGTCGCATCGCTTATTGTGGCAATTTCCGCATTAGTATTTTGTGTGCTGAATGGATACAGCACTACAAAAACAGGTCTAATCATGATTTTAGTGACCTTTAAGATACTAGAATCAATTGCCGACTCGCTGTATGGTATCTTGCAGATTCACCATAAGTTGTATATTGCTGGTATGTCACTAACCATGAAAGCGATTCTTGGTTTTGGGGCGTTCATGGCGGTTGATATTTTAACCAAGAATGTCATATACGGCGCGCTGGCAATACTACTCGTCAATACACTCATCATCCTCCTGTACGACGTATTATGGGTACGACGTGTTGAAGTTATCAGCGTAAGTAAAAAACTATGTAAAGAATATATCACCCAGGCTGCTGCCATCATGAAGCACACATCAGCAGTATTCGTCGTGATGTTTTTGACAATGTTTTCACTCAATATTCCGCGGTATTTTTTGGATAAAGCCCATCCTGACCAAATTGGCTATTTTGGCATTATGGCGATGCCAATTACGCTCCTTGGACTCTTTATATCGTTTATCATCCAGCCGAATGTCGTCAATTTATCTGAACTATTAGCAAAAGGAAAGTTAAAGGAATTTGCACGAGTTGTCAGTAAAATGAATTACATAACTTTTGGGATGGGAGTGCTTTCGGTTGTTCTGAGTTATCTGATTGGTGTTTGGGTACTTAATACTATTTTTGGCATCAATATTAATAATTTCCAACTCGATTTAACAATTATGGTGATTGGTGCGGTGGCGAACGCTTTTGTATCAATTTATGTTAACCTACTAATCATCATGCGTCGGTTTAAGGGACAATTTTATACATTGTTACTCACAGATATTTTGGCGGTAGTGGTGTCTATATGTCTGATCGAGCGATTAGCGATGTTGGGTAGTGTGCTGGTTTTCATGATGATTAGCTTATTGCAAGTGACACTTCTGTTAGTTATCTACAAGCGGTCACTAAAAGATGCTATAATAATTGACAAAGATAAAGGGGAGTTATGAGTAAAAAGTATGTAATTTTAGGAGCAGGTGGACAACTAGGCAAGGCATTGTGTGCCATGTTTCCAGACGCCAAGGCGTTGTCACGAGAAGAGTTGGATATAGCCGATGAGGAACAAACAAAGGCGTTTGACTGGTCAAAATACGACGTTATCATCAATGCAGCAGCTTTGGTTAATGCCGATGGTTCTGAGACAGACGAGTTGCGTGCTAAGACGTGGCTAGCTAATGCCTATGGTCCACGCAACCTCGCCAAAATTGCGATTGAGCAAAACAAAACCCTTGTCCACTATTCGTCAGATTATGTTTGGGATGGTCGTGAAAAGAACCATCAAGACGATGAAGTTGTTGCACCGCTACTGGTCTATGGAGAAAGTAAAGCAGCAGGTGATTTGGCGGTTAGTTTGGTACCAAAACACTACATCATGCGAGTGTCATGGGTTGTTGGCGATGGACATAATATGCCAAAAACCATGAAAAACTTGGCGGATATGCGTATCAATCCAAAAGTCGTCGATGACCAATTTGGTCGGCTGACGTTTGCGTCAGAGATTGCTCGAGCTACCAAGTATTTCTTGGACAATAATGTGGCGTACGGACTATATAATGTATCAAATAGTGGTCCAGTCAAATCATGGTATGAGATTGCTGCTGATGTTTTTGAGTATGCCGGACATGACCGTAACCGTGTGCAGCCAATCTCTACCGAGGAATACGCTGCCAGTAAACCAGGTTTTGCGCCGCGACCACTCAATAGTGATATGGATTTGTCAAAATTGCGTCAAACGGGTTTTACGCCAAGTGATTATACAGATCTGTTGAAAGATTATGTTAACCAGTTACCGGTGAATGAATAGGAGATTATGACCGTGAATAAAGGAATTCTAAACGTTATATATCAGAGCGATGACAACTATGCCGTAGTTAGCGCAATCTCCATTGTGTCACTTTTGGAAAACAACAAACACTTAAAAGAGATTAATATTTTTTATCTCGGACACCAGCTCAAAAAAGCTAGCATCAATAAGTTTAATAAAATGGTTGGTAACTACCAAAATGCCACAATCACGTTTGTTGATGTCTCAAGCTACCCTGATGAACTGAAAGAGATCGGCGTCAAGGCGTGGAAGGGGCTGTATATCACATGGTATAAGATGCTGGCGTTTGCCAAGCTTGATATCAAAACAGACCGAATTTTGTACATTAACCCACACACGGTTATCAGCGGAGCGCTCGATGGTCTTTTGGATCTTGATTTTGAAGATAATGTGATGGCGCTGTCATATGACGCTACCATGGTAAACGCACATAAAGAGGTCATCGGTTTGAAACCAACCGACGGCTACTTTAATTGCGGAATTATGCTTATAAACCACAAAAAATGGATGAAAGATAAGATTGATGCTAAGATGCGCGAACATCTGCGGCATAATCACTATGAGGTGGCTGATCAAGACTTGTGTAATGTATTTTTCAAAGGCAAAATCAAGAAGGTTGGTGTGGAGTATAACTTTTCGACCGTTTTCTATGGCTATGACATTAAAAAATACATTAAAGCCAACGGCTTTTTACCTGAAAGTTTTTATAGTTATGATGAGATTATGGAGAGTTACTATACGCCGAAGATTATTCATTCACAGTTTGGTATGAATGGTCGGCCATGGCAGCAAGGTAACGAAAACCCAGTTGGTATTTTGTGGCGTAAATATCTACACCTGACGCCGTGGAAAAATACTACGATGCCGGCAGCCAAGAAGGATATGAACTGGCGACTATATGACTTATTGCCACAATCAATAATCGTCAAATTGTATGCGTGGGCAGTTAATCGCAAATTTGCGAGGAAGAAATGATGAGCAGTAAATCGCAGCACACTTTTGTCGTCTTAGCCTATAAAGAATCACCATTTTTGGAAGATTGTATTAAATCTGTGATGAATCAGCAATATAACAGCGATGTTGTAATTGCTACATCAACACCAAATGCTTTTATTGATGCTATCGCTAAAAAGTATGGCTTAAAAGTAATTGCTCGACCAGAGAAGGATAGGGGCAAGGGTGCTGCGAGTGATTTTGATTTTGGGTTGTCAGTTTCTAAGACGTCGCTAACCACCGTCGCTAACCACGATGAAATATATGACTATAATTATTCTTCAGAGGTGGTTGCGTACTATGAAAAACATCAAGATAGTTGCATTATCTTTACTAGGGCGTATGACATCAAAGGCAATTTTGCGGTGACTAAATCTCTAAATTTAGTTATTAAAAATATGCTCTGCTGGCCGCTGGCGATTTCCAAAAAAAGTCGATTCACTAAGAGATTGCTTCTGTCTTTTGGTGATCCAATTTGCTGTCCAGCCGTAACTTTTGTAAAAGGTCACTACAATCTTCCAGTTTTTGAATCTGATTTGATAGCAACGTTTGATTATTGGGCATGGGAAAAATTATCTAAAAATACCTATGGCTTTGGGTATATCAAAAAATCGCTAATGGGTCATCGTATTCACGAAGGTTCAATTACCACCAAAGCGATCGGCGACAATGCCCGTGCCAGAGAAGAGTATATGATCTTGTCAAAGTTTTGGCCAAAACCGATAGCTAAAATCATCTCATCAGTATATCGACTCAGTGAGCGGAGTAACGGGTGAAAATTGCCATCACTGGAGCAAGTGGATATATCGGGCGTCACATTGCTGCGCTAGCTAAAAAGAATGGCCATGAGGTGGTAGCTATTGATAGATCGAGCGATATCGATATTTTTGCTCAACACGACAATATATTTGAAGCGTTACAAAAACCTGATGTTTTACTACATTTAGCTTGGCGAGATGGCTTTCGACACAATTCACCAGAACATATGAAAAATCTCTCTCATCACTACGATTTTTTGCGGTCATATATCAACAGTGGCGGCAAGAATGTGGCGGTGATGGGTAGCATGCATGAGGTTGGGTACTGGGAAGGCGCAATCGATGAGCAGACACCGTGCGATCCGCTGTCTCAATACGGTGTTGCCAAAAATGCCTTGCGGCAAAGTATGATGCTGCTCACAAAAGATAGCGACATTAGCTTATATTGGCTGCGTGGTTTTTATATCTATGGCGATGATATGGGCGGCCACTCGATATTTTCCAAAATCGCACAAGCTGCTGCTGACGGTAAAACCGAATTTCCTTTCACGACAGGCAAAAATAAATATGATTTTTTGCATATTGATGAATTTTCGGATCAAGTGTTAGCGACTATCACTCAAGATAAGGTAACGGGAATAATCAATATTTGTTCTGGTAAACCAGTTAGTCTAGCTGAGCGGGTTGAACAATACATACAAGACAATCACTATCATATCAAATTGCAGTATGGAGCGTTTCCGGACAGGCCGTATGATTCGCCGGCAGTTTGGGGTGATGACTCAAAAATAAGAATGATTACAGGCTAGATAATACACCTATTTTTTAGACAATCTGATCGATAATTCTTGATGTAAATCGCGCAGTCTACGCTCATTTTGGTCGATACGTTGGCGCTGCGTGTTAGCGATGTAGAACAGGAGGATGATAGCGGTAGTTTGCAGGATATCAAATAGGCTGAGTTCTGATGAATCCAGCGGCGGATGTCCAAGAGAGATGTTATACATCGGGAACGATCCCACCAGAACAATCATGATAACCAACCAAATAATTAATTGATGGCGAAAGCGCGCCGTGCTGACCTTGCGTAGTTTGTATTGAGTGATGATATTAATCAGCGCCGTCAGGATAATCGGCACATTGAGTAGTACGAGGATAAGATATCTCATTCGAATAGCTCCGTTAGTCGTTGCTTGAATAGTCGTTTGACGATGTTAATAGCGTTCCAGTTGTTTTGACCTTTGGCACGGGAGTAGTCAGTATAGATTGCTTTAATCGGGTATTCGGAAATAATCATACCTGCTTGTTTAGCACGCCAAATCATTTCTGAGCAAAATTCATAGCCAGTTGATTTCCAGTCAAGGTTGTCAATTGCCTTTCGCGAGTAAACTCGTAGACCGGACTGTGAATCAGTGACATTGATACCAAACAGAGCATAAGTGATGAAGCTGAGACCTTTATTTCCTAAAACCTTAGTCCTAGACATACCCTCACTGTTGATGAGTCGGCTGCCAATGAGTAAGTCGGTATCAGAGGTGTCGCTCTGCCTGATTCCCACTAGAACATCCTCTGGGTCGTGTTGCCCATCAGCATCCATGGTAGCCGCGATATCATAACCGTTTTGTCGTGCGTAGGTAAGGCCGGTTAGCGTAGCACCGCCAGCTCCAGAGTTTAAGATGTGATCAATGACGATCGCACCACTTTTTTGTGCTTGCTTAAGTGTGTCGTCTTTTGATCCATCATTGACAAGCACAATATCAATAGAATAGGATTTATATGCCTTTGAGAAAACCTTCTTGGATCTCTTGATAACGTCCTGAATGACCGCACCTTCATTGTAGGCAGGTATGATAACACAAACTCGTTTCATGTTAGCTATATTATAACAACCTTGTGAAATAGTTACTATATCCAGATTTTTTCAGTGGTTCAGCGAGTGTGTCAAGCTGTTCTCGGTTGATCCAGCCATTTTTAAAGGCAGTTTTTTCCGGACTACCAATGATGCGACCAGTCCGTTTTTGGATGACACGAACAAAATCAGAGGCATCGGTCAGGCTGTCAATCGTCCCGGTGTCTAGCCAAACATCACCATTATCTAGAGTCTGGACTTGCAATTTGCCGCGGCGGAGATATTCAGCATTGATGGAGGTAATTTCTAGCTCACCACGGTCAGACGGTTTGACATTTTTGGCGATTTCAACCACGTCATTATCGTAGAAATACAGACCAACAACAGCAAAGTTTGACTTTGGCTCGGCTGGCTTTTCTTCGATGGAAATAGCTTGATTTTGCTCATCAAACTCGACAACGCCGTATCGTTCTGGGTCGGAAACTTTGTAGGCAAATACCGTACCGCCGTCAGGATTGGTACATTCTTGTAGTGATTCATCCAGTCGCTCGCCGTGGAAGATGTTATCTCCCAGAACCAACGCCACTTTGTCGTTGCCAATGAATCCTTCACCGATGATAAAGGCTTGTGCGAGGCCATCTGGACTGGGTTGAACGGCATATTCGAGGGTGATGCCCCATTGCGAGCCATCACCAAGTAGTCGTTGAAAGCCAGCTTGGTCATCTGGTGTGGTAATTATCAAAATGTCGCGAATTCCTGCCTGCATCAGCGTGGTAAGCGGATAATAAATCATCGGCTTATCATAAATTGGCATTAATTGCTTGCTAATCGCCTGGGTGATTGGCCAAAGGCGCGTCCCAGATCCACCTGCTAAAATTATTCCTTTCATAAACCTCCTACTTTCTAATAATAAGTATAACAAATAGATTAGCTAATTGACAAAAATACAAAAATCAGCTATAATGCGGTTAATTATGAGCATAGAAAGAACATCCAGTAGCCATGAATCCTTTGAGCAGTATCGGGAGAGCTATCTTACTAAGGTAGCTGAGAAGTTGTATCAATACCCAGATCATCCTGAAAAGGAACCAAGAAGCCGTTCAATTATCTATGTACCGTATCATGGTGTTGATGAAGGTTTACAACAGGATTGTCCAGACATTCTCTTTACTGATAGTGGTGATCAAAAGGTTACTAAAGCGCTTTCTGAGACTGACGTCATCATCAACATTGCTCGTGGTGAAGAGGTTGTTGAGGCGGAGATTGGCCATCCTGACAGGAATGTCAAACTACCACCAGAGTCGGTGGCAAATACCGATATGGTGAGCGATCTGTATGTGCGGGCGATGGAATCCGGTAATACTAATGTGCAAATTGTTCACACTGGTAGGATGAATAATAAGACGATTGCCATGGCAACGGCGATGCCAATTTTAGCTGAGACCGCAGGGCTTAATTATGAAGATGTGATTCATACATCTGATGCCGAAATACGTCAGTTAGTAGAGAAAAAACAAGTTGACCTGAACGATTTGATGCATGAAGTTGACACTGATCCAACAATGCAAGATATGCGGGTTTGTACGCGGGCGCTCCGGCGAATATATGAGGCACGCCATATTGATCCAGATACCGCCAGCTCATCTGAGTTGACTGATGCACTATTGGATGAATATAAGAATTATCCACGCATTAGTACTTCAACACTGATGAAAGAGCAGATGTTGCAGAACGTTGCTGAAAAGTTACGAGGTGAAGGTAAGAGTGAAAAAGAAATTAATGAAGTAGTTGAAAAACTGGATGAGTTCACAGATGAGGAACCTGACTCGGTTGATACGGTTACGAACTTTACGAACAGTATCCCGATGATTTTGTCTGATAAACTGATCAAAAATGGCTACAATGCTGATGAGGTTGGTGCTATGAGTACCGAACAAAAGATGGAATTGTTGGCTGACACTGAAATGACAGCAGTTATTGTAGCTGATATTGCACATATGCCACGGGTGATGTGGTTGGCTGATTATCTGATGCCAGACAACTTTAAGCTGGTATTTGTTGAGAGTAGGACGGATCTGGATGAGGAAACGCTACAAAAATCGATGGAACGTGAAGAGCGATCATTTGGGCTTGGAAATAACTGGTTGTCAAATCAAATGGGAACTCGGAATCCAGCCAAGGTCGGTGAATTGGCGGACAACGCTTACTGGGGTAAGGACAGTATAAGTAATAAAGAAATTAACGACAAGCTTAAAAATACAACTAACTTAACCAAATAGGTTGTTTAGCTTATCGTGCCAGTTTTCTGGTATGAATCCGGTTCTTTCAATTTTCGCTAAATTCAAGGTACTTTGTTGTGGTCGCTGAGCGGCGCTTGGTTTGTTAGCAAAATATTCAGCAGTAGAGACTAGCTGTATGTCTGAAGATGATTTACCTGATTTTTCAAAGACAATTTTGGCAATATCTGCCCAGCTGGCTGATTGACCTTCATTAGTCAGATTATACGTGCCGTATGGTGCGTTCGTTTCTAATAAATGTTTAATACCATGAGCCAAAGTATCGGTGAAGGTTAGGCGACCAATCTGGTCGTTAACAACCGAAGGCTTAATGTCGCGTGCTGCCAAGTCTTGCATGATACTGACAAAATTTCTGCCGTCACCAACTACCCAGGAGGTGCGAATGATGTAATGTTTGGTCGTGGTAGCGGCCACTAAGTCGCCATCAGCTTTAGTCTTGCCATAAACGTTGAGCGGTGAAAAAGGTTCATCTTCGTTGTGGATTGGCCGAGATCCATCAAAAACATATTCCGAGGAGATATGCACTAATGTCAACCCGTGGGTTGTTGCAGCTTCTGCTAGATATCGTACAGCGCGGTGATTAACTAGGTTGACTTGCTGAAAGTTATCAGGATTTTCAGCGGCATCAACGTCAGTCCAGGCGGCGGCATTGATAATAATCGAATTAGGTTGCCAGCTGAATGATTTGACAGCAGCCTCGTCGGTAATATCTAATTCTTGACGAGTTAGGGCTATGGCGTTCGGGAAAATAATGCGGAGGGCACGCCCTAGTTGACCATTAGCCCCAGTGATGACTACCGTCTTGTCGTCCATTAAACCTCCATCGGGATTACGTTTGCGAGTAGCGGGTGAGCGGTGTCCTTTTCGGAAATAATCGCTTGATCCTGGCTGATCGGCCAATCAATAGCAAGTGCTGGATCAAACAGATTGACAAAGGTGTACTTAGCATCTGGTGACCAGTGCGCGTCAACCAGGTACGTGTAGGCGATATTATCATCAAGTGCTTGATAGCCGTTAGCGACACCTTTGGGTACGAAGATTGCCGTGCCAGGATTGATTTCGTGTGTGAAAACCGTGCCGAAGCTGTCGCCCTGACGCAAATCACACCACGCGCCGAACACCCGGCCATTAGCGGTGGAGATAAATTTATTCCACGGCTCGGCGTGCAGACCGCGGGTAGCGCCAGCTTTGTCATTGAAGCTGATGTTATTTTGTACGATGGTGAATGACGGTAGTCCCAGTGCTTCCATCTTTTCTTTTTGGTAATTTTCTTTGAACCAGCCGCGGTTGTCGCCATGGACGGGCAGTTTTACCACAAACAGCCCAGGGATGGGGGATTCGGTGACGGTTAGTTCGTTGTAGCCGCTTGGATCGAAGCTCATATAGTATCCTTTCGCCATAGTTGATAATAGTGCAGTCCCGCTAGGGTTTGGCAATCATTAATCTCGCCGTTTCGAATCAAGTCATCAACCTCATCAAGCGTGAAAAATCGCATATCACTAAACAGTTCATCGCTTTGTTCGCGCTGGCCAGTGAAGCTTAGTTCTCGAGCTAGGCAAACGGCCATTTTCTCCGTCATTAGGCCATTACAGACGTATGCTTCACCTAGTTTTTGCCAGGACTGAGCGATGATACCGGTTTCTTCTTCAAGTTCGCGTTTTGAAGCTTCTAGTAGATCTTCATTGTCGCCCCCGCCGCCAGGTAACTCCCAACCAAAGCTTTGCGACGGATAGCGAAAACCGCGCACTAAATACAGGCGCTCTTGGTCGTCTAACACTACAACCATGCACGAGTCTCGCGACTCCATGTAACCATAAACCCCAGTGTTTCCGTCTGGACTAACAGTTTGGTCTTCGTGTATGGTGATCCAAGGATTTTGATAGACGATTTTACTGCTGACTTTCGTTTTTGACGGCGTATCAGTCATGGTTATTGCCCCTGTTTTGCGTAGGCTGCCTCAACCGCTTCTTTTTGGGTTTTCCACCAATCTTCGTGTTCGCGGTACCACTCAATGGTTTGTAGTAGTCCGTCGCGCATGCCGGTTTGGTTATCGGTGTACTCAGGCTGCCAGCCGAGCTCGCGGCGTAGTTTGCTGGAGTCCATGGCGTAGCGCATGTCGTGGCCTGGGCGGTCATTGACGTGCTCGTACCAATCTTTGCCTTTGCCCATTAGTTCGCAAATCAGCTCAATCACCATTTTGTTGTTGACATGGTCGTTGTCAGCGCCGATGATGTACGTTTCACCCAACTCGCCTTTTTCCAAGATGAGGTGAACTGCCGAGTTATGGTCATCAACGTGAATCCAGTCGCGGACTTGCTCGCCCGTGCCGTACAGTTTAGGTTTGATGTCGCTCAAAATATTGGTGATTTGGCGTGGAATGAACTTTTCGATGTGTTGGTATGGGCCGTAATTGTTTGAACAATTGGAAATCGTTGCTTTGATGCCGAAGCTGCGGATCCAGGCGCGTACCAGCATGTCGCTGGAGGCTTTGGTGCTGGAGTAGGGGCTGGATGGATTATACGGCGTGTCTTCAGTGAAGCGGTTTGGATCGTCAAGCTCCAAATCGCCAAATACTTCATCAGTCGAGATGTGATGTAAACGCTTGCCATGTTTGCGGACAGCCTCGAGGATGGTGTAGGTGCCGATGATATTGGTCTCGACAAATGGCCATGGATTGCGCAGAGAATTGTCGTTGTGACTTTCGGCGGCAAAATGCACTACAATGTCAGTTTCAGCGACTAATTTGTCCATCAACGCAGCGTCGCAAATATCGCCTTCTACGAAATTGATCTGGTCAGCTACTGGCTGTAAATTGGCGGTATTACCCGCATAGGTGAGCTTGTCGATAACAGTGATGTCGTATTCTGGCTTGTGTTTGACGGTATAATGTACAAAATTCGAGCCAATGAATCCCGCACCTCCCGTAACTAGCATTCTGGTCATATATATACTATACCATGTATAATGGATTGCATCAGGCTAAAACAGGAGATGATATGAGAGCCGCAGTGGTTATTTTGAATTATAAAGGCTGGCAGGATACAAAGAAATGTCTGGCTGCCATGAAAAAGCAGACGCATGAAGATTTTGAGATATATTTGATAGACAATGGATCGGGCGATGACTCGGTTAAAGAATTATCAAAAATCAAGATGAAAAATCTTCACTTCCATCAGGAGCCGAAAAATACGGGCTTCACTGGAGGGGTTAATATTGGAATTCGTTGGGCTATTGAATACGGCTTTGACGCGGTTGCCTTGTTGAACAATGATGCGGCTCCAGAGCCAGATTGGCTCAAAAACCTAGCGACTGCTTTGGAACAGAAGCCAGAGGTTGGTGCAGTCACTAGTTTGATGTTGGACACCACTGGTAACTTCATTGATGACGCGGGTGACGAATATTCTACCTGGGGTATCCCAGCGCTGCGTGCGGAGCATTTACCAAAAGACCAAGCACCTGACAGTGGCTTACTTTTTGGGGCAACGGGTGGAGCAACCTTGTATCGCACCAAAGTTTTTCAGCAAATTGGCTTCTTTGATGAGGACTTTTTTGCGTACAACGAAGATGTTGATATTTCATGGCGCATGCAATTGGTCGGCTGGAAAGTGTGGTATGAAAAAACTGCTGTAGTGTTTCACAAGCACTCAGCAACAAGCTCTAAGATTCCTGGTTTTACCATCAACCAAGTGTTCAAAAACTTGCCACAGGTATTTTGGAAAAATGTACCATTTCCCATGATTATACCGATGTGGTTCAAATTCACCATGATATATTTCATGTTCATGGTGTACCAAATACCAAAAGGTAGCTTTAAATTTGCGGTCAAAGGGTTTATACAAAGCATAGGCCTGTGGCCAAAAGCACTGGCTAAGCGCCGCCGTATTCAAAAGACCAAAACCGTCTCAAATGCCTACATTGCATCATTGTTGTATCACGGTCTTCCATTGAAGCAGGTGAATCGCATCAAGAAAGCCTTGGGATTTCAGTGATTAAGGGGTAAAATAGCACTATGAAACGCGATTTCCTGTTTACCTCAAAAGCGTTACTCTTGTTGGCTGATGTTGCGATGGTGGTGCTGTCATTTGCGCTGGCTTATTATTATCGCACCCATTTGGACACTCGCGTGTATTACTTTGTGCCGCAAATTCGCAACTTTGTCGTGCTGATCGTGGCTTTGTTGCCATTGTGGCTGATA
The DNA here is from genome assembly GCA_963518445.1 of uncultured Candidatus Saccharibacteria bacterium. Classification (GTDB taxonomy): domain Bacteria; phylum Patescibacteriota; class Saccharimonadia; order Saccharimonadales; family Saccharimonadaceae; genus Nanosynbacter. The sequence continues at coordinate 45,154 of CAUQIU010000005.1, forward strand.
GTCAACGCATTGTCCGGGCTGTACAACCGAGAAATATTTTTGTCTCGCCCCAAAGAGTATATGCGCGTGCTGTTGACTTCCGTGATCAGCGTGATGGCGCTGATTTCCTATGAGTTTTTCACTGGTGAAGATGTGTTTCCAGTGAGAATCATTGCGGTGTACTTTGTGGTCATCAACTTTATCTTGATGATTTTGGGTCGTGAGATTGTTAAATTGATCAATAGTGTTTTGATTCTGCGCGGCTTTGGTAGGCAAAAAGTGTTGATCGTTGGTGACAATGAAAAAACTGTTGAGCTGGCAGAGTATTTTGGCAAACATATCAACTATGGCTATGATGTCGTTGGCGTTGTGGCCGGTTATGGTGGTAAAGGGGTCGAAACCTTTAAAAACTTTAAAACTGCTGTCGAAGCAGTTCGTCCAGCCATCATCATGCAAACGGACATCACACGGTCTCAAGAGGTCTATCACTACGCGTTGTCAAATCATCTGACCTATATGTTCGTGCCGCAGCAAGACCGAATGGTATCCAGGATGAATAGCGTGGAGATTATCGCTGGACTACCAATTATAGAAATTCAGGCAACCCAGTTGTTTGGGGTTGGTCGGGTGTGGAAGCGCTTGATGGACATCGTGGTTGGTAGTGTGGCGCTACTGCTGCTCTCACCAATCATGTTGTTAGTGGCGATCATCATGAAACTGAGTGCGCTGCGTGAAGCCGTGTTCTTCCGTCAGACCAGGCTAACACGATTTAACCGCGAATTTAGGATTTATAAGTTCCGCTCACAGAAGTCCAAATACAACGGCACCACTCCTGAAGAAGCCTTTACTATGATGGGTCGCCCAGAGCTGATCAAGCAATACCGTGATAATGGCGATCAACTAGATAACGATCCACGCATCACTCGGTTGGGGCGATTCCTTCGAGCAACCTCGCTGGACGAATTACCACAACTACTGAATGTCGTCAAAGGTGATATCTCACTGGTTGGTCCACGAGCCTTGATTCCTCAGGAAATCAATCAGTACAAGCGCAAAGACACCATCTTGGCAGTGAAATCCGGCTTGACTGGTCTAGCGCAGGTGTCTGGGAGGCGTGATATTAGCTTTGAGGAGCGACGTCAGCTTGATGTGTACTATGTACAGAATTGGTCGTTGTGGTTGGATATTCGTATTTTAGTGAAGACCTTCGGGATGGTATTGTTTCAGCGGGGAGCTCGGTGATGGCTTCTGAGGGTTCGGAGGCGCCGCGCGTCGCTATTGTCTGCGATTGGTTGACGACCTATGGCGGAGCAGAGAAAGTGGTCAAATCCATCCATGAACTGTTCCCTGATGCACCCATTTTTACCTCACAATATTCTCGCAAGCAGATAAATTGGTTTGATGATTGTCAGGTACATGTTGGTTGGGTGAATATCTTTCCTGCTCGCCTCAGGAAAATTTTGGCAGTACCCAGGGCGCTCTATTTCAACCGGTTGCACCGTCGGTTGCGTCACTATGACACTATCATCACCGTTTGTACAGCGGAAAGTAAGGGTATCAAACTTTATCCACATCAGACAGGAATTTGCTATTTACAGGGCCCGCCGACGCAGTATTTTTGGGGGATGTATGATGACTATGTCAAAAACCCTGGCTTTGGTAAGCTGAATTTCATAGTACGTTTCTTTTTCAAATTGTTAGTTGGGCCACTACGCAAGATTGATTGGAAATTTGCCCAGCGACCAACAGTACTGGTAGCTAATTCGTCGTATTCAGCTGCGGAAACTAAAAAGTACTATAATCGGTCCGCTCGCGTGTTGTTTCCACCGGTGGAAGTCGATAAGTTTACTGTTGGCTTGGCCGCTAGTTCCAAAGAAGAATTTTTCATCACTACCTCTCGGCAGGTCAACTGGAAGCGTCTAGATATTGCTATTCAAGCGTGTCTGTTGTCAGGTAAGCGGCTGGTGCTAGTGGGTGATGGCGCAGAGCACGGCAGTTTGCAGCAGCTGGCGGGAGATAGTCCACTCATCACCTTTATTCCGCGCATTGATAATCCTGAGGAGTTGAACGCCTTGGTGTCCCGGGCAAAAGGATTTATTTTCCCAAGCATTGAGCCGTTTGGTATCGCGCCAATTGAAGCGCTGAGCGCTGGCGTGCCGGTGATCGCTTTGAAACAAGGCGGGGCGTTGGATTATATTCACGAAGGAAAAAATGGCACGTTCTTTGACGAGCAGACAGTTGAAAGTTTGGTAGCGGCAATGCAGCGATTTGACGGTATGGCATTTGACAAACAGCAGGTCTCAGCCTCAGCGAAAGCTTTTTCAGACACGAGATTTAAGCAGGAATTGCAGCGGATAGTTAATGATGCAACTGGTAACTAACGTGCGACAACATCTGTCATCGTGGCTGATAAAAGCCAGCTTCACGGAGAAGTTGGTATTGTTGGCACCTGTGGCGGTGTGGTTTTCGTATTTTCCCACCATATCTTTTGGTCGGCAAAGTGGTACGAATTTGGAACTATCAATCGCTGTTATTTACGCAGTAGTTTTGGCACTAGTGGGATTGCCGCAAATCTGGAATCGTCGACAATTTCTCTGGCAGCAAAAGGCCGTCTGGTTACTAGCTATGTTTGTGGGTTGGAATCTCCTGAGTGTAATCTGGTCGGTTAATCCGCTACGGTCAATTCTCGTAAGTGGCTTGTGGAGCGTATTATTTCTCGATTTTCTGGTGATATATAGCCTGCCGTCGCTCAAGAAAATGGTTAGTCCACTGATGAGCATTACCGTCACGACCGCAGTAGCCATGAGCCTATTGGCAATTGTGCAGGTTGTATACGGTGCTTGGTTTGACTGGGGCTTATGCAATGGGTGTGTGGCGCGAGGATTTGGGTTTGTGCGACCAAGTGGATTTACTATCGAACCACAGTTTTTTGGGAGCCTGTTGATTGCGCCAATTTTACTGGTCTCTCACCGACTACTACAGAACAAAGCCACGAAATATGACATAGTTGCTCTCTGTTTGATGTTTGTGGCGCTATATCTCACACTAAGCCGCGGCGCACTGTATGCAGTGATGGCAGCAGTGCTGGTGCAGGTAGTACTAGTAAATTGGCGTACATCGACTAACTGGCTACGGTCCGCAACTGTGGTTATCGCGGTGCTAGTGGGTAGCTTTGCCTTTGGTATGATGTGGCACGGAATCTTTACACAGCTTAACCCCAGGGTGGCTGACGGGTTTTATCAATCAATCACCAAATCGATCAACCATCTGTCACTTGGAAAAATCAACTTACCAAACCTAGCGCCTCAACAACCGCCTCAAGAGAATGCCTCAGCAGCCAGCTCACAACAGGCAATACCAGCCTCCCCACCGAAAGCAGTGTTTGATGGCTATGTTGCGAAATCGACAGAGGAGCGAACTGGTATGTCACAACTTGCTTTGGAGGTTTGGACGAAGAGCCCAACGCAATTTCTCTTTGGGGTCGGCGCAGGCGGCGCAGGGCGTGCTATTTTTCAACAATCTGGCAAGACGAGCGGCGAATTTGAAATTGTCCAAAATGAATTCTTGTCCGTTGGGGTGGAATTGGGGCTTGTAGGCCTTGTATTATTGACATCTCTACTGCTGGCTTTATGTCGAAAAATGTCCGTTAAAAAAGCGCTGGCGTGGCCAATGATCCTGGGGTTTGTCCTCCAATGGATGTTCTTTTCGGGGCTACCAAACGCACTTCATATTTATTTTGTTGCGATGCTTATGTTTGCTATAATAGATAGAGTTGATG
>CAUQIU010000006.1:0-41702 GCA_963518445.1 uncultured Candidatus Saccharibacteria bacterium
GGCTGGCCACGCAGTTGTACCCCTGCGGCTCCACACCTAACAAAGCTTGAATAATTTAACTCTGTACAACTTCAGTGTATTTTAGCATAGAATAGAGAACTATACAAGATGGTCTAGCGGTTATAATGGATACCGCGGATTGCTTAATTCTACAGATTCCTCAAAATGGTGTTAATCGATTTCTCTTGCCCATAACCAACCCAGATGTCATGGTCGTAATCGTCATCATCATCGTCTAGCTCGACAAAAGTGCTTTGTTTGGTCACGTCATATTTTTGGCGCAAATCCTGACGGCTATCATAGTCAACCTTCAAAATCTGCACGCCAGCTGGGATTGGGCCTTCGCGCAGAACCTTATCAAACGCCTGGCAATCGCCACACCACGGAGCATGGAAGAATAGAATCGTCTTTTTGTAGGCATGTTCCAGGGTATTGCCGTCGGTATAGTCAGCATAGCGACCAGCGTTTGGATTGACTGGCTGTTGTGAACCAGTTGACGGATGAGATTTTGGCTTTTTCTGGGCGTCTGATTGAGATTGGTTAGAAGATTGTCGTGAATTATCCTGCCGTACCGCTGATTCATTAGCTGGAGTTTGCAGTCTTAGTAGCCAAATAGCCCCTGCGATTCCCCCGACAATAACAGCGGTAACTATACTTGTGATAATGATATGCTTCTTATTCATGCACCTAGTATATCAATGGTTATGCTAATTTGTAAGACAATATAAAAAACACCCCTCTGACTAGGTATTTAATGGAGAAAAAGCCCTAGATGGAGTACAATAGTAATATGGATTACAATAAATTAGCACTTGAATTACACGAAAAATATAAGGGTAAAATTACCACTAGTTTACGTGACCAGGAGGAGCTGGACCGCGATAAATTGAGCTCGTATTACAGCCCGGGCGTGGGTGCGGTCAGTCAAGCAATCGCCGAAAACCCAGCGGATTTGCCAAAGTACACCTGGACGAACAACCTGGTCGGCGTGATTTCTGACGGCTCGGCCATCTTGGGCTTGGGCGATTTGGGACCGAAAGCCGCCATGCCGGTGATGGAGGGTAAGGCACTGCTGTTCAAGCATTTTGCTGATGTCGACGCTGTGCCAGTTGTCCTGGATGTTCACGAACCAGAGGAAATTATCGCTACGATTAAGGCAATTGCGCCGAGTTTTGGCGCTATCAATCTGGAGGACATCGCTGCGCCAAAGTGTTTTGAGATTGAAGAGCGTTTGAAGGCCGAGCTAGATATCCCGGTGTTTCACGATGACCAACACGGCACAGCGGTCGTGGTGTTGGCGGGTCTAATCAACGCCGCGAAATTAACCGGACGAAACCTGACAGACTGTAAATTTGTGGTCATTGGCGCGGGCGCAGCTGGCACAGCCATCATTAAATTGTTGCATCTATACAGCGCGAGAAACATCGTGGCGGTAGACAGCCGCGGCATCGTCGGCGCGTCTCGCACGGATTTGAATGCTGAAAAAACCGCGCTGTTAGAATACGTCGACGCTTCACAATCTGGCTCAATTGAAGACGCCATCACCGATGCTGACGTATTTATCGGTGTGTCACGGGCTGGATTGCTCACGCCGGAATTGGTACAAAAAATGGCCGAGGATCCAATCATCTTTGCCCTAGCAAACCCAGTGCCAGAAATCATGCCAGATGTCGCTCGACAAGCCGGTGCAGCGGTGGTCGCCACTGGCCGTAGTGATTTTCCAAACCAAGTGAATAATTCCCTGGCTTTCCCAGGAATCTTCCGTGGCGCGCTCGATCATGGCGTGAAAAAAATCACCGACCAGCACAAACTGGCCGCTGCTGAAGCTTTGGCTGGGTTGGTCGAAAACCCAACTGCTGACGAAGTCATCCCTTCGCCGTTTGATGAGCGCGTGGTATCGACTGTCGCCGCAGTGATACGGTAGCAAATCTTCCGCTAAATTATACGAGCCATACGAGCCGCGTCTAGATGACGCGGTTCACTTCTTCGATGGTAGTTTCGCCACGGAGTGCCGCTAATACGCCAGCCTGCAACAGCGTAATAGTTCCCTGTTTCTTGGCAACTTCTTCAATGGCTTCAGCGTGAATATCAACAATGTCTCCACGCAAAAACTTCTGAATTTCTTCGGTCACAATCAACTGCTCCATCACCGGGATACGCCCCTTATAGCCAAATGGTGCTTCTGGCGTCGACACTGGTCGCCACAACTTAAATGTGTCCAAATATGGGCAATCAACCGTGTCAGGAATCCCTTTTAGCGTCTCTTTCACCCAACGGCGAGTCGCCTCATCTGGCTCGTACTCCTCTTTGCTGTCGTCATATAGCCGCCTGACCAATCGCTGAGCAATCAACAAACGCACCGCAGAGCTAAAGATAGGGTTTTGACCAATCATATCAATCATACGACTAAACGCCGCCGCTGTTGAATTGGCGTGAAATGAACTCAGAACCAAGTGTCCGGTGATCGACGCCTGAATGGCAGTACGCGCCGTCTCATTGTCACGAATCTCACCCACCATCACTACGTCCGGGTCCATACGCAGCACACTGCGAAGACCGTCAGCAAATTCCTGACCAACTGTCGTGTCGATGGGGATTTGGGTGACACCAGGGATGGTATTTTCCACTGGATCTTCCAGGGTGATAATTTTACGGTCAGTGGTGTTCAATGCATTCAAAATGCTGTAAAGCGTGGTTGACTTACCAGACCCTGTTGGACCAACCATCAAAACCATGCCGCGTGGGTGCGAGATAACTTCATCAATTTGGGCGCGCTCAGCCGGAGTAATACTTAATAGGTCCAGATTTAACATGGCGGTATCAAAGTTAAACAAACGCATCACCACGTCTTGGCCATACACCGTCGGGACTGCCTCAACACGCAAGTTCAGCAGATGCGAAGCGCCGTCACGATAGATCTCCTGTTGCATGTGTCCAGACTGCGGTTCGGTCGCGGCAGTAGAAATATTCGCACGGGAAGCCAAGGTAGCCATGATGACACGGTAGCGATCGCGGCTGAGCTCAGCCACTGGGTGTAATGCGCCATCAACACGCATACGGATGCGGATTGACTCGCGCTGATTTTCAATGTGAATGTCGGATGCACCCAATCTGTCAGCTTGATCAACGATGTAGTTAAAGACGTCATTTGAACTGACCGTTGCCAGTGTTTGACTCACCTGTTGCAGTGTTTCGCTGTCGCCCTCTTTGGCAATTTCGATATCATCATAGACGATACTCTTTGGCGGATCGAACCGCAGCATAAATGAACGAAAAGCGGCACCTGATATCAAGAAAAAGTGTGCAACTTTACCAACTTCGCGATAATCCTTTGTCATTTTAGCAATCAACGACTGAGGCGTCTGCGAAGTTACACCAAAACGGTAGGACAGATCAGTGTCATTGTGCGCTAGGGGGATGATACGCCCTTTGTACATCTCATCAATTGTCAAAATATCTCGTTCCAGCGGCAAGTCAGCCTCAAAACTGCGGGTATCTAAATATTGCAAGCCTAAAATTGACGCTCGTTTCCTGGTAGCATCTTCGTCTTGCTGGCGACGACGTATTTGAATAGAATCTTCATCCATCACCAACATTATAGCAAAGTGCTTATGATTTAGCGAATGATATAATGAGTTCATGCGACCAGAAATTACGCTCATTTTGCACAATATCCGTTCGACGCACAATGTTGGCGCCATCTTTCGCACTGCAGAAGGTTTGGGAGTAAAGCAAATTGTCATCAGTGGCTATACCCCGTTTCCAGATTTGGCGATCATCAATCAATCAGACCCACGGCTGCCGCACCTTGTTGAGAAAATAACCAAGCAAATTCATAAGACAGCGTTGGGCGCTGAGCGAATGGTTCCATTTATGCGCTACGAGACGCTGGAAGATTGGTTGGAAGAGAATGAGCGTATGGATAGCCTACCAATCATCGCGTTGGAACAAGCGCCAGATAGCATTTCGCTGCCAGCTTTTACTGCACCAAAAGCGTTCGCGTTATTATTGGGCGAAGAAGTTGACGGCATATCGGCTGATCATTTAGCTCATTGCACCGCAACAGTAGAAATCCCAATGTTTGGCAATAAAGAATCATTCAATGTCAGCGTCGCCTGCGGCATGGCACTATATCAGATGGTGTGTCACTGATGATTATGTCAATTTGATACATTCTTCGCCCAGCAACGCCTTCAGTTCTTCAAGTAGCTGAGCTGCTGGATCGACTTTGAACGGCAAGCGAATGGCAGACTTGTGGTCATTCTCGCCAAGCACCAACACAACATCGGTGATCCCTGGTGATGTTGAGCAGATCTTTTTGAGGGAGATCAGTTTGTCGTGATCACTCGGATCTTTTACTTGCAGAAACAGGCGCGCAGGTGGCGTCTCGGGAGCTGCTGGCTGAGGAACTGACTTGGACGCATGTGACGATTTGGCGGCAGCTGGAGCAGCAGCCTTGGTTTTTTGAGCACGGAAATTCGCACGTTTTTCCTTTTTGTACTGGGCGCTTACTTTTGGTGCGTCCATTTTACGACCGGTCGATTCATAGCTGGTGATATCACTGTCGGTGATAATCTCAATTTCATCAGCAATCATCTTACTTTCTGACCCCAAATTACCGTCACGGTCGCGGGCTGAATTTTTACCAGTCACCCGAATAACAGCGTCTTGGACGAGCTTGGCACCAACTTGCTCATACAAATTTGGGAAAACGATCACTTCACCTTCGCCAAATTTGTCCTCGAGGCCCACAAACGCCATTTTACTGCCAGATTTGGTGATGATAGTGCGAACGTTCGTGATGATGCCACCAATTGTCATGAGTCGGCCATCATATTCTGGTACCAGCTGGGTCAATGGCTGCGTTTGCTCAAGCAAGTACGTAGCGTAAGCGTCCAAAGGATGTGCCGAGATATACAAGCCCATCAGCTCGCGTTCCCACGTCAAGTATTCCTTGTCATTCTTGTTTGGCGACGGCATCAACTGCATGGTCGGCTGAGCCACAGCCGCATCATCGCCCAACATGCCAAACAAATCAGTCTGCCCGCTAGCCGCTTCTTTTTGAACTTTTTGGGCAAAGGCGGTGATAGTGTCTAGGTTGAACAATAAGTCGTGGCGATCACCAAAGCTATCAAATGCACCACATTTGATGAGCGACTCCCAGGCCTTGCGGTTAAACTTACTGGTAGACACGCGTTTGGCAAAATCTTCAATACTGGTGAATTTACCGTCTTCACGGGCGCGCAACAATTCCTCGACCGCGCCGACACCAACTCCCTTGACCGCTGCCATACCAAAACGGATCTTCTTTTCGCCAGGCACGACCGCAAATTCAACAAATGACTCATTGACATCTGGGTTGAGCACTTCGATTCCCATGTGTTTACACTCGGTCATCTCGATGGCCAGGCGCTCAGTATCGTCCTGGTCACTGGTCATCAGCGCCGCCATGAACGCATCAGGATAATGCGCCTTGAGATACGCCGTCCAGTAGGCGATTAAGCCATAACACGCCGCATGCGACTTATTGAAACAGTAGTTAGCAAATTCTTCCAGCGCATCCCAGAACTGCTCAGCAATTTCCTTGGTTGCACCACCGACCTTGACCGCGCCCTCGACAAACTCCGGTTTGACCTTTTTCATCAGGTCGATTTTCTTTTTACCCACCGCCTTGCGTAGGGTGTCCGCCTGACCGCCGGTAAAGCCACACCATTCTTTGGAAATCTGCATAAATTGTTCCTGATAGACCAAAATGCCGTAGGTATTCTTTAGCGAGTTTTCCATGCCAGGGTGCAGATAGGTGATTTCTTCCTCGCCATGTTTACGTTTGATGAATGAGTCGATAAACTGCATCGGTCCCGGGCGATACAAGGCCACCATGGCGATGATATCTTCAAAGACGCTCGGTTTAAGTTCGCGCAGATACCGCTTCATACCAGCCGATTCCAACTGGAACACACCAGTGGTATCGCCGCGCTGGAATAATTTGTAGGTTTCTTCATCATCCAGCGGCAAATGCGACAGATCAATGTCCGTTTTGTAGACTTTGCGAATAATACGCAGGGCGTTGTTAATGATGGACAGGTTAGACAGGCCCAAAAAATCCATCTTCAGTAGACCCAGCTCTTCGACCGGACCCATCGGATACTGCGTCGCCACCACGCCCTTTTGTGCCATCTCGAGCGGCACGTATTTCACCAAATCATCCGGCGCAATCACCACGCCGGCGGCATGCACGCCGTGCGAACGAATCGTTCCTTCCAGCCGCGAGGCAAAGTCATAGACGGTTTTAGCGGTCGGATTGCTTTCATACTCTTTTTTGAGGTCGGGATCTTCTTCGAGTGATTTTTTGATAGGCACGTGGCGACCCTGGACGGGTGGCGGGATGAGCTTAGCCAGCCGGTCCGACTCGCCATACGGCACCTGCAACACCCGCGCCACATCACGCACTGACGCCCGCGCTGCCATGGTGCCAAAGGTACAGATGTTAGCCACTCGTTCTGAGCCATATTTCTTGGCGCAATATTCAATCACTTCACCGCGGCGGGTATCTTGAATGTCGATGTCGATGTCGGGCATGGAAATACGGTCGGGGTTGAGAAATCGCTCGAACAGCAGGTCGTAATGTAGCGGGTCAAGATCGGTGATGTTCAGGGCATAGGCGATGATTGAACCAGCCGCCGAACCACGCCCCGGCCCAAAAATAATTCCTTGAGATTTACCCCAGTTGATGAAATCCTGAACGATGAGAAAGTAGCCGTTATAACCCATCTTGTCGAGCACGCCAAACTCCATGTCCAGTCGCTCGATTTGATCGTCAGACAACATGGCACGCAGCTCGTCGTTTGGCAGTTTCTTTGCGTCCTCCAACTTCATGCCAGCGTACCGCGCCGCCATGCCGCTATACACCAGATGATCCAGATATTCTTTTTCAGACTCGCCGTTTGGCGTCGGGAATTTCGGGATGAGAATATCGCCCAGTTTGATCTCCACGTCACAGCGGTCGGCGATGGCTTTGGTGTTGGCAATTGCCTGTGGGTTGGTTTTTTGCCACCGCGAAATAATGTCTTCTGGTGTCGTCAAATGCAGCTCAAAATCCTTCAAACTCATCCGCTTTTCATCACTCAAATACGCGCCAGTGCCGACGCACAGCAAAATCTCATGCGCTTCTTGGTCTTCGTGATTAAGATAATGACCGTCGCTGGTCACCACACAGGGAATATCCAGTTCCTTGCTAATCCGCTCAATGTAATCATTGACCTTTTTCTGCTCCGGCCAGTGACTGCGCGCCTCCGGGTGGCCATGGTCTTGCAGCTCCATATAGTACCGATCACCAAACACTGACTTGTACCAGCCAGCGATTTCCTTGGCTTTGTCATAATCATCATTGCGCAAATTCTCACCCAGCTCACCACCGATACAGCCGGACATACAGATGATGCCTTCGTTGTATTGTTCCAGCAGTTCGTGATCAATGCGCGGTTTATAGTAGACGCCTTCGAGGTTGGCGATGGTACTGAGCTGCATCAGGTTTTGATAGCCCTTGTGGTTCATGGCCAGCAGCGTCAAGTGATAGCGCGCCTTGTCCTTAGCTGGGTCGCGGTCGTGACGACTCCGCGCCGCCACGTAGGTTTCGATGCCGATGATTGGCTTAATACCAGCACTCTTGGCTGCTTTATAAAACTCAATAACACCCGACATAGTGCCGTGGTCAGTGATAGCACAAGCTTCCATACCGAGCTCCTTCACTCGGGCGACCATGTCAGGGATCTTGGTCAATCCATCGAGCAGTGAGTGGTGAGTGTGGTTGTGCAGGTGTACATAATCAGACGGTTTCAAAACCGCCGACGTACCGCCGTTATTCTTCCCCTCTGTCGTCATTAGTCTTAGTATAGCACGTTAGCGGCGACTCTGCATGGTGTTGATCAGTGTATTGAAGAAGTCAGCAAGCGGTGGAAACACATCAACTAGATGGCCCAATATCCAAACTAAAATAGTCACCGAAAGAGTGGCGCCCAGCACCGAACCAAAGCCAAAAAAGATACCACGCCAAAAATTCATGCCGTAGACCTGGCGACGAGAACGGTGAAAATCATAAAACAAGTCTTCTAAAATTGCCTGCCGAGCTCCATTTTCATTGTCACGAATGATTTTTTCGGCAGCTTTTTTCGTCAATGATTTTTCTGAATGGTTATTTTTGACCACGTTTTGCCTTTCGCTTAATCTTTTTCAGCAGAGCTCCAAATGCCAAAGCAGAAGAAACGACAGAGAGCATTGATGATGCTTCAGCGTAATTCTGCTGGATAGCTCGTGAGTGCTGCATGGTTTTTTGGACGTGACGGCTCAGGCTGATTACCAAACAAATCAATGTGATAACGATAATCATCAAGGTAGCCAAAACAATTGACAAAATGATAACGATTTCATCCATGATGCTATTATAGCCTACTTCAGCCGATCTGTCAGATGTTGACGAAGTGCCGGACCAAGTTTCTCATCTCGCAGCCCAAAGTCAATGATGGTTTTGAGATATTCAAGTTTATCACCAGTGTCGTAGTAGGTACCATTGGTGATTTCCACGCCGTAAAAGCTGTGGCCTTCATCAATCATGCGCTGCATAATTGGCTGAATGGCAAACTCACCGTGACCATTAAACTCCTGGCGAGCGCGCTCCAAGTACGGGAAAAAATCAGCCGCCAGCAAATAACTGCTAACACTCGCTAAATCACTTGGCGCGTTGGCTTTACCCGGCTTCTCAACGATGTTTGTGATGGCAATCGTCCCGTCATCGAGTTGTTGACCAGCCGCGATACCATAGCGATCAAACTCTGCGTCATCGATGATTTTTTTGCAGGATAACACTGCGCCATCCAATTTCTCTGCAGCAGCGATCATCTGTTGGAAACGACTTGGCGTGGCGTCGATGAAATCATCAGCAAACGTGTAAATCACCGGCTCGTCGGGCCCAATCAAATGCGCAGCACACGCCAGAGGAGTTGCATTGCCATATGGACCTTTTTGGCGAACATACACGAAGTTAGCCATTTCCGACAATGAGTGAACCAGGTCAATCAATGGGCGCTTCTTGTCACCGCCAGCCCGCAAATTTGCCAATAAATCTTCGTTCGGCACGTCAAAATGATCTTCAATGGCACGCTTGTTGGCGCTTCCGACGATGATGATGTCGCGAATACCGGCAGCAACCAGTTCTTCCACAACGTATTGGATGATTGGCTTGTCAATCAGTGGCATCATCTCCTTAGGCATCGCTTTAGTTTGTGGCAAAAACCTAGTGCCAAATCCTGCCGCTGCAATCACTGCTTTTGTCGGTTTTCTCATATCTCGTTCTCCTTTGTTATCGCCTTATTCATCAAAAAATCTTTCACCGTATCTCGCAGTGCCGCATAATCCAAATTCTCCGAATCAACGATCACTGTTGTGATATTATCCGCAACCAGTGGACGATATTTGTCACGAATTTCGTGTTCCGTCAATTTATCATATAGATCATCAGTGTGCACTGAGTGGCGATGACCAGATTGTTTGCGAGCATAAAATCGCCGCTTTACTTCCGCCAAGCCGCACGTCACGTAAATCTGCAGAATTGGTCGATGTGGGCTGTGCTGTAAAATCTCTTCTGCAGCTGACGTTTGTAGGGCAGACTCAATGATAATCTGCTCACCCAATTTCTCAAATTCAACACCCAATTCCAAAACCGCCCGTCGAGTCACACGACCCAAGGCGCTGCTCTGCTGATCAGTATAAGTCCCGCCCAGATGGTCAGCCAAAAACTCTTTGACAGCATCTTGCGCGACGCCACGCACTCCCACATCTTGCATCAAACGCTTTGCTAGTGTCGTTTTGCCAGATCCAGGGATGCCAGTGACGATGATCATCAGCTATAGCCTCTCGCGAATCAATTTCTGCGCCAAGCTTGGGTTGGCCTGACCTTTGGAACGCTTCATAACTTGACCGACGAGGTAGCCGATAGCCTTGTCTTTGCCCGAGCGAATATCAGCAATTGACGCTGCCGAGGCTGGGTCGTTCAATACTTCGTCAACGATGGCAGCGATAGCCGATTCGTCAGATACCTGCAGCAAGTTCTTTTCTTCAGCAAGCTTGCGCGGATGTGTGGCGCCCGCCAATAATTCGTTAAACAATTCCTTGGCATTGGTACTGGAAATCTCCGCCTTCTCGGTCATCTCCGCCAGCTCCACCAAATCCTCAACTGATACGCGCAGCGCACTAGCGTCAACTGACGTACTGTCATTATTGGTGTCATTATCGCCAGCGGTCAAAGCACTAGCAAACCAGTGTGCCACTCGCTTAGCAGACGCGTCACCTGATTTTTCTTGAACTTCCAGCATGATACTGGCATAATCTTGGTTCGACAGTAACGAATTGACCACCGACTTATCCAAACCTAGCCCGCTCCATTTTTCACGATATTCACCCGGTAGCATCGGCACTTCAGCCTGAATTCGTGCAATTTCCTCATCGCTCAGCACCACTGGCGGGATGTCGGCATCAGGCATGTAGCGATAATCCTGGGCGTCTTCTTTCGAGCGCTGTGAAGTAGTAATTTGCTTGTCGTCGCTCCAGCCGCGGGTCTCCTGGACCACCGATTCACCACTTTCCAGCAGGTCAACTTGACGCTTGAACTCGTATTCAGCGGCTCGCTCGACGCTACGGAATGAATTGAGATTCTTCACTTCCGCTCGCTTACCGAGCTCTGTCGCGCCTTTCTTAGCCACCGAGATGTTGACGTCAAACCGCATGTTGCCGTGATATAAATCACCGTGCGTCACACCTGCGTAGACCATCAATTTGTGCAGCTCCGAAGCGTACGCTTTAGCCTCCTCGGCAGAATGAATATCCGGCTCAGAGACGATTTCGATCAGCGGCGTACCAGCGCGGTTGAGGTCGACCAACGAGTAGCCGTCGTGGTGTGTCAATTTACCAGCGTCTTCCTCCATGTGCGCATGATGAATCCGCACTCGTTTGAGCGAACCATCTTCCAGCGGCGCGTCGACATAGCCAGCCAAGATGATCGGCTGGTACATCTGCGAGGTCTGATAACCTTTTGGCAAGTCAGGGTAAAAATAATGCTTGCGATCAAATCGACTGACGCGGGCGATTGGTGCGTTCAACGCTTTACCGGCGCGCACCGCCAGTTCAACAGCGTGCTTGTTGAGCACCGGCAGCATTCCCGGTAGACCAAAGTCAATCTCGTGCGTTTTACTATTCGGCTCAGCATTACGCGCGTCATTATCAGCCGGACTAAACAGCTTGGTTTTGGTCGCCAGCTGGACGTGGCACTCGATACCAATGGTCATTTCATATTCATCATATACACTCATCATAACGCTCCCAAATCTTTTAGTGCTTGTTCAAAGCTTGTCATGGCTCGCCGAAAACTTTGCGCGGTTAGCTTCACGTTGGTTTCGTGGGCAATTTGATTGCGCAATTTGTGTGCTGCCCACAACCCATTTTCATCCGTCCAGTCACCCTTGCGAGCTTTCAGCCGGTCGCCCATCGTCGTACCTGCCACGCCGCAATCGCGCATGGCTTTGTCGAGCAGCTTGTCAGCTTTGACGATTGCCATTTGCAGACCATCCGAACCACCCGCCTTGGCGCCGTGTTGAATCGCCCGCCAAACTTTTCGGTACATTTCCCTGTCAAGCTGCTTGTGCCCGCGTGATGTCAATTGGATAAAAATAATCAACAACGCGCCAATCACCAACGCCGCTACCACCAGCGCGATCAACAATCCGTCCATCAGGCAGCCTCCACTTCTGAGGCCAACTTCAACAAGTTGCTGTCTGACTGGCGGTCACCAATCAGCTGCACACCAATTGGCAGACCTTCGTCGCTAGTTCCAGCTGGCACGGAAATTGCTGGCAGCCCCGCCAAGCTAGCTGGCACGGTCATGATGTCCGCTAGATACATCTTGATCGGATCATTGGTATTTTCGCCAAGTTTGAATGCCGGTGTTGGTGCAACTGGCATCAACAGTGCGTCGTACTCAGCAAACAACTGCTTGAACTCATTGATGAGCAAGGTGCGCGCTTTCTGCGCCTGCATGTAGTAAGCGTCAAAAAAGCCACTCGACAGTACAAAACTACCAATCATAATTCGTCGCTTATTTTCCGTAGTAAAACCTTCGTTGCGGCTGCGACCGTACAACTCCGCCAGCGTTTTCACCTCAGCCGCCCGGTGACCATAACGCACGCCATCATAGCGCGCCAAGTTTGACGATATTTCCGCCGGCACAATGATGTAATACATGGCCAGCGAATACTGCATCATACTGAGATCCACTGCTTCAATTTCATAGCCCAGCTGCTTCAATTTTTCTGCATAGTCAAGCGTTTTCTGTCGAACCGCCGCGTCCACATCGTCAGTCATACATTGTTTTACCAAACCAATCTTCTTCTTGGTAAATTCTGGCTGGCTCTGCCAAAAGTCCGGCAGTGTTGTCATATCCTTGTTGTCACGACCCGCCATGATCTCCATCACCAGATTAGCGTCATCCGCATTCGTCGCGAAACAACCGATGGTGTCCGTGCTTGAGGCCATGGCCACCACGCCGTAGCGGCTGACTGCGCCGTAGGTTGGCTTGATGCCGACCACGCCGTTAAAACTGGCTGGCTGGCGAATCGAACCGCCAGTATCGGTACCCAACGCAAACGGCACCACGTCAAGCGCCGTCACGACTGCTGAACCGCCCGACGAACCGCCAGCTACGCGAGTTTTATCTGCAGCATTTTTGGTCGGACCAAAGGCTGAGTTTTCCGTCGAGCCACCGTGAGCAAAGGCATCCAAGTTTGCCTTGCCGATGCAGATCGCGCCCTCGGCCTCCAGCCTCTCAACCGCCGTAGCTTGGAGTGGCGCCTGAAAATTCTCAAGCATTTTCGCCGCAGCAGTCGTCGACGCCCCAAAAGCCAAGAAATTGTCTTTCACAACAAATGGCACGCCAGCCAATCGCCCAGAAATCTCACCCTTATCCACTAGTTCGGCTCGCTCCAACGCCCACTCTTCCGTCAAACTGAGCAATGCATGATATTCTTCAATCTCGCGCGCTCGTTGCAGCGCTTCCTTGACATTTTCGACTGCACTTTTTCCTACAAAATCACTAATCCGACTCATCACAACACCTGCGGCACTTTCACTTGATTGTTCTGCTTTTCAGGCGCTAGCTCAAGTAACTCGTCCCGAGAAATCCCTGGCTGAACCTCATCTTCCCGCCAGACATTTTCTAGACCCGTCACTTGATAAGTTGGCTCCACACCAGACGTATCGAGCTCGCCCAATTGATTGATATATTCTACGATTTTCTCCACGTCCTGTCGCAAGCCATCCACTTCGCCATCTGCCAATTGCAAACCGCTCAAATCCGCCAAGCGCTGGACATCACTATTAGAAATTGCACTCATGAACTCATTATACCACTTGAAAATTAATTACAGAAAATCACTCGCCCCCATGTCATAGAAGCGAGTGACAGGTGATACCCAACTAACTAGTCAAGTAGGTAGCTTGAGTTGTATTTGAAGTTTGATTTTTTGATACTTGGCTTATCATGAGCCTGCACTGCCAGCGTGATAGCTAGGGCAACTGCGACAACACTGGTGATTGCGATCAACGTGATAGCCAGTGGGCGTGACTTATTGTAGCCGTTGATGATCTTGCCGATGAAAAATATCACAACTGCCAATACTGCCAAGCACAGCAGTGATGGCAAGAAGTTACCCAAGTACAGTGCTGTGTATACTGAACCAGCATCGGAAACGCCGATCAATAGCAACGAGCTGATCAATACACTGATGAGGTTTGCGACCAGTGGCAACGCCGCCAATACGATCATGAACAAGCTACCATAGGTTGTCAGTTTGTAAGCCAATCGACCAGTGTAACCGCTACGGTCAGCGGCAATTGTGCGTGTTACGCGGCCAAATAGGATAAATGCCAACACTGAAAATAGTACTGCCAAAATACCAACGGCCAAAATGTTTGCAGTGATCGAGCCGCTCAACATCAAACCAAACGACATCGCTTCTTTTGCAGACCACATGCCGAACAACATTGGTACGAGTACTACACTGGTGATTGCAGCAAATGTTACTGAAACCATTGCTAATGCGTATTCAAATGTAAGCCATTTTGCTTGCGAAGCAGCGCGTGGAGCCATGTACTCAGCTTGCTCGACGACTGGAGTTTCTGTTGTTTTCAATTCTGCCATATAATTCTCCTCCTTATTATGGTTATCTTTAGTGTACCATTGTTTGCTTAATTTCTGCAATCAAATCGCGCAGTTCCGCCGCTTTTTCAAACTCTAGATTGGCACTATGCAGCTCCATCTGACCAGTCAATTCCTTGATCAGCGTTGGATATTCGTCTTTCGGAATCTTCTTCAAATCAAGCTTTGGCTTTTTGTCCGATTCTTTTTGCGGGATAATGGAGCGCAAGCCATCGTCAATCTTCTTCTGGATGGTTTGCGGCGTGATGCCGTGCTCTTCGTTATATTGCTGCTGAATTTGCCGCCGACGATTGGTCTCGTCAATCGCTCGCCGCATACTGTCGGTCACATTATCACCATACATCAGCACTCGCCCATCGACATGCCGTGCCGCCCGGCCAATCGTCTGAATCAGTGCCTGTTCACTACGCAGGAAACCTTCTTTGTCAGCATCCATAATTGCCACCAAACTGACTTCCGGCAAGTCCAGCCCCTCGCGCAGCAAATTGATACCGACCAACACGTCGTATGTTCCTAGCCGCAAATCCTTCAGAATATCGCCGCGCTCCAATGTGTCAATTTCACTGTGTAGATACGCTGTTTTCACACCATTGTCGGTCAAGTAGGCGCTCAAATCCTCAGCCATGCGCTTGGTCAAGGTGGTTACCAGCACGCGGTGGCCGTTGGCGATGGTCTGGCGAATCTCCTCCATCAAATCATCAACCTGCCCTTCGGTCGGTCGCACCTCAATCGGCGGATCAAGCAGCCCGGTCGGCCGAATCAACTGTTCAGCCGGCTTTGGCGAATGGGCAATTTCATAGTCGCCCGGCGTGGCCGACACATAAATCGCCTGATGAATATGCTGATCAAACTCATCAAACCTGAGCGGACGGTTATCCAGCGCACTCGGCAGACGAAACCCATGCTCCACCAGCACTTCCTTGCGCGCCCGGTCGCCGTTATACATACCGCGCACTTGCGGCAAGGTCATATGCGACTCATCGACTAGCAGCAACCAATCGTCCGGAAAATAATCGATCAAGGTCGCCGGCTGTTCGCCCGGCTCGCGGTCAGTCAGATAGCGCGAATAATTCTCAATGCCTTTGACAAAGCCAGTTTCTTTAAGCATTTCCAGGTCATATTTGGTGCGTTGACTGAGGCGCTGCGCCTCGAGTAACTTATCGTGCGACTCAAGCCATTTTAGCCGCTCGTCAAACTCCTTTTCGATGCCGATGATGGCTTTTTCAATTCGTTCACGCGGCGTCGAATAGTGGCTGGACGGGAAAATCGTCAGGCTAGCTGGCTGATCCAAAATCTCGCCCGTCAGTGGATCAATCCGCGTGAGTCTCTCAACTTCATCACCAAAAAATTCTACCCGCACCGCCGTGTCCTGTCCAGCCGGGAAAATATCCACCACATCGCCACGCACCCTGAAAGTGCCGCGTGCAAAATCAATGTCGTTGCGCTTGTACTGAATATCAGTCAGCAGACGAATGAATTTATCCTGCACTCGCCGCTCGCCAACCGTCAATTGAATGGCCATATCGGCGTACGTCTCCGGCGAACCGATGCCATAAATACAGGACACGCTCGCCACGATGATAACGTCGCGTCTCGTTAACAGTGCCGAGGTCGCCGCATGCCTGAGCCGATCGATTTCATCATTAATTTTCGAATCTTTCTCAATATAGGTGTCACTCGAAGCAATGTAAGCCTCCGGCTGATAATAATCAAAATAGCTGACGAAATAATGCACCTCATTATCCGGAAAAAACTCCTTAAACTCAGAAAACAGCTGCGCCGCCAAGGTCTTATTGTGCGCCAGCACCAGCGTTGGCACATTGGCTCGAGCGATAATATTCGCCATAGTAAACGTCTTACCAGAACCCGTCACGCCCAGCAACGTTTGCTCGCGCTCGCCCCGCTCCAAACCATCCACCAACTGAGCAATCGCCGTTGGCTGGTCGCCAGTCGGCTGGTATTTGGAGACGAGATTAAAGGCACTCATATCATTACTATTGTAACGCATCACAATTTATATATGAAAAATATTTTGAAAATCACCAGTAGTATGGTATGGTAGCAATATGACATATCGACACAACATCGTTGTTCGTCGTCGCCGCTCTGACTCAGAGGGCTAATTAGTCGTATAGTAAAAACTAACTACAGAGCCCTCGTCCGAGCGGCTCTTTTTGTTATCATGGAAAGGAAGGATATGGATCACGACGCGCCTCATTACACCAAGGTTGCCAGTCACGAAGCCGTGAACGGTGAATTCGATACGTGCCTCTTGCTCTATTCGGGAGGCCTCGACACATCCGTCATGCTCACGTGGTTACAAGAAAAATATAATTGCAAGGTCATCACCCTAACGGTCAATATCGGCCAAACGGTTGATGATCTCGATGCCATCGCCGAAAAAGCCAAAAAACTCGGCGCCATAGAAACCATCACGGTTGACGCCCGCGACCGCTTCGCCGATGAGCTGTTGTCGCTGGCCATCAAAGCCAACGCTGATTATCAAGGCGGCTACGCCCTCTGTACGCCACTCGGGCGCATCATCATTTCCCAATTGGCCGTCGAATATGCCGAAAAGTACAACTGCACAGTCATCGCACATGGTGCCACTGGTAAAGGCAACGACCAAGTTCGTTTCGAAACCTACATCACCACGCTTAACCCTAAGCTCAAGATTTTAGCACCGGTACGTGAGTGGAGTATGGGTCGAGAGGAAGAGCTGGCCTACGCCAAGAAACACAACATCCCCGTGCCGCACACCCAGGAATCACCCTACTCGACCGATGAAAACATGTGGGGCATCACTAGCGAAGGTGGCGAGATAGAATCACCATCGCTCAAACCAAATTATCACGCCATTCTCAATTGGTGTTCAACCATCAAATACACGCCGGACGAAGCCGAGGACATTACCATCGAATTTACCAAAGGCGTGCCGGTTGCCGTCGATAACCGCCACTTTTCACTCCAGGCGCTCATCCAACACTGTAACCAACTCGGCCGCAAACACGGCGTCGGCGTATCGACCCTCATCGAAGATCGATTGGTTGGACTGAAGGTGCGCGGTGTCTACGAAAACCCTGGCGCTGCCATCTTGATTGCTGCTCATCAAAAGCTTGAGCAATTGGTGTCAACTCGCGTTGAAAATGAACTCAAAGCCGAAATGGACAAAAAATGGGCCTACCTCACCTACGCAGCTCAGTGGTACGAGCCAGCCGTCCATCACATCAATGCCTATATTGATGATCAGAACCAAAAAGTCACTGGCACGGCGACAGTCCGCCTGTACAAAGGCACCATCACTGTGGTCAGTGTGGACTCACCACATTCGTTGTTTGATATCAATCTTGCAACGTTTGATTCCAACACCGCATTCAATCAGAATTCGTCTGCCGGATTCATTGAATTATATTCATTAAGTCAGCGAACAGCTGAAGGAGCATACTCATATGGCAAATAAACTATGGCAATCAACCGCAACCGGCTCACTCCACCCATTGGTCGAGTCATACACTGTTGGCGACGACCAAGTCCTAGACCAGCATTTGTTGGGTCACGACATCACTGCGACCAAAGCACACGCTCACATGCTGAAAAAAATTGGCGTGCTGACTAGCGATGAATATCAACAATTGGCAGTGGCCTTGGACGAGCTATTCAACGAGTGGAAAACCGGTACCTTCACCCTCACCAGCGAACACGAAGATGGTCACACTGCCATTGAGCTATATCTAACAGAAAAACTCGGACCGATTGGCAAAAAAGTTCACACTGGCCGAAGCCGCAACGACCAAGCTTTAGTGATGATGCGACTGTTCATCAAAACGGAACTTGAAGCAGTAGCGGACACATTGGAGACAGTCGCTCAGGCCTATGCTGACAAAATCGCCGTCATTGGCCAGACTGAAATGCCTGGCTACACCCACACCCAAAAAGCCATGCCAACCACAGTCAGCATGTGGCTTGGTTCCTACCACGATGCGTTCAATGACCTCCGACAACTGGTGGCACACAGCATCGCCGCCATCGACCAAAACCCGCTGGGTAGCGCCGCTGGCTTTGGCGTTACGCTGCCACTTGACCGCCAGATGACGACCAGTGAGTTAGACTTCGCTAAAGTACAGGAAAATCCCATGTACTGCGGCTTGTCGCGCGGCGTGTTTGAGCTGATTGCCGTGCAAGCACTCAACCCAATCATGGTCTTTGCTGGCAAATTTGCCGAAGACATGTTGCTGTTTACCTCTCAGGAGTTTAACTATTTCAAGCTGCCTGTTACCATGACCACTGGATCGTCCATCATGCCGCACAAACGTAACTACGACGTCTTTGAGATCATGCGCGCCACCGCCCACGCTTATCCAAACTACGCTTTGCAACTCCAAGCTATTTCGACAGGTGCCGGCAGTGGCTATCACCGCGACTTGCAGTTGACCAAAAAGATCACCATGGATGCCTTCACGTCGGCACTCGACACTCTGGAAGTTCTGACACTCTGTGTCAGTGAACTGGAGGCTAACACTGACCGATTGGCTGAGGCGATGACCGATGAACTTTACACCGTCGCCAAGATTAACGAATTGGTGGAAAAAGGCGTGCCATTCCGCGACGCCTACCAGCAGGTCAAACAATCATTTCTGGGTGAATAATCCCTGATGTTCACTGGTAGCTGCCAACTATTTGACAAACACAAGCTTTTTGTGCTATAATCAAAAGATACGTGAATTAAAACATAAAAAGGCAGAAAAATGACAGACAAAAAAGATCTGGTGTGTATACCACGCGAAATTGAACTCCAAGCTGCGATGTTCCGTTTGGGTAATATTAACGAGGAAATTCAAAAAGGTTATGATATCCTCAAAAAATATCATAAGACAGTAACCTTTTTCGGTTCGGCACGCACCTGCTCAGACAGCCCATATTACCAAGCTGCCAAAGAAGCGTCTGAGCGTTTGGCAAGCTTGGGTTATGCAGTTGTTTCCGGTGGTGGCCATGGTATCATGGGTGCTGCTAACGAAGGAGCCAACAAAGCGGTCCAAAAAGGTGCGCGCGCTGCTGGTGGTGAATCAATCGCCTTTAACATCAAATTACCCCACGAGCAAGATCTCAATGAATACGCCACTGAGGCATTTGAATTTCAGCATTTTGCTCCCCGAAAAATCGTCATGACCATGTACGCCGACGCCTATATTTATTTCCCTGGTGGTTTTGGCACCTTGGATGAATTGGCGGAGATATTGACCTTGATCCAGACACAGAAAACCAATCGCGTGCCAGTCATCCTGTTTGACACAGCGTTCTGGAGCGACTTGGATGCTTTCTTCCGCAACCACATGTTAGCCGAATCAGCAATCGTCAAAGAAGACCTTGACATTTACACTATCACCGACAGTGTCGACGAAATCATCGATATCGTCACGTCCAATAAAACCTATTGTGATCACTAATCCAAGATGTCATCAACCCGCCGACAGATGCCGCCATCACAAATGATGCGACTAACGGCTGGGTTGTGCGTCTGCGGATGATCCCGGAAACGGCGGTAAATTTCCTGACCCAAGGCAACTTTGCCATGTTTGGTGGTATTCCTGCCGAGCGACAGCTGATGGTGATAGTTTTCAACAATGTCCACAGGATGAAAAGAAATAATGTGCCCGTCTATGTCTGCCAGCACCCAGTCACTAGCTTTGAAACAAGCTCGCTTGTCGATTTCTGGAGCAACCGCCATCAGCGCCTGGTAGACTTCATTTGCTGTCGTATCACGTGGATCCAGCCCCAAAGCACGCAGCACACTATGTGTTCGCGCCAAAACATCCGACATCAACCGGATGTCGCTATCGTCACGTGTCATTCGGTTCAGTTCTTGCAAAGCGATTTGTACATTTGCGCCTTCTCCTAATAGTCGAGCCAAGTGTTGCGCCATGATTATATACTCCTTTCCTGTAGCGGCATCTCGTGGAGGCGAGCACCTTTATGTAAAATACCTGCTTTAGCACTAATTTTTGCAACGACAGCGCTCGAATTTGCGCTGGCAAAAATGACCGAGTCTCGCAAACTGCCGCCTTCTGCCCATCTACTCAAAAATCCTGAGGCAAATGCATCGCCGGCTCCCGTCCTGTCGACGGCTGGGACATCTTCATACATGCCAGCGCGGACGATTGTCTTGCCGTCGCTCGCCATGGATCCGTTGGCGCCGTCTGTCACCAACAGCGTCGGCACCAAATACAGCCCGTGACGAATCAAACTCTCCAAATCACTGCCTTCGACAAGCTGCTGCATTTCCTCTTTATTAACGGTCAAAATATCTACATCTTGCAGCAAACCAAGCAACAATTCGCGCTGCGCCAACTCTTTTTTGCCAGGATTAAAGCAAATCTTGATGCCACGTTCGCGCGCTTGGGTAAACAGTTTACTGAGCGTTTGCATTTGGCCCGCCAGGTTGGAAACATACAACCAATCCGCCTGAACATTTTCCAGAGAAAAATCGCTTGGATGATAGTGCGTGGAGGCACCACGATAGGTCAAAATGGTCCGCTCGCCATTTGGCGCTAGGAGCATGACCGAATACCCTGTGTTGTATTTGTCAGAGAATTTCACTAGCTGCGTACCAACACTTTCACTGTCCAGTGCATCCAACACTGCCTGGCCTGCTGGATCGCGCCCAACAACCCCCATGAACTGCGTTTGGTGACCCTGACGAGCAAACGTCACTGCCGCATTGGTGGCACCACCACCAGTAGAAAAATGAATCTGATTGACATCAATTTTTGAACCCAGCTCCAGACGCTGAAAACAACGTTCTGGGCTTTCACAAACAGGCGCTAGTGCTGGCGAGTGACTCAGGAATACGTCTTGAACGGCAGCACCAATGGTAATGATTTTGGCCATTAGATCACCGCCCTTCCACTTGAACCAAATGCCATGATTTTTTCTTCGACGACCTTCTGGACTACCGAATACACTTCAGGCATCAGCTTAACAATGGCATATTCATTTGGATTTTCACGCAAGGTTTTTTCCAGTGTGGTGCGGAAAGCATAGCGCATATCGGAGTTGATATTAATTTTGGAGACACCAATTTTCGCCGCATCCTCAAAGTAATGCAGTGGCGTACCCGACCCACCATGGAGCGAAATCTGGCAGTGCAGCGCCTCCCGAATGCGTGCTAACAATTCCAAATCCAGTACTTTCGGCACCGGATATTTACCGTGCAAGTTGCCGACTGCTGCTGCAAAGGTATCAATCCCCGTAGCCTCGACAAACGCCCGTGCGCCGTCTGGCGTAGAGAAAGTCTTCTTGATTTCTTCATAATCAATGGTTTCGGTATGAACGTTGGAGCTGCCGCCAAAATAGTGTGGCTCGGACTCGACCAATGCGCCGGTAAATTTGGCGTACTCCACGACTTCGCGGGTTTTAGCGATGATTTCCTCGTCGGAAGCATCGTGATTTGCCTGAGAAATGTCGATGTGCACAAACTCATAGCCAGCGTCAATGGCTCGTTTGCAGCCCTCAACCGTCGGCCCGTGATCCAGATTTAAATACATCTCAATGCCATATTCAGCCTTGTAGTTATCCACCAGATCACGCACATTTTCTAGTCCCATGGCTTTCACTTCAGCGTCTGACACTTCGACCAACACTGGCGACTGGAGTTTTTGTGCCGCCCGTGCCACGGCGATCAGCGTTTCTTGATTATCAATATTAAACGCCCCGACCGCAAAATGTTGTGCCCGTGTCCGCTGCATCAAATGACGCGCCCGCGTCGTGTTTTGCCGAATCTCTGAAATCGATAGTCCCATACTGCCCCCTAAAATACTTATGGCAATTATAGCAATTAGTGCGCATTCTGCCAAGGGTGGTCTGCTACGCGTCAGGCCTGTGTGCAGTTAATATATTGACTTTTAGGGTAATATATGGTAAATTACAAGTAATTTCTGTTCGAGGTTTGTCTGAGGGCAGAAGAGCCCTTTGACCTCGAGCACATTTTTTCCTGAAAGGAGGGAAAAATGTACAAACTACTGGGTAGGATCCTGGTAATCTTCACCGTCGCCTTAATTTCGACAGCCCTTATGCTGCGGCTAATAGGGCTGGGGCCAGAGCAGATAGACGCGGCCATAGTTGCCACGCTGGAAGGACTATCTGTACTCGTCGCTGTTTTATGGAGCGACGACCTATTCAAGGACTCGGAGGAGGGCTAAAGCCCCCCCAGAAAATAGCTCGCCTTGAGGTTTTAGGCCTCGGCTGGAGCCTTTCTGGGTGGGCTATTTTCATTGGAGAAAATCAACCACACTAGTAACTATCGAGTTGACGTCCAGGCCGTGCTTTTGCCACAATTCAGCCATTGAGCCAGATTCACCAAACATGTCATTGACACCAATCCGTTTCACTTTCACTGGCAATTGTTCGCTGAGTAGTTCAGCCACACTCGAACCAAACCCGCCAGCGACCTGCCCCTCTTCGGCCGTCACCACACAGCCGCATTTTCGGGCGGCGCTCAGCACTGCTGCCTCATCCAATGGTTTGATGGTTGGGAAATGCACAACCTCCGCCTGGATGCTATGCCGATTTGCCAGTATTTCCGCTGCCTGTAGTAGTTGATAAGTCATCGTGCCAGTGCCCAGCAACGCCAGGTCTGTTCCCTGGCGCAGAGTATAGCTCTTGCCGATTTCAAATATTGCCTGATTTAAAAACAGTGGCATATCAGCCCGCGGCAATCGCACATAGTTTGGCCGTGAATCAGCCACCATCGCCGCCGCCATCAGCTTAGCCTCATGGGCATCGCCCGGCGCCAGCACCACCATGCTCGGTAAACTCCGCATCAGCGCGATATCTTCCAGCATTTGGTGGGTCGCACCATCTGGACCCACGTTCAGCCCTGCATGTGAACCGACCACCTTGACTGGCTGATTATTGAGACAAATCGTCGTCCGAATCTGTTCCCAATTACGCCCTGGGCTAAACGAAGCGTAGCTAGCGGCAAACGGGATGTTGCCCGTGGCTGCTAGCCCAGACGCTACCGTCACTAAATTTTGTTCCGCCACACCAACTTCAATCAGTCTCGGCGCACCAATGCGCTGCGCAAATTCGCCAAAACCGACGCTTTCTACCAAGTCTGCGCTCAACGCCACGACGCGGTCGTCCTGCTCGGCTGCCTCAACCAGGCCTTCACCAAGGCCACCTCGGACCGAAGCATACGTGGGCGTTTGCCAATCTTCACGTAGATACATCATTTCCTATCCTCCAACTGAACCAATGCTCGCCGTGCTTCATCAGCAGTAGGAACTTTCCCGTGCCAATGATAATCACCTTCCATAAAATCGACCCCTTTGCCCGGGATAGTGTGAGCGATGATGACACTTGGTCTATCCGTCACAGCGCGAGCCATACTCATGGCCTCACAGATACTCTCCATATTGTGCCCATCAATCTCCTGAACGTGCCAGCCAAAACTGCGCCATTTGCCTCGCAAATCTTCCAGCGGCATGACGTCCTCAGTACTACCGCCAATTTGAATATTGTTACGATCAACGATGCCGATGAGATTGCCCAAGTTGTATTTACTAGCAAACATCGCTGCTTCCCAGATATTACCTTCGTCTAATTCACCATCGCCCATCAGACAATAGACAAACCGCTTGGGCTGTGGATGTAAATATCGCACATGGTACGCCATGCCAGAAGCTTGACTCAAGCCCGAGCCCAAGGGCCCGCTAGTCGTCTCAACGCCAGGTAGCGCTTGACGTTCTGGATGCCCCTGCAGTCGAGAGCCAAACTGTCTGAGTGTCGCCAATTCTGTCCTGGGAAAGAAACCACGCTCCGCCAAAGTCGCGTACAGTACGGGCGCGCAGTGACCGTTGCTCATGACGAAGAGGTCTCGTTCATCCCAATCAGGGTTCTCTGGACTGACGTGAAGTACGGCAAAATACAAAGCTGTCATGATGTCCGCCAAGCCTAACGCGCCAGCAGTGTGACCACTACCAGCCTGCTCCAGCATGGTGATGATGGAGCGGCGCACTGACGAGGCATGCCGCTCCAATTGTTTACACGTAGCGTTTCGCGGCACTAGCCCAACATGCCCTTTTTGTTAATTTCATTTTGAATGTTTTGATAGGCTTCTCGAGGATTTGGCGATTTTTGGATAGCACCACCAACCACTAAAACATTGACGCCACTATGCGCCAAGCCATAGGCATTGTCTGGCATAACGCCACCGTCCCAGCCAATTTCTACAGCAGGGTTGATGTCTTTGATGAGGCGGATTTTTTCCAATTGCATCAAACTGGCACTGCCACCAAAACGACCAAGTTCACCAGAAAATATCATGACGTGGTCTGCTGCTTTGATGAGATCAACGACGGTACTGGGAACGGTTGGGCGCATTAATACCAAGCCAGCTTTGATATCTGCTTGTTTGATTTTCTGCAGCGCGCCGAGGACGTCGCCGTCAGACTCGGCGTGGAGTAAAATCATATTTGGGCGCAGCGCCACCAAATCTTCTATGTATTCATCGACATTTTTCACCATGGCATGAATATCAATTTGCCAGCCTTCTGGTGCCCACAAATCTCGCAAACCGACTGTCAAGTTTGGTGCAAATTGGCCATCAGAAATATCAACGTGCGCTCGCTCGGCAAAACCAGTGATTCGCTCAATTTGTTCTTTGTATTGATCAACATTTTCTGCCAGAATACTGGGGGTGATTACTGTGGTCATAATAATTGGTCCAATTGCGCATTGCGCCTATTAAATCTTGGTGCATTAATATACGGAGTGTTGAGCCATGTTTCCATGATTCCCTTCCATGCCGCTTCATTGTCCTCCAAAACACGAGCCGGCAAACACAACACATTTGAGTTATTGTCCTGGCGCGTCATTTTGGCTTCGTAGGCATCCCAAATGACGCTGGCACGGATACCTTTGAAACGGTTCGCTGCCATGCACATACCTTGACCGCCGCCACAAATCAAAATCGCTCGCGGATCGTCTGATTCGTCACCAATCACCCGCAGGGCTGCCGCCTGCGCAAACTGAGGAAAATCATCGTCCGGGTTTAATTCTCGCCCACCGACGTCCTCGACTTCGTAGTTATTTTTCACCAAATACGCGAAGACTTTTTCTTTCAACAGAAAGCCGCGATGATCAGATCCCAAGTAAATTTTCATACTCATAAGTATAAGCGGTTTAGGAGCTTTTTGCAAATTAGCCAGCGCGCTTCAAAACAGCGCCAATGTCTGCCACCAACTCCACCAAACGGTTTGAGTAACCCCATTCATTATCATACCAAACCATGACTTTGATCAAATTACCACCAACGACTTTGGTGAGTGGCAAATCAACAACCCCAGAGTGCGAATTGCCGATAAAGTCGCGACTGACGAGAGGCTCTTCACTGACACCCAAAATGCCCTGATAGAACGTGTCTTGAGCTGCTTTTTTGAACGCCTCGTTCACCTGCTCGACTGTCACATCGCGCCGGAGCAGTGCCGTCACGTCGCTGAGGGAAACCACTGGCGTTGGTACGCGCACACTTAGGCCATCAAATTTGCCAGTCAGCTGCGGTAACGTTTTAGTCACAGCAATAGCTGCGCCTGTTGTTGTTGGCACCATGTTCTCAGCGGCATTGCGACCTTCGCGCAGGTCCTTAGCTGGCGCGTCCTGCAATCTTTGGCTAGCAGTGTAACTGTGCACTGTCGTCAGCATTGATTTTTCCACGCCAAACTCTGTGTCCAGGACAGCCATCACTGCGCCCAAACTGTTGGTGGTACAACTGGCATTTGACACAATCGGCGTTGCCGAGGCGATCTTGTCGTCATTGGTACCAAATACAATCGTATCCACACCATCAGACTTGGTTGGACCACTGATGACGACACGTTTCGCACCAGCTTCCAGGTGTTTGCCTGCGCCCTCTTTGTTAGTAAAGAAGCCAGTCGACTCAATCACCACATCAATATTCATATCTTTCCACGGCAATTGCTGCGGCTCTTTCTCTGCCAAAACCTTGACAGATTGGCCATCGACGATAAGCTCATTTTCTGTAAATGTCACCTGGCGTCCGTATTCACCATAGTTGCTGTCATGCTTGAGCAGATACGCCAGTGTCTTTGTGTCCGTCAAATCATTGATGGCGACAATCTCTAGGTCGCTACGCTCACGCGCAATCTTAAACGCATTGCGTCCAATCCGCCCAAAGCCGTTAATTGCTATTCTTGTTGCTGCCATACTGCCCTCCCTGCTAAGCGTTAGCCTTTTCTCCTATTATATACCAAACTATTTTTCTCTTCTAGCATGAAACTCTGCGAACAGACCGATGCCGATAAATACAACTGTCATAGAGCCTGCGATAAAGATACTCGTAGTATTTGACAGAAAACCAAACAATAATGCACATGGGATGAATATCAGACGACCAACAGTATTGATCACCGAACCAGCACCAGCGCGATATTTTGATGGTAGATAGTGCTGCATTTTTGACGTCAGCGCAAGAACTAGTGCAAACGACAATGTACCAATGATAAATTGTAGTCCAACGGTTAGCCAAAATGATGGGCTGATAGTCATGCCGATTGCGGAGATAAAGCAGATAGCTAGCGCCAATAGGACTCGTCGTCGAGTTGCAAAGAAGCGAACAATTGCACCGCCAGAACTATATGTACCCGTGATGATAGCTCCTGCTATACCAAACAATGCCGCCGGCATAGACAACGCCGCATACCACAGTTGATAGAACTCGCCATTCATTTTCTGTACCAAAAATACTACCAGCATAACAACCACCAGCCAGGCAAGGTCAGGGTTCTTGAAAACAGCCGCAAACGTACCCTTCGTATGCTCAATCAATTTCGCATCGGTTGATTGCTTGTGAATCGTTGTGTCTCGATAGAACAATAAGATCACCGCCGCCAGACCTGCAGTTATGATTGTTGCAAAGAACGCCGACCTAAGCGATGTAGCAGACGCCAACCATCCACCCAATAATGCACTGATAATTAAAGCGATACCGCCAAGCATCTCAAAGCAACCCAAAATCTTATCATAGTTTCTTGTATGTCCCTGTTCTTCTTTAAGCAAGTCATAAATCATAGCTGAACCAGTACCGCTGGCAAGAGCATCAAAGAATCCCCAAAATGCTGCCGACACAACATATAGCGACGGGTCATTACTAATCCACCCAAAATAACTACTCAGCAACATACTTAAGGCTGACAAAATCATGACGCCTTTTCGACTCCACCGATCCGCCAGCACACCAGATGGCACTTCCATGAAGACTGACATTACCGCATAAATCGCCGCCATCAAACCAATACTGGCGTCATTGAACCCTATGCTGTACATAAAGAGTTTTTCAATGGAATACCAAAATACAAAACACAACAGGAACTTCGCAATAAACAGTGGCGCCAAGCGTCGGACGAGCGGATTTTTCATCCCATTATTATACCATAATGTTATACTATATATATGACGCGTGAAGAGTTACTCGCCACAGCTGAGCAAAAGTATGATGAAGTGCCAGTGCTGGTTTTGGCGAGTGCGATTGATTATGCGACTGAGAAACACGCTGGACAAAAACGCAAAAGCGGCGAGCCATATATCAATCACCCGCTGGCGGTGGCCGAGATTTTGATTGAGTGGGGCATGGACATCGACACGGTGGTGGCGGGCGTGTTACATGATACGGTTGAGGATACTGACGCGACACTGGATGAACTAGAGAGTTTATTTGGACGGGATGTGGCATTTTTGGTGGATGGTGTAACCAAGGTTTCACAGGCGCGCGCTGGTATGCGCAGTCTGGACAGCTATTTGCCACACACTAAGGATAATTTGACCAAGCTGATGATCGCGGTGGGCGAAGATGTACGGGTGATTATCATTAAACTGGCGGATCGGTTACACAATATGCGGACGCTGCAATTTATGTCGCCGGAGAAGCAGAAGAAAATTGCTCGCGAGACGATCGAGGTGTTTGCGCCACTGGCGGATCGGTTGAACATGGGACGCGTGCGTGTGCAGCTGGAAGAATTGAGCTTCAAATATTTGATGCCGAAAGATTTTCACCGCACCAAAAGTTTAATGGATAGTCGCTTGAAAAAATCGCAGCGAAAACTAGACCGTGTTCGCCGCGAAGTCGAGGCGCGACTAAAGGAAGAAAAGCTGGTTTTCCAGATGGATGGCCGCGTCAAAAGCGTCTACAGCCTATTCAAAAAACTTGATAAGGTCGGCGATATTGATAAGATTTATGATTTAATTGCGCTGCGGGTTATTGTCGATGATTTATCGACAGGCTATTTGGTATTAGGAATTCTACACGATATGTATCAGCCGATGTACGAGCGAATCAAAGACTATGTCGCCAACCCCAAGCCGAATGGCTATCAAAGTCTACACACCACCGTGCAAACGCCGAGTGGGCAAATTGTTGAATTTCAAATTCGCACCAAAGAAATGCACGAATACGCTGAGCGTGGTTTGGCGGCCAGCTTCCACTACAATGAGCAGAAATTAACCGACGCGTACAAAAAGGGTCGTATGGGCGCTATGCCGGCGGATTTGTCGTGGATTCGCGACCTTCAGGAAGCGGCGGCGCTGGCTGGCGAGGGCAAACGATTTGACTCTGACAAGTTCCGCATGAAATTGTTCTCAGACCGCATTTTCGTGTATTCTCCAAAGGGTGATATCTATGATTTGCCGCGCGGTGCTTTCCCGCTAGATTATGCATATCGCATTCACTCCGACATCGCGGCGCACGCTAGCGGTTTTAAAATCAATGGCGTCATGAAGCCGTTTACCTATCATTTGCGGCACGGCGACACCATCGAAGTCTTAACCAATAAGTCCGCCCGCCCGAAGCCGGATTGGCGCGAGCTGATCATAACGCCTCATGCTAAGGACAAACTGCGTTTGCAATTGTCACGTAGCGGCGGCATCCTCCAGCAATTGACCGGTGGCGTTTCGTCACTGTTTCGGCATCGATAATCAACGGCACAATCTTGTAGGCGGAATATAAAAAACAATATCACCCTCATCTCAGGGACCGTGACGGGCGCGAAAGCCCCGTCAGCCGAACGCCACAGGCTGACCGTAGGTCACCTGTAAAGAGTACTCTGAGTGAGGTGTGATATTGTTTTGTTGCGTCGATACTCTTACGCTTGCTCGTTCCAGCGAGTGATCGAATCGCGGATGATTTGCTTGGCTCGCTCAACATCGCCAAAACCCTTGACAACTGTCGAGCCTGGCTTTTTCATATCTTTGTAGTGATTGAAATGATGCTCAATTTGCTTGAGCAGCTGTGGCGGCAAATCTTCCAACGAATTGATAGCATCGCCAGTATTGCGATCATCAGCTGGCACCACGATCACCTTATCGTCAACTTCATCATCATCAACAAACTCCAGCACACCGATAACCTTTGCTTCCATGAAAATGCCTGTTGTCAGCGGCTGGTCAGTGATGATTAAGGCGTCCAATTCGTCGCCGTCCTCATCCAAGGTCTGCGGGATGAAACCATAGTTAGTTGGCTTGGCGAAAATTGCTGGCTCAACGCGGTCCAGCTGCATCACTGCCAGCTCACGGTTCCATTCAATCTTGTGGTTTGAGCCCTGCGGGATCTCAACGACAACATTGACGATGCCGTTTTCTACGTCACCCGGTGTCAAAATTTGGTTAAAGTCTGCCATGGTTTACTCCTCTCTGGCTTTTTCTTGTAAATATTCACGAATTTGCAATGCTGCGACCGCGCCCTCGCCGACCGCCGAAGCGATTTGCATGGTCGCGCCCGAACGCACGTCGCCCGAGGCAAAGACACCAGGGACATTGGTATGCAAATGTTCGTCAGTGACGATGTGCCCGCCGAGGTCCAGCTCAACAGATGAGTCAGCCAAGAAGTGCGTGTTCGGAATCAGGCCGATGAAGACGAATAGACCGTCTGCAGTAAATTCTTTTTGCTCGCCGTTTTGGGTTGATGTGACACCGTAAAACTTATCATCTTTGACGATAATTTCATCAGTCGTTGCACCGATATGGACGGTAATTTTGCCCTCATCGACATACTTTTGTAATTCTTTTTGCAAGACATCGCTGGCGCGTAATTCGCTGCGCACCAACAGGTCAATATGGCTGGCGTAGCGAGTCAAAAATATCGCTTCTTGCACTGCCGAGTTGCCGCCGCCAACGACGATCAAACGCTTGTCGCGGTAAAAGGCGCCGTCGCACGTCGCACAGTAATGCACACCGCGACCATACAATTCGTCTTCGCCTGGCACACCCAGCTTGCGATGATTTGAGCCGGTCGCTAACAACACAGCTTTAGTTCGCACCGGCTGGCCATCAATCGTCAATTCCAATTCGCCGTCAACTTGCTTCAGCTCCGTCACATCGCCGTACTCGATATTCGCACCGAACCGCTCAGCCTGCTGCTGCAATTCGGACGCCAACTTCATGCCGGTCACGCCCTCAGCGAAGCCCGGGTAATTATCAATTTGGTCAGTGATAGCCGCCATGCCGCCGACCACGCCACGTTCATACAGTGTCGTTGGCACGTCTTCGCGCGACAGATAGATGGCTGCGGTGAGCGCGCTTGGACCAGCGCCAACGATGATAACTTCTTTAGACATTGAGCCCCCTTGACTTATAATATCGTTTGATGATTTCTGGCATTTCTGGTTGTGGGATATCTGCTGGCTTTTCGATAGCCATGATGACAAATTTCAGTGGTGCATTGGCAGGGATTTTATCACCCTGGCCTTGACTGCCGTACGCTTTGTCAGCTGGGATCGTCAGTTCGCGCACACCGCCAATCTTCATCCCAACCAGGCCCTCTTTCCAACCCTGGATGACTGCCGTATTCGCCGGACCGTTTATAGCAAATGGTGCTTTCAATTTACCATCAGCAATTGACTGGTCAAATACTTCACCCTTGGCGTTCCAGCCAATGTAATACACTGCAAATTTGGTGTCATCTTTGACTTCTGCGCCGTCACCTTCCACCAAGTCCTCTTTGCCGAGCTCTTTGACATCGCCCGCCTCAAACGCACCGACTCGTGAGCCAAATTCGGCAAATTTGCTGTAATATTTATCGTTCAATTCTGCTGTCTGCGCCTCAACTTTCTTTTGGCGTTCTGTATTTGCTGCTTTATAGCTTTCTTGCGCTCGCTGCAGCTCAGCTTGATCTTTGGCTTCATTGCCCGGAGCCACCATCATGGCGATAAATCCGCCAACTGTACCCACCAACATCGTGATTGTAATAATCCAAATTCCTATTCTTTGCGATCTTGCTATCGCCATATCTTGTCCTCCTCTGTTTGTCCTATTATACATCAACTTTTGGCTCGGCGGCAATGTCATATGCAGCCAATCGCTCGCCCGCCATACCAGGATTCTTTTGCAGCTCCAGCAACTTGGCGTAGATGCCATTTGTTTTGGCCAATTCATCTGGCGACCCAATCTCATCAACTCGCCCATTTTTCAGAGTGATGATGGTGTCAACCGCCGCAATGGTCGACAAGCGGTGAGCGATGATCAGTGTAGTGCGACCTTTCATCAACCGGTCAAGCGCTTGCTGCACCAAATGTTCATTCTTATTGTCCAAATTACTGGTTGCCTCGTCCAATATCAAAATTGGCGCATCTTTCAACACCGCACGTGCAATGGCAATGCGCTGCTTCTGACCTCCTGAAAGCTTCAGGCCGTGCTCACCAATCTGCGTGTCGTAGCTATAGTCCAACTGGCGAATAAACTCATCAGCATTGGCGGCTTTGGCAGCGGCAAAAATTTCCTTGTCCGTTGCATCTGCCTTACCATAAGCAATGTTTTCACGAATTGTACCAGAGAAAAGCACTGGGTCTTGGAAGACTGTTGCGATGTGTCCGCGCAAACTGCGCTGGGTCAGGTTGCGAATGTCAGTATCATTGACTGAGATGACGCCACTATCACGTTCATACAGCCGCATCAACAAATTGGTAATCGTGGTTTTACCACCACCAGATTCACTGACCAAAGCCACGCGTTTGCCAGCGGGAATCGTGAAGGAGATGTTATGTAAGACTGGACGATTTGGCACGCTAGCATATCGGAACGACACATCGTCAAAGGAAATCGTCGCCTTTTCTGTGTTCAAATGAGCTGCATCGGGCGCATCTTTGATGCCAGGTTTGAGTTTCATGGCCGCAATGAAATCTTTACTCCCCGACACTGCTTTTTGAAAGCCATCAACGATGAAGCTCATACTAAAGAGTGGCGTTCGCAGATTGTTGATCAAGGTGATGAGCAAAATCATCTCACCAATCGTAAACTTTTTCTCGGTCGTCTGAACAAAAATGTAGGCAAAGATGAGGAAAAAAACGATGCTCAAAATAAGCCCACGAATGACGTCCATTTTGTGCCAATACCGTGACTGCTTGCGCGTCACCGCAATGGTTTTGCGGTAGCGTTTGGTAAAATGTCGGTACTCCAAACTTTCACGAACATAGCTTTTGACCACTTTGATTTGCGATACGACTTCTGCAAATCGACCGCTAGCCATATCGACTTCGTGATTTTTATTTGACTGGAAATAACGCCATTTTTTGCTGGTCAATACTGCCAGCCAGATGAACAACGGATACAATATCAATACCAGCAGTGCCAGCTCTAAACTGTACGTCAGGACGATACCAATCGTGATACAGCTGGTCAGGAGCATTTGCAGGAAATTGTTTGCAAACATATTCAGGAAATTACTCATCTCGGTGATGGCGCGATTCAGGCGGTTGATGATGGTGCCTGTCAGTTCCCCATCAAAATAACTTTGTGGCAGACTAAGCAGATGGTGATAATAATGCGTTGACAACTGCGCTTTGAGCTTGGTGGACATGACGTCACCCCAGTAGCCACCTAAGTTACGGATCAACACATTAGCAACATCAAACACCAATAGCAAGGCTGCCAGCCACAACACCTGACCGACGCCAATGTTGTTGCCTTCCACCACTTCCACCATCAAAGTAGTAGCCCGCGATATGACATACGGCATGGCGATGCCAGTCAGCGCCACCAATATCGAACACAGGCTAATTTTGGCATAAAATGGCAGCATATTGTGCGTATAACCAAGGGTGCGGAGCAGCGATTTCATCAGACAAGCTCCGCGCCGTAAGCTTGCTGCATGGTCTGCTGGATCGATTCGATGATAGGCGTAATATCAGAATCAACCAAGGTGCGTTGGTGGCTCGTAAAGACTAAGCGGAAGGTCAGTGTTTTCATTGTGGCGTCATCTGAAGATTGGTATATAGAAATAGCACGAAAGGCCACATCAATCTCCACTCCTTTGAGAATGCGATCAATGCCTTGAGCGACCGATGCATAATTGACATTAGTTGGTAGTTTTAGCGAAATGTCGCGACTAGTCGATGGATAGCGACTGAGCGGCTGATAGTGACTGGCACGCTTGGCGTAGACAGCCTCCAAACCAGCTGTGTCCAAGCTAGCCGCCGCTACGTAGGCTGGCAATTTGAAGTTCTTGATGACTGACTGCTTCAATTCGCCGACTATACCGATAAACTGCTCGTCGGTTGTCTCGACCAATGCACTACGCGATTGGTCAAACGGTGCCACGACTGGGAAATTAAGATCTTGTTCAATCGGCTTAAATACTAACTCGGCACCAAGGTCGTGTGCTAGCTGCTCAACCAAGCGACGAATTTTGTAAAATGGCGCACCCGCTCCCGGCTTTTTGGCAGCATAAACGATGTCGGTGAACTGACTGGCTTCTGGCAGGCCATCTTCGCCCAAACCATGCATTTTGATATGACCCTTGCCCATTTCAAACAAGGTAAATTCATCATGCCTAGCCTTGATGTTGGCGTGGACCTTGTCGAGCAAACTCGGTAGCACCGTCAATCGATAGTACTGCAAATCAGGACTGAGGGCGTTTGATAATTTATATGCCTGAGCAACGTCCTGCTCGGCATTTTTCAGGACACGCTCGTGGACAAAACTGTAGGTCAACACTTCATTAGCGCCGGCACGCGACAAACTTTGGCGAACGGCGTTTTTTAGTTCACGGCGCAGGTTTTTCGGTGTTGATTTGATACTGCGATGCGGTAGTTGACGCGGTAGTTTATCAAAGCCGTACAGCCGACCGACTTCTTCGACAATGTCCTCCGGTAGCTCAAGGTCAGTGCGCCAGAATGGCGATTGGATGCAAATATAATCCAATTCTTCTTCCGGACCATGACTCTTTATTTCCACATTATTCAACAAGTCGCAAATATCATCGTCAGATAAGCCCAAGCCTAGTCTTTCGTTGATAAACTTACTATCAATATCAATGCTTGCTGGTGTGTATTTTCCATCAAAATAATCATCAAGCCAGTCATCAAATTGTTTCAAATCAAACACTTCGCTCGCCTGCACACCGCCGACCATATTCATCAGCCGCTTCAGCACGGCAGCATTTTGCAGTGGCGACTGACCTTTGTTAAACCGTGTCAATGCATCAGTAAAAATACCGTGGCGCATAGCTGTGCGGCGCAGCGCATACATGTCAAAGTTAGCGCACTCCAAAACGATGTTTTTCGTGCCATCCGAAACCTCAGTGTCAGCACCACCCATAATTCCCGCCAGACCAATCACGCCCTCGCCATCAGCGATG
This sequence comes from uncultured Candidatus Saccharibacteria bacterium, assembly GCA_963518445.1. GTDB lineage: Bacteria > Patescibacteriota > Saccharimonadia > Saccharimonadales > Saccharimonadaceae > Nanosynbacter. Next base: position 34,896 of record CAUQIU010000006.1, read on the forward strand.
ACGATGTCGTCCGTCATCAGCTCATATTCCTTGCCGTTAAGCAAACTGACTTTCTCACCGTCACGAGCCAGCCGCGCCCCGAGTGTAGACCCGCGCAATTTGTCATAATCATAGGCGTGCGTTGGCTGTGCCGTCAGTAGCATCATGTAATTTGTCGCGTCAACAATGTTATTAATCGGCTTGCCGCCCATCGCCACCAACTGACATTGCAGCCATAGCGGACTTGGCTGCACGGTAACATCACGGATTGCCACCGCCATAAAGCGCGACACTAATTCTGGCGCATCGTTGGTAACCGTTAAATCCAAACCCTCAGCGCTCGTGAACTGCTGGACTGATTTATACCAATCGGGGCTAGTAAACTGCTGGTGAAAAATCCCGGCAATCTCGCGCGCCACGCCGAGCTGCCCAAAACAATCCGGCCGGTGCGTAAACATCTTATTTTCGATATCTAGCACATAGTCGTCCAAACCAAACGTTTCCGCAAAACGAGCGCCCGCCTGCAGTTCAACCCCCGCTGGCATGTCGTGTTCATGGATCTCAATAATTCCCTCGTGATCCGTGCCGATATCCAGCTCATCCGCCGCCGCCAACATACCCTGACTGAGCACGCCGCGCAGTGGCCGCGCCTCCAGCACGAATGGCTCGTCGTCATCAAAACTCGCCGGCACCGTGCTTTTCGGCGGCAACCAAATCGCCCACATATCCGCATGCACATTTGGCGCACCGCAAACCACCTGCACCAGCCCGTTCTCATCACGCGGCACATCCGCGACCACGCCGCCATCATCAATCTTGGTCACACTTAGCCGATCAGCGTCAGGATGCTTGGCACATTCAACCACCCGGACAATTCGCGCGCCGCCATATTTAGCGTTGAGGTCGATCACTTCTTCGACGCCGCCGAGTTGCTGATTGACCCGCGCCACCAACTCATCTACGGGAGGTAATTCAAAATTAATCAATTGTTTGATAAGGTTTAGGCTGACTTTCATACTAGTTACTAGTATATCATCTTATCTGTAACTATTCGACTTTTGTAAAGCCAAGCCGCAGGTCGGTAATTATTGGCAATATTCTTTTGCTTTATATTTGGCAATGATGTCCTGCTGTTCGGGTGTAAATCGCCGTGATTCGCGCATTTTTTGGTAAGCTTTATTGTGCGTCCAGACATCGACATGCCTGTTTTCCAATTCAGCCAGCGTCAGCTCAAAAAAGTGCACCGCCGCCGTAGCGTACAGCCAAGCCAGCGCCATTTTGACATAGTAGCCGTCGTGTTTAATGTCTCGCAGCGCTGCGAAAACCTGGTCAATATGTGCTTCGTCTAGGAAATTAGTCATCAAAGAAACCACACCGTAGCGCACTGTCAATTCAGCCTCACCCTGCAAACATGCCAGCGCAAAATCCCACCACACTTCGCCGGCAAATCGCCGCTTTTTCTCAACAAATACATCAATATGCGCCCACGAATCAACGCGGGGCAAATATTGCTTAGTCAAGTCAATCGCCGTATGATCATCAAGCCGAGCGTGCGTAATCAACAATCCACACAGCAGCACGTAGTCGAAAGATTCATCCTGAACCGTCAGCAATTCACTAATATCCGCTGCGCTCATATCAGGCGCTAACTCCCTCGCCAAGCGCCGCAAATCCGGCACACGCACGCCGATGACCGGCATCTCGGTATTGACGATGCGCTTATTAAACTCAGCATACGTCTCGTTGCCCTCAGCGAGCTTTGATAATTTTGCCACAATGTCATCATACATATCGCTATTAGCCTTCGTGCTTTAATTAATATAGACCAGCGCAATACCTAGTCATATTATTTATTCTACATTATATAGCTAGATTGATTACGCATTATACAGCATAAAATTATCTATCGTAGACCTACTGCACACAGCACGTCATATACACTTGGTACTACTTTTACCAACCCGCGTAAGGCAATGTCTTGCGGTGCTGTGCGTGAAAAAACTGGACATTTTTGAGCCGTAGCAAAACCAATTTCCATTGCCGCGCTTAATCCAACGTATCCGTCTGGAGCATAAAGCATCACAAAATTTGCTTGGCGAATTGCTGATAAATGCCATGTTTCGACTGCTTGTGGCGGTATATCTTGCTCGGCAGTGTCTCGCACAAATGCTGCATCATCAAACCACATCCGTCGTGGTGATAAAACTTGGCAGCCAGTCGTAACAAGCTCATCATAGGCACGCCAAAGTCCTTCTCTATCACGCTTGTATGAACCGCAAAGCACTGCTCGAGGTGGCTCAAAATTCCGTCGCGTCATATTCATATATCACTTCCGTCAGTTCACCGTGCCCATCGATACATGCTGTCATTTCGTGCATGAAGCTTTTATATTTCTTTGGCTCGCCCTCCATCTCTTCGCGCGTGCGCCAAGCATTTTTGCCGCCTTCGAATTCTTCAACCAACGTACCAGAAATAGTATCGCAAAACATCAGATGAAATAGTTTGTCCTCAACAATTTCATTTGTTTGGCTGTGGCGAACCCGCTCGTGATAGATACCGCGGTGTACGAAAGTTCCGTCTAGTCCCGTTTCTTCAGCGAGTTCACGTGCTGCCGCCTCAACAATAGACTCCGCCCAGCGTACTTTACCAGTCGGCGCACCCCAAAAACCATAATATGGATGCTTGAGGCGCTGTTGCAGGAGGTATTGCTTTTTCCCATGGTGCTGCCGCTCAACGACAAGCAGCACTGCCACCTTTGGCTGACGCTCAATCACACCAGCATCAGTATCTAGCTTATTGGCATATTCTTTTCCTTTGATCGAAAGCATATAGCCATCAGCTGTTTTCGTAACGTAGCCTAAGGCGACTAGTCTCTTGATGTGAAATTTGACATGGTCGCTATCGAGCCCAGTAGCTCGCTGCAACGCAGCAAAATGAGCAGCCGGCAAAAATAGTAATTCTCGCAATATCTTTATCTGTGCATTATGCACCTTTTCTTCCAAACTCATGCTCTACACTCCTTTTATCTCCATCATAGGACGGCTGTCATATAAAATCTAGGGAAGTCAAATTCCCTATTATTCCCATATTCATAAATATATGATATAATATGCAAAATGCATTGGAAGCCTTCTTGCGAGACGTTGGCTCGCACTCATCAGCAAGAACTCACACAAACAGTGGGTGATTTTCTGCAGCACGTACATACGACTGATATTCAGCCAGATGCAGCCACCGTTTTTGTGCATGATGAATGCAATCCTGATTCGATTGGGGCAATCGCTACCGCATGCTCACCGCAAGCTCCGACTGATGGCCGATTTGATTTTCAAAAAGCACATATCACAGGGCGCCGCGTTGATGGGTCGTCAGTTGCTGGACGTGCTATTGAAGAAAACCAGGATACCATCACTCTGACTGATAGTGCGATGAATCCTAATCATCGCGTCCTCAACTTGCCACTGCCCGACCAACACGCCGTTTTGCAAGCTGCTTTTACAAAAAACCGTACGCCGACAAAACGTCAGTTGGGCGAACTGGAAACACTATGGCAATACGACAGCGTCAAAACTACTCTCGGTGTTGGCATTACGGCGCTGCAAGCATTGGCGCGAGCATCATGCCCTACTCAGTCAGTCGCCGACATGCTAGCCCTCAAATCACCCACCACACCGAACGCAATCCTCGCCACGTGGGATGTGTCGCATTCAACCAGGGAGATGACACGCGATGACGGAGAACTGCGCTCATTTCTCGTTCGGTTTGGTAGCCAAGCAATCACTGCCGTACAACATTATGGCGGCGAGCTGATCGACTGGACAGGCGACGGGCAGAATCTTGCAGTGCCACTACCGCAGAGCAACGCGCGTTTCTCACGTGAGCAGCGGGCTGATTTTGGTCACAAGACACTCATCCCGCTACTCAGTCGCCTCACCGACATCGCTAAATCACAGGATGAATATACGGTTCGACTGACCGCCGGTTTTGGCCGACTCGACAATCTTCCTGGTGGGAAAATGAGTCCAGAGCTCTTTAGTATGACGAAATTATCCAAGTGTCAGCCACGCGACCGATTGTCAATTGCCTTGACTGATGAAACCTATGACATGCTCGCGCCTAATTTATCCGACATATTGCAGCACCACTTGTACCACGATTAAACCCTAATTACGCCTTTTATTTTTTCTTACTGAGTTGAAGCTTCTTATCCTTCAGCTTCAATACTACATCCGCTTGCTTGGCCAGCTGTTTACTGTGAGTGACGACTCTATTACTTATATATTATCAATGTGTCGAATCGCCGTCTTTATCTGTAATTAAAGATATAATTTTACAAATTTCCTTTGCTTTCTCGTCATCGCTGTTTAGAAAATTATCCATATCATTTTCACAAAAATCAATTACATGATCAATTCCTTTTTCCTTTCCAGTATACTGTTCGATAGCTCCTTTCTTTAGATAAAACTCGTCGGATGAATATCTTAACTCTATTTGCTCGTCTAGGTCAGGATGTTCGTTTCTATATGCAATTATCTGCTCGTCTGTTTTTACTGGAGGTAGGCTCTTATTTTGACTTTTATAAAATCCTCTATAGAAATCCGTTTTTGTAGTATCTAGATCCTTAACAAAATAGACTTTTAGTCCAAAAGATTCAAAAAATGATTTAAATGAAAATATACTCCTCTCGCCATTCACGCCGTATACAGTAATGTATTGACTAGCTTCTCGATGTAGTATCTTTATAGCAGCCCTAAAGAAATACTCATCATCTTGACCCTCGACTAATAAGACCTTATCCAAGAATAGCACTCTAGCAGCTTGGGTGTTGTTTAGAATCTCTATCAGCTTTTTTTGATCTTCCCTAATATCGGGATTACACACCACGGAATTACGCTCTTCATTTAGCGAGAATCGTTTGACATGTCCTATTGTCTTGTTGCTTATAAATCCTTCCGAATGAGTTACGATGATATATTGTACACCCTGCTCGTCCGCTAGATTTTCGAGTATTTTAAGATACTCAAATTGAAATTGGTAATGTAAATGAATCTCTGGCTCATCAATAATAATAAGACCACCATTTACATCATCTCGACCGTACGCCTCAAATATTAAGTGTATGATTGATTTTTGTCCAGCGCTAAGACTGTTAATGTCTCCTAGATTCCGCTCATTTTTTGTATCGTAAAATCTAAATTCGTATGACCAAGTTCTTAAGTCCGTGAGTTCTATATAGAATTTTAAATTCAATAATTCAAGCTTCTTGTTTATATCATTAACCATATTCAAATTATTTACAGAATCTTTAGCTTCATCAATATCCTTTTTGCCTTTTAAAAAATTAAGATATTCCTCGCCAAGCTTCAGTTTTACAATATTGAATATAGCCGGCTCACTACCAAATTGATCATGATTACTGCGATAAGAAGAATCGCGCCTAATTTCTCGCAATTGGCTTGCTGGGTTAGATTGCAAAGAAGTTTGCAGAGAGAAAGTATTATAATTACGAAAAGCAGACAACATAGAAAACGTACTTCCAAGAGGCTTTATATGGTCGGTATGTTCATTATTATGTATCACTATAGCTTCGTTGATAGCCTGGTAGTATTCTAGATAAAATTGTACGGAATTTGGTACTGAATCAATATAACTCGTCTCGTATCTATCTTCCCTATAATTAAACGTAATATTTATATCAACTTCCATGTCGTTCTCTATAGGTACAAAGTCTTCAGGAGTACTTATATGAGAATATACTCCAAATATATTTCTTATACGACCATAGTTGTTTGCTATATGATTTATGTTAGTCCTATCAATGTCATCAAGTGTGATTAGTATTCTTATACTTTGTGGTTCCAATTCCGAATCCCAATTCGGCTGGAGTCGAAGACCCGAGGCATGACTAGATCGATCATCTACTACAAGGGAATTTTTTCGACCTCCCTCACTTGGTAACAAAAAATTATAATCCCTAACCTCACAATATTTAAATAGGACTCTTGTGAATACAAAATTCATAGCCTCTAAAGCTGTTGACTTGCCAGATCCGTTTCCTCCAATAATAATGTTAAGATCTGGGTCAAATTCAATCTTAAAAGCGTTGTTTATGTCCTCCTCATATTTGAAGCTCAGAATATTCGATAATTGTAAATAATTAACTCTCATGATGTTAATAATTATACACTTACTGTCCCCGCTTTGGGTTAGGAGCTATAAAATATAGCTCTTTCGAGCTATATTTAAAACATGTATTTTTTGGAAGCCATTTTTATGCTTTCAGTTTCTTATCCTTCAATTTCAGCACCACATCCGCCTCTTTAGCCAGCTGTTTACTGTGAGTAACAACGATGACGCATTTGTCGTTTTCATGAGCAGCCCGGCGCAGGATGTCGATGATGTCGGCGGCGGTAGTTTCATCCAGGTTGCCGGTCGGCTCGTCCGCCAAGATGATCGGTGCGGAGGACACCAACGCTCGCCCAATCGCCACACGCTGTTGCTGTCCGCCAGAAAGCTTCATGACGTTGCGGTGAATGTGATCGTCATCCAGACCCATGGCATGTAACGTTTCGTTGGTGGCCTTGGAATTAACTAACTTCAAGTTTTCTAGCGGCGTCAAGTAGTCGATAAGATTATAGTTCTGAAACACCAGCGATATATTGTATTTACGATGGTGCGAGTAACCCTGCTCGGCGATGTCTTCATCGTCGAACAAAATCTGCCCGCCGGTCGGTGTGTCTAACCCCGCTAGCAGTCCCAGCAGTGTCGACTTTCCGGCGCCAGAACTACCGACGATGGCGTAGAACTTGCCCTTTTCAAATTGATAAT
>CAUQIU010000007.1:0-32288 GCA_963518445.1 uncultured Candidatus Saccharibacteria bacterium
GCTCCGCAAGCCAACGCTCTATCCAGCTGAGCTACGGGTGCATACAGCCTTTCGGTAAAACCGATTGGCCATAACAAAAATATAAGGTACCTTCTCTGCTCACATCATGAACATCGAACTTTTACATTCTAACACATATCAAAAGCTAAGAGCAAGCTAAAGCTTGATGATTCGGATGAGTTTTTCCAAAGCGTCTGGTTTTATTTCTTGCATGGGGAGACGTGTGCCTAGCATATCGACAATCGTTTCCCCTTCCGCCTCTGAAAAGTAGATGGTTAGCCCCGGTGAGAAACGTTTAACGGGAAGTAGTAATACTGAGAATTGACCTTGATATTCGATAACACCGAAAGCTTTGAATTCACTAAAATCGTATAACTTGTCCGCCACATAAACACCTTTAGGGCTAATGGCATAGTTGATCATGCGAGGAGTTTTAGTAGATAGAGACAGTAATGCTACCGCCATGATGGGTATTAGTACTGTGAATGTCCAGCTTTTGATCCAGAAAACAGACAGCGCCATGAGCACCATAATGACTACGGCAAATGATAGATACCAGCCTAGACCACGTACTGGACCCCTGGTCTCTGGGGCGTGCCAAGAAAACGGTTCAGACAAATCATGAGCTGTTGCTTTGGTTGGTTCTGTTTCCATGGTTTTAGTATACCATGAGCACAATGTGTAGGCTAGACGTCAGTAGAGCCACCACTGACGGCGAAGTTGATGACAAACTTGATGATGGCATAGGCAAAAAGAGCGATCAATAGACCAATGACAGCATACAAGATGGTGTTCTTGGCGGCAGTGACCGATTCTTTTCGTCCACCAGATATGACATAGCGAAAACCGCCAAAGATCAGCATGACAACACTGACCACCGCGATACCGATCAACATGAAGTTAATAACCCGACGCACCAGAGAGCTGTCACCATTCCATAGGTTGGTTGGCACGCCATTGCCGCGAGCTGCCTCCACACCTTCTGCAAAACCACCCTCACCAAGTGCCAGAGCTGGCAGACCAGTGATGGTCAATGTTAACATGGTCGTTATGATGATGCTTGCGCCAACGGTTACAATCTTCTTCATAATAGTTATATTATCCTTGGTTGGTATTAAAAAGTCAACGCTATGGTATTTTGTACAGGTGTGGTACAATGTAACCAGGTTTCATGGTCTACATTTGGAGGAGTACCCAAGTGGCTGAAGGGGACGGTTTGCTAAATCGTTAGTACGGAGAGATCTGTAGCGGGAGTTCGAATCTCCCCTCCTCCGCCAGAAACCGATATGAAATTCTCAACTTACGGGTTGGGAATTTTTATTTGTGAACAGGAGTGTGGTATAATGTGAACAGATTTCTGGAAGGGTGACCGAGTGGTTGAAGGTACCGGTCTTGAAAACCGGCGTGCGGTAAAACGTACCGAGGGTTCGAATCCCTCCCCTTCCGCCAGAATGATACGCAAACACCTCGAGTAGGTGCTTTTTATTTGCTACAACGTGAAATATACTTGACATAAAATAAAACTTATGCTAATATGATAATCAGTTTAACAGCGCTTGGTGCGCGTTAATAAAACATAAACAGAGAGATACATGAATATATTACAACAGATTATTACACAATTTACCATATTTGTGAGCTTGACGACTGCTTGTGGTGTACTGATGCACGACACCCACGTGGATAAGGCGGTGGTATCAGTATTTAGTGCAGTTGATTTTCAGGGGTCGACTGGTGACGACGGCATGAAAACGACGAGGATTGGTTCGTCTGCGCATACGCATCCAGAGCATACATCACTCAGTAGTATCATTCATGATGGATCGGCAAATCCTCGTTCAACACCACGAAATGATGACCGAAAATACATGAAAGTCAAGCGTGCCCAGGGTAATGGCGGTCCTGAGTTTGATGGGCAACGCTTGTGTATTGGTAGGATTTGTTTTTAGTTACATTTGATAACTTCCAGCTCGGTGATAAGTCGTTGGATGAGTGCTTGCTGCTCTGTAATATGTTGGTGAGTTTCCTCCACCAAGTGGGCTGGTGCTTTTTCAGCGTAGGATGGATTGTTGATACGCGCTTCAAGCCCCTCGAGGCGTTTTCGGGCTTCTGCGAGGCGCATTTCTAGCTCAGTTTGGTGCTGGTAGAGCGTTTCATCATCGATGTCTAGCCACACTTCCCTGTTGGCTGCGGCTAGCCTGAGACCACGTGGTTGATCAGTGTGCTCAATTGATGCAAGGCGCATGAGGTGCTTGATAGTGTCGGCGTTTTCTTTGACCAAGCTGTCGTTGCCGTACAATAAGCGATATTTTTTATTACCCGGTAGCTCTGTAATTACCCAGCGACCTTCGGAGACTAATTCTTTGATTCGTTCAAATTGTTCAGCCTCAATCTCATCGTATTGTTCTGGTGTTGGCCAAGAGTCGCGCATCAGGATACCGTCGGTATAGTTGAGCGTCTGCCAAATTGTCTCAGTGACGAATGGTGCGAATGGATGAGTAATCCTCAGGCTGGTTGCCAGCACCCACGACAATAGTGGGCGGTTGATGGCGGTTTTTGATGATTCGATATACCAATCGGCGACGTCGTCCCAGATGGCGTGGTAGACCGTTTCGGCGGCCTCAGAAAAGCGGTATTGTTCCAAGCGAACAGCGATGTTATTGGCGGCGTCATTCAGTTGACGGATAATCCAGTGGTCAGCTGGGGTTTGTGGCTGTAGTGGTACGATGACGTGGTTGTCGCCAATTTGTACTTCAACAAAGCGAGCAATGTTCCATAGCTTGTTGCAGAAGTTGCGAGCAGCGATGACCGCACCCCTATTGAAGGCTTGATGTTGGGCTGGTGCGCGGCCGGCAATGATACCCATGCGGGTGGCATCTGAGCCAAATTCTGAGACTAGTTCCATCGGATTGATGACATTGCCCTTGGATTTGGACATTTTTTGATTATGCTCGTCGTTGACCATACCATGCAGATAAACGTCCTTGAATGGTAGTTTGCCGGTGCGGTACAGGCTGAGCATAATCATGCGTGACACCCATGCTCGCATGATATCCATACCGGTCTCCATCAAGCTGGTTGGGAAGTATTTGGCTAGTTCCCCGCCATTGAGATAATCGGTGACGATGTATGGCCACTGCCCAGATGAAAACCAGGTGTCAAAGGTATCTTCTTCTCTGATGTATGTTGTTTCATTTACAACAATACGCTTTTCGGTCACTCGGGTGTCGAAGATCCAGTCGTTTGAGTCAGTCTCATTGACAAACGCTGGGATTGGGATGCCCCATGGGATTTGTCGAGAGATATTCCAATCCTTGAGTTGCTCTAGGTAGGCGATGAGCTCTTTGCGCTTTGAGGCTGGATGGAAGGTAATCTCCCCCTTCTCTAGCGCCTCGATGGCTGGCTTGGCTAGTGGTTGCATCTTGATAAACCACTGCTCTTTCACCATTGGTTCGATGACGGTGCCGCATTTGTAACAATGACCGACAGCGTGTTCAATGTCTGACTCACCGCGACGTAGCTCCATGGCTTCTAGGGCTGCTAGGATGCGGCGTCTTGCTTCTTGCGGATCTAGACCTAAGAATTGTGGCGGCACATTGATCAATTTGCCATCATGGCTGATGATGCTTTTGACTGGTAGACCATGGCGTTCTGCCATCTCAAAATCGTTTGGATCATGCGCTGGAGTTATTTTGACGGCTCCAGTACCGTAGCTCATGTCGACGTATTCGTCGGCGATGATGGGGATTTCGCGGTCGATGATTGGCAGGAGAATGCGGGTGCCAATGAGCTTTTTGTAGCGCTCGTCATCAGGGTGAACAGCCACAGCAACGTCACCTAACATAGTCTCAGGACGGGTGGTGGCAACTACGATTTCTCCAATCTTATCTAAGGTTGGGTAAGCTATTTTCCATAACGTTCCCTTCTCTGTTTTGTGCTCGACCTCGATATCGGCGAAGCTAGTTTGGTGAACAGTACAGTAGTTAACGATTCGTTCGCCGCGGTAGATCAGATTATCTTCCCACATCTGTTTGAAGGTGTCGTACACCGTCTGTATCACCTTGTCGTCTAGAGTGAATGTAAGGTGCTTCCAGGAGGCGCTGGTGCCCAAGGCGCGTAGCTGTAATTCCATATTGCCACGCTTTTCTTGGACAAAATTCCACACCTGGCTATACAGTTGTTCTCGCGAAAAATCAAAGCGACTTTTACCCTGCTTTGCCAGCTCTTTTTCGTAGACTACCCATGTTTCAAAGCCAGCATGGTCGGCACCGGGGATAAACACTGCATCATCGCCCTTGAGCCTATGATAGCGGATCAAGATATCCTTCAGGTTCATATCAAGCGCGTGTCCGATATGTAGGTTGCCGTTGGCGTTTGGTGGTGGCATGACGATACTGTACGGCTTACCTTCACCTGTGGGCGCAAAAGAATTGCTCGTCTCCCATAGGGCATAAATATCTGGTTCGTAGTCATTTGGAATGTATTGTTTGGCTAATTGCATATGATCTGATTCCTATATATTTCACGGGAAAAATGACACACAAACCACCGAACACTTTTCACACGAAAAAGTACCCTCGAGCGAACTTATGTGTGTATTCTCCCATGTTTATTTCTGGTTATAGTATACCATAGAACTGGGATTTTGGCGCCATGGCTTACGCTGCGTCCAGCATAGATAGACTTGGTTGAACTTCCATGTTGTATGGGTCGGTGGGCTGGTCGATGTGGGCGCGGAAATAACCGAGTGCGGCGATCATAGCGGCATTGTCGGTGCAGAGCTGGATGGATGCGTATTCAATGTCGATAGGCAGGGCTAGGCTTAGTTGGCGGCGCAGTTCTTGATTGGCGGCGACACCACCAGCGATGACGACGGAAGCAGGCTGAAAATTGTCATAAGCTTTCTTAGTCTTATCAACCAGGGTTTTGATGGCAGTGTACTGGAAGCTGGCTGCCATGTTGTGTTGTAATTCGTCGGTCACAAGGGCAGGGAGCTCGTGTGACGGGAAGGTAAAGTCTTTACCGACTTCGCGCTGCACCGTTCTCAGAACGGCTGTTTTAAGGCCGGAGAAGGAAAAATTGTATTCACCAGCAAGTTTGGCGATGGGTAGATGAAAGGCCTGCGGATCACCGAGCTCAGCTGCTTTGGCGATGGCAGGGCCACCAGGGTAGGGTAGACCGATAATTTTAGCGACTTTGTCGAACGCCTCACCAACGGCGTCATCTTGGGTTTGGCCGATGAGCTGGTAGTCGCCATGGTTACGGAACAGGACGAGCTGTGAATGTCCACCAGAAACGATGAGGGTAAGGAGAGGGAAGGTAGGTTGGTTTTTTGGCAGTGTTAAAGATAAGGTGTCAGACTGCTGGTTGATGAAATTAGCGTACACATGAGCCTCTACATGATGTATTTTGTACAACGGTTTGTGATGAATAATAGCGAGAGTGCGGGCAGCGAGGGTACCAACAAGGAGCGAACCGATGAGGCCAGGGGCGTAAGTGACGGCGATGGCATCGATATCATCCCAAGTATAGTTGGCCTCAGATAACGCCTTTTTAACAACCGGGTTGATAACCTCCAGATGTGAACGGGCGGCAATTTCTGGAATGACGCCACCATATTCGGCATGGATGTCGATCTGTGAGTTAACAACATTTGATAATAGTAGATGACCATCTTCGACGACAGCGGCAGCTGTTTCATCACAGCTTGATTCAATTCCCAAAATCCTCATAACTATGGCATAGTATAGCACATATTCGCCTCTGTTGTCTGGAAGTGTGAATCGGCACGCAAAAGTGGTATCATGGATATATGAAACAGATTCTTGTCAAAGCAGCCAGAAGTATTTTGCCCGCTAGTGCTTTGCATGGCGTGGAGAATGGATATCGCCGAGTCAGAGTACGGCTATTGAGTGCGCGGTATGGTAACCCGTCAAAAAACTTGCGAGTTATCGCAGTAACTGGCACCAATGGAAAGACAACGACCGCCTGCTATATCAATGAGATCTTGAAGGAGGCCAAATTTAAGACAGCGATGTTCACGACGGCGTTGATCGAGGTGGCAGGGAAGGCTCAGGTTAATGATTTGAACGCAACAGTGGCTTCGACTGGCAGGATGCAGCAGTTCTTTCGTGATGCAAAAAAGGCTGATGTGGACTATGTCGTGTTGGAAATCACGTCACACGCGCTTGACCAGCACAAGCTTGACGGAGTGCCGATTGAGGCGGCAGTGATGACCAATTTGACGCAGGATCATTTAGACTATCACAAGACCATGGAGAATTATGCAGCGGCTAAGGGTAAGCTGTTTGCACTGGAACCACGATATATCATTTTGAACCGCGATGATGAATGGTATGACTATTTTGATCAATTCGTTGCCGGTGAACAAAAAATGACCTATGGTAAACATCCAGAAGCAGAGGCACAAATTCAGCGAGTGAAGCTGTACCGCAAGGGCACTGAAGCCGATGTGGTTTTGGATCATCAAACGCATTTGGAGCTGGCGACGGCGCTGCCAGGTGAATTTAATGTGCACAACATGACGGCAGCGGTGACGTTGGCGTATTTGTTGGGTGTGAAATTACAAGATATCCAAGAAGGTGTGGCTAACGTCGAGGCGGTTCCTGGTAGGTTTGAGCGAGCAGTCGAGGGTGTTGGCTATGATGTAATCGTGGATTATGCACACACCCCTGATGCATTGGATAAATTATTGACGGCGGCTCGTAAGATCGCCAAGGGTCGAGTGATTTTGGTGTTTGGGGCTTGTGGGGATCGCGACAAGAGCAAGCGGCCAATTATGGGCGAAATTGCTGCCAAAAACACCGACAGGATATTCCTAACCGACGAGGAAAGCTACAATGAAGATCCTGATCAGATCAGAAGAATGGTTTACGAAGGAATTGAGCGGTCTCATGGTGACGCTAAGACGACGGAAATTCCTGACCGGCGGCAGGCGATTGAGCGAGCGCTTGGCTCTGCTCAAAAGGGTGATATGGTATTGATCACTGGTATGGGGCACGAAAAATACCGAATTGTGAATGGACAGCGACTACCGTGGAATGATAGCCAGGTGGTACGTGAAATTTTGGGACAGGAAAAAGCAGAATAATTAACTCAATGACTTGCCGAAAAAAGCTTGTTTTTTGCTAAGCCATTCTTTGGATTGGCGGACAAGTTTTTCGGTATCTTTCGAACTTTTGAGGAGTGGTTTGATGGCTTCTTCAAGGTAGACACCGCCTTGAGATCCTTTGAATAATAGGATAGTGTCCTGACGGGCAAGGGATTGTAATAATTCTACAGCATCGATGGCTGTATCAAACGAGGTAACAGTACAACCGTTGTCTTGGGCGGCTGGCGCCAAGAACGTAGCTGCATTGGATCCGATAGTGATGACGTGCGATAGTTGCGCTGGGTCGCACAGGGTACCGAGTGCACGGTGTTCAGACGCTGTTGTATCGCCAAGCTCGTTCATATCTCCCAAGACGGCGATTTTGGCTTTACCAGGCAGCTGATAGAGGGTTTCTAGCGCTGATCTGGCAGCGAGTGGGCTGGAATTATACGAATCATCGATGAGCATTGAACCGTTGATACCGCTCAGTAGGTTCATTCGCCCTGGCACGGGAGTGAAGTTCTCTAGAGCGGTGATGACGCTTTCAACGTCAAGGTTAAATTCTAGCGCAACCGCAGCAGCTCCAGCGGCAATGCGTAGCTGATGTTTGGCAACAACAGGCATGATAAACTCACGAGAGGTTTGTTCGCCGTGGGTGAGAGTACAGGTGTATCCTTGGCTGTGATTAAACTGATGAGCGGTGATGTAATAGTCAGCATCTGGCTCAGTACTGTAAGAAAGATTGCGTTCAGAATTTGCGAAAGCGATGAATCCAGAATTGATATCATCACGGTTGTACAGGGTAACGATGCTGTGGCTAGATAGGGCAAATTCCTCCTGGGCTACTGTTTTGAGATTGCCAAAAAACTCCATGTGCTCAGGAGATATGGCTGTGACGACGAGAATATCAGGGTGAGCGTAGCGACCAAAGGCGGTCATTTCGCCGGGGTGGTCGATGCCAAATTCTTGGACGATGACGTTGATGTCGTGAAGTTGGCGAGCTGAGCGATAGGCGCGGTAGATGGTTGATAGCCAATCAGTGATGGATCGAGGATTTTTCGGGCCATCAATACCAAGCATCTCCAGGGGTGCACTAAATTCAGCATTGAAATTGCCCCTGTTGGTTCGAACTTTTTTGTTGTGTTTGAGAACGTCGACGATGGTTGATTTGGTGGTTGTCTTGCCGACGCTTCCGACAACGGCGACTAGGCGAATGTGTGGATTATTGTGGAAAAATTTACGCATGATTCGCACCAATAGACACGAGATGAGAGATTTGAATAGCTTCATATAGATTATTATAACAATATCAAGGCGGGAGGGCTATTTTTAGGGAAGGGTACTGAGTGAATTAGCACTCACCCTTGACGAGTGCTAACGTGGTGCGATACAATAAGATGTATTGATAATGAAATGGAGGATACTATGAGTGTACCTATTCAGCCTCTCGGCGACCGCGTGGTAGCGGTGCGCGAGGAGGCGAAGACGCAGACGGCGAGCGGACTGTATTTGCCGGATAGTTCAAAGGAAAAGCCAGTGGTGGCTGAGGTCAAAGCGGTCGGCGGTGATGTCAAGAATGTGAAGGTGGGCGACAAAATTGTGTATAAGGAATATTCGACTACGGACTTGAAGATTGACGGCACGGAATATTTGATCGTCCGCGAGGAAGATATTTTAGCAACGGTTGTTTGAGAAAAGGGGAGTTTACATTATGGCAAAAAAAGTATTTTACGATGACGATGCGCGTGCTCGCGTGTTGGGCGGTGCCGAGGCACTGTATAACGCCGTTAAGGTAACCTACGGGCCAAAGGGCCGCAATGTGGTGATCGCCAAGGGTTTTGGCGGGCCAACGGTGACGCACGACGGCGTAACGGTGGCAGAAGGCATCGAGCTGCCGGAGAATGATGATGAGACGTTGGGTTACAAGGTTGGTGCTGATTTGATCAAGCAGGCGGCCAAGAACTTGAACAAGCAGGCTGGTGACGGCACCACGACCGTGACGGTGCTGACCTATTCGATTTTGAAGGAAGCTAACCGGCTGATCGCAGCGGGCCATAACCCGATGGAACTGCGAAAAGGCATCGAGCAGGCTGGCGCAGAGATTGTCAAAGAGCTGAATAAATTAGCTGAGCCAATTGAGGGCAAGTCTGAGCGCGTGGCGGAAGTGGCAACCATTTCGGCGGGCGACGCGGAAATCGGCAAATTGATCGCTGGTGTCATCGAGAAAGTTGGCAAAGATGGCGTGGTGACAGTCGAGGCTGGCCAGGGTTTGGAGTTGGAGGCTGAGGTCGTTGAAGGCTTTAGCCTGGACAAGGGCTGGGTCAGCCCGTTCTTCGTCACCGACACTGGTCGGCAAGAGGCGGTGTACGAAAAGCCAGCGATTTTGATCACCGATAAGAAAATTTCTAGCGTGCAGGAATTCCTGCCAATGTTGGAGAAATTGGCACAAAGCGGCAAGAAGGACGTGGTGCTGATCGCTGATGAAGTCGAAGGCGAGGCGCTGAGCATTTTGGTGCTGAACAAGCTTAAGGGTGTATTTAATACCGTGGCGGTCAAGGCGCCAAGCTTTGGCGACCGCCGCAAGGAGATTTTGCGCGACATCGCGGTCTTGACTGGCGCAACGGTGATTTCTGAAGATCACGGTTTGACGTTTGAGAATGCTGGCTTGGAGGTCCTAGGTTCGGCGCGCAAGGTGATTGTCGGTAAAGATGAAACCACCATCGTTGAGGGCGCGGGTAAGCCATCAGCAGTACAGGAGCAGATTGCTCAGATTAAGGCACTGTCCGACAATGCTTCCAGCGAATACGAAAAAGAACAATTCGACAAGCGAGCAGCTGCCTTGAGCGGCAAGGTGGCCGTCATCAAAGTTGGCGGCGCGACCGAGACGGAGATTGACGAAAAGAAGTTCCGGGTAGATGACGCAGTAGCAGCGACCAAGGCGGCCTTGGCCGAGGGAATCGTCGCCGGCGGCGGCGTGACCTTGGTTAATTTGGCTGGCGGCCTGAAGGTGGCTGGCGCAGACAGCATCGCGGCTGGCCGGCAGATTCTGAAGGACGCTCTGAAGCAGCCGTTCCTACAGATTATGCGTAACGCTGGCTTGAACGCCGACGCGCTTTTGGCGCAAGTCGAGGCGGGTAAAGCAGGCTTTGGCGTTAATGTAATGAAGCCTGAGAACGAATTGGTGGATGTCAAAAAAGCTGGCGTCATCGACCCAGCGCGCGTCACCAAGGAAGCAGTGCAGAACGCGGTATCTATCGCTTCAACCGCAGCAACCATGGGCGCATTGGTCGTCGATGTGCCAGAGTCAGAAGCTCCAGCTGCGCCTGGCGGTATGCCGGGTATGGGGATGATGTAGCAGGCTACATCAAACAAAATAGGGCCGATAGCAGGCCCTATTTTAATGAATTGAAATGGTTATTTTTGTGGATTTGACAGATAATCTATCTCTTTGATCACATCCAGCAGAGCTTGGGCGCGGCGAGATTCATCAGCGATGGCACCAGCTGCTGCGTGCGCTGGAGCGATCAAGGCGCTGTCATCTGTTGAGCGCAGTAACAATAAATAGGTGTCAAACTTTTCTTCTGGGGAAATGTTTAACTTATCAACCAGGGGACGAAGCTCCAGTAGTGCTTGTTGCTTGATGGAGTCCAGATTTGAATCATTTACGGGGGCTGCAGGGGTCGCAGTATCGACGGAAATAGGCACTGCTGGCGGCGGCGCGACCATCAAATCATCCGTTGCTACGGGGATTGAATTATCTGGCGGCGGCGCGACTACCTGAGCGTCGTCTGACTGCGGAGTTGTCCCCGTCTCTTCAAAGCTCAAATTATCATCTGTTTGTTGTGTTACACCTGCCAAAACCTTGGCAAGCTCTTGGTCATCGGTAACTGATTGGTTTTGCATGTCCCCACCCCGTATTATTAATGATTATGCTTATATATGTTATACTTTAGCATGAAGAAAGGTGGTATGACAAGATGCTTGATGATCCTATGATGATTCGGCGAAAAGATCCAGCCGACACCCTGTCTGGTTTGTTGCAGTTATCAACGCAGACTTCGTTTGAAGTAGTTATCGAAGGAAATGATTATGTCCCGGAAACTATCAATGCGGTGGTGATTGCTGGTATGGGTGGTTCAGCGCTGGCAGCAGAAATGGTAATTGCGTTAACGAGGGGTTGGCTGCATATTCCTCTGGTGGTGACGAAAGGCTATGATCTACCAGGTTTTGTGAACGACAGTACCTTGGTAGTTACCATCAGCCATTCCGGTAATACCGAAGAAACCCTGAGTTGCTATGATCAAGCGCGTGCCAACAATTGTCAGCTGGCGACAATCACCACGGGCGGAGCCTTATTTGAAAAAGCAGCAGCTGATGGTGTAAAGAGGATAAAAATACCAGCCGGTGCGCAACCACGTATGTCAACAGTCTACCATCTGCGAGGGTTGTTGAAGATATTACAACATTTTTTGATCATTGATGGTGATTTATATCAAAAATTGGAAGAAAGCGGCGAATGGTTATCTGGTCAGGTAAAAGCTTGGGCACCAGAAGTACTAACCGAGCAAAACATTGCTAAACAGTTGGCGCTCAAGTCAGCTGGTAAAACCCCGGTGATTTATGCTGGTGAATTAACCTGGCCGCTGGCGTATAAGTGGAAAATCAGCTGGAATGAATCGGCAAAAAATATAGCTTTTTGTAATCAATACCCTGAATTTAACCACAATGAGTTCATCGGCTGGTCATCTCATCCGGTTGAAAAGCCATTTGTGATTGTTGATTTGATGAGTCATTTGGAACATCCGCGCATTCGTGAGCGAATGGAGCTGAGTGATCGATTGTTGAGTGGTATGCGTCCGCACGCTGTATCGGTGGAACTACAAGGCGAAACCTTGCTCAAGCAGTTGTTGTGGGGCTTGGCGCTTGGTGACGCCGCAAGTATTTACACAGCAATCCTGAACGGTGTTGATCCAGCGCCAGTAAAACTGGTAGAACGTTTGAAAAAAGAATTAAGCTAAAATCAGTCCGCAGGTTACTTAGTTGCGCATCGCTTCAATGGTGTTGCGGTTGGCAGCGCGTACGGCTGGATAAATACCAAAGACTACACCGACTAACATGGCAGCACCAATGCTGACGACAGCAGGCTGCCAGCTCAAGATTGGTGAAACTGGTAGGAAGGTGCTGACGGTATACGCACCAATTAAGCCAAAGATATACCCCATGATACCACCAGCTAAGCCAATGATTACTGACTCGATCAAGAATTGATGAATGATGTGTCGGTTAGTTGCGCCAATTGCTTTACGGATACCAACTTCGCGTTGCCTCTCAGCAACATTTACCAACATAATATTCATGATGCTGATTCCGCCGACAAACAGGGAGATGATTGACACAGCGATCATGATTGCGGACAGTGACAACAGCATAGCGTCACTAGTCGCAGTAATATCTTTACCGGTTATGATGTGGTAGTCATTAGCATCGTGGTGATTTTGATTGAGCTTTGCTGTAATATCGGAAATTGCTTTCTCAAGCGACGAGTCGCCGTCAGTTTTGATGGCAATTTGCTGAATTTGCGCGACATTTTGTGTCAACTTCTTACTGACATCGAGTGAGACGATGGCTGAGTTGTTGAAGTTAACACCTAGATAGGTGAGAGGTTGTTTGACTGGTTTTAAGACGCCCATGACCGTAAACGGCTTATCTTGAATGCGCAGGACATTACCGAGTGCGTATTCGGTGCCAAACAGATCAATTGACAGCTGATGGCCGATCACCACGCCATTGGCTTGCCCAACAAACTGACCATCGCGTAGTTCTAGCTCTGCCAGATCTTTGATTTTTTCAGTGGTACCAATGATGGCGGTTTTGTGCGCATCGATGCGTGAGTTGGTAGTAGTGATGGAGTTGTGAATAACTGACATCGGAGCGCTGTTTGGAGTGATGCGAGCAACGTCCTGTACATCGTATTCGGTCAGGGTTGGCAGGGGTGTGATGTTTTGCGCTTGAGACAATGAGCGTTCGACATTGCCACCCAAACCAGACCGTATCAATGCCACACTGTCTTTGGTGGTTGAAAACTGTTGGTTGATCAATTTATTGACACTAACAGACAGGGACATGATCATAGTGATACCCATGATACCAATAGTAATGCCGGTAACCGTCAATGTTGTCCGACCGCGGCTGGCACGGAGGGATTGCATGGCATTTTCTATGTGATTCTTGAATAAAAACCTCACTTAGTCGTCTCCTTTTTGGCAGTTTGTGTCTTCTTTGTGGATTTGGTTGAAGATTTTTTGTCAGACTTTTCAGCGGGTTTATCATCTTCTTTTTTTGGTTTCTCGGCAAGCTTAGCCTCTTCTTTTTCAGGATGTTTGGCTGGCTTTGCTTCCTCTTTGTTGGGCTTTTCGGTAGGTTCAGTAGCTTTTTTCTCAGATTTCTTGGGCTTATCTGATGGTTTTGCTTCTTTTTCTTCATCAATAATTTCCAGGTTTTTCCTGAATGGTGCTGATTTCTGCAACTGTTCATCTGTATCGATCCTGCCGTCAAGCATGGTGATGACGCGGCTGGCGTACGAGGTCAACTCAGGGTTGTGGGTTACCATGATGATGGTATTGCCACGGCGGTGAATGTCGGCCAACTCTTCCATGATGATATGGCTGGCCTTACTGTCTAGGTTACCAGTCGGCTCGTCCGCCAGGATGATTGACGGGCTGTTAACGAGCGCACGAGCAATCGCTACACGCTGAACCTGTCCACCTGACAATTGGTGCGGCATGTAATATTCGCGCTCGCCTAAGTGAAAGTTCTTTAAGATTCGGCTGGCTTCCTGTAGGCGTTTAATCTTACTCATGCCTTTGTATGTTAGCGGGAGAGACACGTTTTCTAGGACGCTCAAGCGAGGAATTAGGTTAAAATTCTGAAACACAAAACCGATGTCATCTGAACGGATTCGGGCTAATCGTTTTGAGCCGAGATTGTCCACTGAATCACCGTTGAGGAAATATTCACCATCTGTTGCTTGATCTAGCAATCCGATGATGTTTAATAGGGTGGTCTTACCACAACCACTTGGCCCCATAATGGCGATGAATTCGCCCTTCTCGACGGTCAAATTTACGTCGTCAAGAGCATAGTGTTCCGCATCGCCGATACCAAAACACTTTGTAATGTTTGTGAGTCTTATACACGGTGCAACTGGTGTATCCATACTATATTTATTATATGCAGTACGGGAGGATATGCAACCATAATAGTTATGTAAAATGTACATCATCAGCCCATTTTTATATTGTTACTGCGGTAGTTGGTTATTTCCCGTAAAGTTTTGTATACTAAATCAAGACGGAAGGATGCAGGAGTGGTTGAACTGGCACGCCTGGAAAGTGTGTAGACTCTTCACGGGGTCTCCGGGGTTCGAATCCCCGTCCTTCCGCCAAGTGCAAATAGGGTTATCTTCGATCGTCATTGTAAAATTAACAAAACCTATTGCAAACCCTACATTTAGTGTTTATCATGGTGTATATACGCTATATCTATAGCGGGTAGATAAACAAAAACCAAGAGGTGAGAAAAGCTGATACCACAGGGGAGGTGCTGTTGGTATTTTTCTTGTGTCTCTGTGACCAATATAGTTTTAAGGGAGGTATAATGAGTGTCATTCATGTCGTCAAACGAGACGGGACGAAAGAACCGTTTGATGCAAATAAAATCAACATAGCGTTGCTGAAAGCAGCAGAGGGGTTGCCTGATCAAGTATCCAAAGTCGTGCAGGTGGCTACTGAACTGCAGCTAACATTGTTTGACGGCATTACAACTGAGCAACTCGACCAAGCGGTCATCCAGACAACCTTGCAGAATGTTAAAGACGATCCAGATTATGACAAGATCGCGGCACGGCTGTTGTTAAAAAATATTTATAAAAATACCCTAGATGATTATGAAACTGCTGATGAACTAAAGAAACTGCACGCAAAGAAATTTCCTCAGTTCGTGAAGGATGCAGTAAAGGTTGGATTACTGGACGAGCGGATGACTGACGGTAGGTTTGATTTGAAAAAGCTTGGTGAAGCGCTTGATCCTGCTAAAGACGACCTTAGTAAGTACCTCGGTGTCATCACTAACCGTAACCGCTACGCTCTGCGTAAACATGGTAGTGAGCCAATTGAACCACCACAGTTTACTCATATGCGCATCGCTATGGGGCTGAGCTACAATGAAAAAGATCCGACAGCTGCAGCCATCGATTTTTACAATCACATGAGTAGCCTGGAGTATGTGCCAGGTGGTTCAACCCGCGTCAATGCTGGTGGTTCATTCCCGCAGCTCAGTAACTGTTTCTTGCTGAACGTTGATGATGATATGGAATCAATCGCCAAGGCGGTGCGTGACACGATGTGGATTGCCAAAGGTACTGGTGGTATCGGTATCGGCTTTACTAAATTGCGGGCATCAGGCAGTCCAGTCAAAACCACCAATACGGTGAGTACTGGGCCAATCCCATTTATCAAGATGATCGATACGGCGCTATTTGCCGTCTCCCGTAAGGGTAAAAAGATGGGTGCAGCAGCAGTATATATGGAAAACTGGCATATTGATTTTAGGGAGTTCATCGACCTACGCTCTAACTCCGGTGACCCATACATGCGAACGCGTTTTGCTAACACTGCGGTGTTTATCTCTGACGAATTTATGAAGCGGGTGCAAAAAGACCAAG
This sequence comes from uncultured Candidatus Saccharibacteria bacterium, assembly GCA_963518445.1. Taxonomy (GTDB): domain Bacteria; phylum Patescibacteriota; class Saccharimonadia; order Saccharimonadales; family Saccharimonadaceae; genus Nanosynbacter. The sequence goes on from CAUQIU010000007.1 coordinate 15,834, forward strand.
ATTGGTACTTGTTTGACCCGGCAGATACGCCAGATCTACCAGAACTGTATGGTGAAGAATTTTCCGCACGCTACAAAGAGTACATTAAACTAGCCGAGGCTGGTAAAATGCGCGTCTTTGAGAAGACATCAGCTCGCCAGCAATTCAAACAGATTTTGACCAGCCTACAGGCTACCAGTCACCCGTGGCTCACCTGGAAAGACACTATCAATGTGCGAGCATTGAACAATAACACGGGTACGATTCACCTGTCTAACCTCTGTACGGAAATTACCTTGCCGCAGGACAAAGACAACATTGCTACCTGTAACCTGGTGAGTATCAATTTGTCAGCCTTTTTGAACGAAGATAAGACGTGGGATTGGGATCGACTCAAAGAGGCATCGCGAGCGGCGGTACGCCAACTGGACAACTTGGTAGATATCACCCAGACGCCGATTCCGGAAGCTATGCACTCAAACAACCAAACGCGGGCAATTGGTTTGGGGATAATGGGCTTTACTGATGTGCTCGAAAAACTTGGTTACTGCTATGAATCTAAGGAATCATATAACTTGATTGATACACTGACCGAGTTCATCAGCTATCACGCCATTGACCAATCAGCAGACTTGGCACAGGAGCTGGGCAGCTATCCTACCTACAAGGGTAGCGGTTGGAGTAAGGGGATTTTACCAATCGACACCCTGGAGACGTTGTCTACTGACCGCAAGGTAAAGGTGAAAATTGACCACAAGTCGAGCCTCGATTGGGATTCGCTTCGGGTGAAAGTCAAGAAGGGTATGCGCAATGCGACACTGATGGCTATCGCGCCGACTGCTAACATTGGCCACATTGCCGGTACCACGCCAGGTATCGATCCGCAGTTTGCACAAATTTTTAGCCGCTCGACTCTGAATGGTAAATTCCTAGAAGTGAATAATAACCTGGTGCGTGACCTCAAGGCGCTGAATTTGTGGGATGATATCAAGGAAGAGGTGTTTGCCAACCAAGGTGATATTCAACACATTGACGCTATTCCGCAGAAGCTCAAAGATGTTTACAAAACCAGCTTCCAATTAAGCCCATATGCGTTCATTGAGGTGGCGGCACGAGCACAAAAATGGGTCGATCAGGCGATTAGCCGCAACATGTACCTGGAAACTCGTGACATTGATGAGTATGTGGAGATTTATTCTGAAGCGTGGCGTCGTGGTCTGAAAACGACCTACTACCTACACGTTAAGCCACGCCACCAATCAGAGCAGACTACGGTGTCGGTGGAAAAAATTGCTGAGCAAAAGATTAGAACAGGTGCAGGCAAGGCGCGTGGCTTTGGCTTTGCGAAAATTAATAAATAAAGGGGGTTATCATGTCAGACTATACACATCCAAAAGGTGGAATTTTAGGCTCGGGGCTGCGCGACGGGCTGAGCTTGCACCCAATTCGTTACCCATGGGCATACGATTTATACAACCAAGCGGTGGCCAACACTTGGTTTCCTAATGAAGTTCAGCTAGCACAGGACTTGATGGATTTTGAAAAACTTAGTGACGAAGAAAAGCATGCGCTCAAAACCGTCATTAGCTACCTCAATCCGAACGAGCTATTGATCAACAAGTCGCTAGCCTTTGGTATTTATCCATATGTTAACGCCGCTGAAGCGCAGCTGTATTTGTCAAAACAGATGTGGGAAGAGGCCAATCACTTTATGACCTTTGAATACATCATCGAGACCTTTCCGTTTGATCGCGAGGAAATTTACGCGGCGGGCTTTGGCAAAAAATCGCTGGCCGACAAGGCGAACTTCCAGAACAAGCACCTGGATGTCATGCTCGATCCAAATCTGGACATCTACACCTTGGAGGGTAAGAAAAACTTTGTTCGCTCCCTGGTGGCGTATAACATTGTGCTGGAGGGTATCTGGTTCTACTCGGGCTTTATGGTCGGTATGAGCTTCCGCCAACGTAACTTACTGCGTAATGTTGGTACGCTGCTAGACTGGATCACCAAGGATGAGAATTTGCACTTGACCTTTGGTATCAATTTACTACTGACCATTTTGGACGAAAACCCAGAACTACAAACCCAGGAGTTTGCCGAGGAAATTCGCAACCTCATCTTGCAGGCGGTTGAGTTGGAGAAAGAATACAACAAGGACATGTTGCCAAAGGGAATCCTTGGCTTGAACGCTGATTATGTCAATCAATACGTCATGCACATGACTGACCGCCGCTTGGTCGAGCTTGGCTTTGAGCCTGAATACAACGTGGCCAACCCAGCCAAGTGGATGGCTACCGCAAACGATACCCTGGAACTCGTCAATTTCTTTGAGAGCACTAACACTAGCTATGAAGTAAATACCACGAAATAACTACTATGGACAAAATTACAACAGATATCTTAGACACCGTGGAAGTTGGTGCTTTGGCGACCGTCAATCGTGACAGAACACCGCTAGTGACGCCGCTCCACTTTGTTCGTTATAAAAATGACAACATCATTTGGATCTCTGATCGACAATCCCGCCACGCCGTTAATGCTTACCGTAGCGGTGTTGTCGAATTTGTAGTGTGGAACGATCAAAAGAGTGCTATATTTTTGACGACAACGGTACGAGAACTGCCGGAGGAAGAGGAAGCAGCGGCCTTGGAGGCTTATGCTAACAAGCTGGGTGACTTTATGCCACGCGTCGAACATAGGCAAATTTACATCATGCCAATCGGCAAGCTTGATGAAAAAACTACAACAGGAAATTGGCTGCACTATGTTGCATAACCGCTACATATAGCGTATTATAAGCATAAGCGATACTAAATATATAGAAAGACAGGAACATGAACGCAAGTCAAATTATTTCTGACGACATGACATTGGAAGAAAAATTAAGTGCTATCGATGCAGCGATGAAAGCAGTCCAGCAGGCAGCCGACGACCAGGCAAAAAAATCTGGTGGCATTGCAGCACCGCTCGATCCGGCAAGCTTGACAGTGTGTGACGGTTGTGAATAAAACAACAGAGGTGTCGATTCGGCGCCTCTTTTGATAGGTTGGAGAAGTGATGACGAAGAAGTATATTTTTGTAACTGGTGGGGTGTTGTCTGGTGTTGGTAAGGGAATCACGGCGGCAAGTATTGGTGCGGTGTTGCAAGCCAAAGGCTTGTCAGTGTCAGTACAAAAGTGTGATCCGTACTTGAATGTTGACGCTGGATTATTAAATCCGAAAGAACACGGTGAGTGTTTTGTGACCAAAGATGGTGCCGAGACTGATTTGGACTTGGGGCATTATGAACGCTTTTTGGATTTGGAGTTGACGCGGAAAAATACTACCCTGTCAGGCAGGCTTCTGCGTGATCTCATCGCTGATGAACGAGCTGGTAAATTTGGTGGGCAAACGGTGCAGCTAGTGCCACATTTGACCAATGCTATTAAAAAATCTATTCACGAAGCAGCTGAGGGCGATGTTCACATTGTAGAAATCGGCGGTACGGTCGGGGACTACGAAGGTCTGAGCTTTATCGAAGCAATTCGTGATTTTTCACAAGAAGTAGGCAGGAATAATTGCCTCTTTGTCCATGTGGTGTATGTGCCGTTTTTGGAAGCGAGTCAGGAGTACAAAACAAAGCCTGCACAAAATGCCATGGCGGAGCTTCGTAGTTTTGGAATCATGCCAGACGTCGTGGCGGTGCGGACCGAGGGTCATGATAAACCGCCGCGTAGTGTTGGCGAAAAAATTGCTATCTCCTCTGGTGTACGCCCTGAGGGCATCATCATGATGCCAAATGTCGATACTGTTTATGAAGTGCCGTTGACGGTTGCGCGTGACTTGGGACCAATGCTGAGTGAATTTACTGGAGTAACAACGGAGCCTGATTTGACTCGCTGGGAAAATCTCGCCACGCGTGACACGACTGACTATGCTCGTGAAGTAACCGTTGGTCTGGTGGCAAAATATATTGACAATACCGATACGTATTTGTCGGTGACTGAAGCGCTTAAATCGGCAGCCTGGGCGGAGAATTGTGAGGTCAATATACGGTGGATAAATTCAGAGATTGCCAGTGATGACGATTTTGCTGAGGTTGATGCTGTGTTGGTGCCGGGCGGATTTGGCTCACGCGGTGTTGAAGGAAAAATTGCAGCGGCAATGTATTGTCTGGAGCACAATAAACCATATTTGGGTATTTGTTTAGGTATGCAAACGGCGGTAATTGCTGCGGCGCGTCGAGGTGGCGTGGACGGTGCTAACAGTGAAGAATTTGGTGCAGGTCAGGGCACGAACGTGATTTATCTGATGGATGGGCAGGCAGGTAAAGAGTCGACTGGTGGCACCATGCGCCTTGGTGATTATCCAGCAGTGCTGAAAGAAGGCTCACTCGTGGCAAAGACGTATGGTACAACAGAGGTGACGGAGCGACACCGGCACCGATATGAGGTGAATCAGGATTTTATTCAGGCGATTGAACAAGGTGGTTTGGTTGTTTCGGGCACCTCGCCAGACGGCAGATTGGTTGAATTTGTGGAATCGCCGCACTGCAACTATTTCGTTGCTACACAAGCTCACCCAGAGTTTAAATCTCGTCCATTTCGGCCACACCCGCTCTTTGATGGACTCATTAGAGCAGCTGCTTCCAGATAGAGCCAAGTAGTATTAGCGGACGGGTTTCAAGATAAGCTTAAACACTTACCTATTGACATGATGGGGTTTTATATGATATAATAAAGACATGGGACCATCTGAAAAAATGTTTTTATCTAAGCACCCTGCAGTGAAAAAATTGAAAGCCACTGGTGAAGAGTTAGGATTGCCAAAAGCGGATATTCGTTTGTCTTTGGGTCTGAGGGCTTTGATGGACGTAATGCATGGTCGCGGCAATGTTGATATATCTGGCGAAGATAATCTAATTGGAGCAGCAGAAAGAGCTAAGGAGAAGAACAGGGGACTTGTGGTGATTACATCACATGAGTCTGGGCTTGATGTGCCTACTGCTAGCTATTTAGCCTCTTTGGTGGGTAAGACTAGTATCGGGATAGCTTCAACCAACGGTGATTGGATAAAAGAAGGTGTGGGTGGATTTAATCCGGAGCCTATACAATATGTTTTAACGGGAAGAGAAAACTTTATCCCTGTACCATATAAATGGACGGATAGGAAAAATAAAAAACCAGCCCCTTTTTCTGAAGATGATTATAAGGAGGCTGTTGAGCGAGTTAAAGATGGTGAGATATTAGTTATGGCAGGGTTTTCAGACCACGAATCAGTGGAGCATCGTAAGATTGGTTCTGCGGCGGCACATATTGCCCTAGAGGCCGGTGTTGAGATTCTACCGATATCTATCTCAAGCGATAAGGCGGAGGATTTTTCTGGTGGACCATCTACGGCTGTATTGAAGGACCATAACCTGAAAATTACTATTGGTGATAGTAGGGACAACTGGCTTAGTACAATTCAACATTCTTATACAGAGGCTAGTCCAGAGACGAAAAAGGCTATGCGGAATAAGCTGAAGAAGATTTTGGCGAAGGGTAGTGTATTTAAGAGAATAGTCGGTAAAGGTAATCGTCATTTGCCTAAAGAATAGATTAACTTACCGAACACATCTCATTGACAAATTAAAAATAATATGATAATATCATAACATATAAAGAATGAAACAAAAAAAGGAAATTAATGGCTGAAGAGCAAGCGTTATCACAGCAACCACAAGCGTTGCCAACACAGGATGATTTATCAACGTTGTCATATATTTTGCGTCATGTCCGGGGATCGAGTTTAATCTCCGCCACGGCGTTGGACTTGGACATAGTGGAAGACTAGTTGATCTGGTGGTATACTGGTGGTGATGGAACACACAATTCAAGAAGTTATTGCAAAGCTATTTAATATTGAAACGACGGTGCAGTTGACGCGTCCTGATCCAAAGTTTGGTGACTTTGCGACGAATGTGGCGCTGCAGCTAGCGAAGCCCTTGGGCAAAAATCCACGTGAGATTGCCGAGGCGATCGCAGAAGAGTTGCGTGGTCATGAGGAGTTGGGTGAGGTGAGCGTGGCTGGACCAGGCTTTATCAACGTGACGTTAAGCGACCAAGCAGTGCTGGAGTCGTTGAAAGTGCGGCCGGCCACCAATTGTTCAGGCCAAACGGTCGTTATTGAAACTAATTGTCCAAATCCATTCAAAGCCATGCATATCGGCCATGCACTGAATGCGATTTTGGCAGATACCATGGCGAATTTGCTGGCGGTAGATGGTGCGTCAGTACACCGAGTGAGTTACCACGGCGACGTCGGCACGCACGTCGGCAAGAGTATGTGGGCAATTCTTCGCGAAATTGACGGCGATGTCGGTAAATTAGAGGCTATTCCAGCTGACAAGCGCAATGAATTTATGAGCCGTATGTATGTTGAAGGCGCACGGGCAGCTAAAGAATCGCCAGAGGCACGGGCAGAGATTGACGAGCTAGCCAAGCAATCATTTGTGTTGGACGATCCGCTGTATAAGCAAGTGTATGAGATTTGTAAAGCCTGGAGTTTTGATGAAATTGATGCCAATGTGGTACGGCTGGGCAATGTGCCAATTGAGCGGCGCTATGTCGAGAGCGAAACTGAAGTGCCAGGCAAGGCCTTGATTAAAGCAAAAACCCCAGAGGTCTTTACTAAATCAGATGGTGCGTATATTTTCAAGGGTAGTCAGTATGGTGCATTTGATAACGTATTTATCGGTTCACACGGCAACGGGTTGTACGGTGCGCACGACATGGGACTGATTCAGTTGAAGTATCAAGATTATCCAAACTTGGACTTGTCGATTACGGTCAATGGTGAGGAGCAGGCGGCGTATTTCCGTGGGGTGATCGCGGCTAGTGAATTGGCGATTCCAGAGTTGAAAGGCAAATTGTTTAATTATGCGACTGGCCTGGTCAAATTAACAACCGGCAAGATGAGTTCGCGTACCGGCGAGGTGATCACTATCGATTGGCTGTTCAACGAATTTAAAAAAGCCATCACACAAGCTGGCGGCGAGCCGACCGACGAGGTGGTGGCGGGTGCACTGCGCTATCAATTTTTGAAGGTGAAAATCGGTAGCGACGTCGTGTTCGACATCAATGACGCGGTTAGCTTGACGGGTAATACTGGTAGCTACCTGCAATACGCACACGCTCGGGCTCGGGGTATTTTGGCGAAATCTGAGCAAGCAGCCACGTTCCCGACGGAATTATTCGACGAAGATCGGCTGTTAGTCAGGAAAATGAGCGAATACGCGGAGGCGATTAACCGAGCTACTGAAAGCTTGGAACCGCATCATGTTTGTGCCTACCTGTTTGAGCTGGCGCAGGAGTTCAATCGTTACTACGAGAAAAACCAAGTCGTCGGCAGCGACAAAGAAGCGCACCGCGTTGGTCTGGTGGCGGTGTACGCTGATATCTTGAAAGCAGGGTTGACTGTTTTGGGTATTGTAGCGCCAGAGAGGCTATAAGTCGCTCTACATTAAATATGGTACAATCAAGGTGTTACTTAACGTAAAGGAGTTTTATGGCGGAGAAAAAAGTAGCCAAGAAAGCGGCAGTCAAAAAAACGACGACCAAGAAGTCAATTATTAAAAAACCAAGCGTAGCGGCGTTAAAAGAAAAAGCAGGCGTGGTAAAAAGCCATGGCGGCGGCTTTATGATGTTTATTCGTGAGCAGGGTGTCGTTGGTCTAGCTGTCGGTTTGGCGATCGGTACTGCGGCTGGTGATACAGTCAAGAAATTGGTCACAGCGTTCATCGACCCACTTGTGCAGTTAATCGTTGGATCACAACAGGGTCTCCAGGCAGCATCTTTTACTGTTGAATTTGCTGGACGTCGGGGTGAATTTTTGTACGGAGCATTTATCAGCTCATTGATCACCTTGTTGGCAGTTGCCTTTGTGGTCTATGCGATTGTCCATTTCTTGAAACTTGATAAATTAGACAAGAAAAAAGACTAAAACGCTTACGTTTGCTATTTTACACTCTCCTATCTACAATGTGATTATAAAGGAGAGTGTAGCGTGAAAGATGGAGTCCGGAGGGCGGGTTATTTACCTAAGCCAAAAGAGCGTAGTAGTAGCCATTTGTTGAGTCGAAATATTGAACGTCCTCGGCGGTCGCCGTATTGTTATGGTGAATCACCCGCACAGAGGCGACAGCGCCTTGAAGAACTACGGAAACGGTATAGTAAGTTACCAGAAACTTCTTTCGCTGACTATGATCTTGGCGACAAAGAATTGCCTGCGTATAAGCACAAAGTAGAGATTTAGATACATTATCGGAAAATAAAATATCTTGGTTGTGTGGACCGACAGGTAGTGGTAAAACGACACAAACCGCTCAGTATGCACTGGAGCGGTTTGATCGTGTTGTGGTGTTGATGCCGCGGCGGGTCATCGTCGATAACGTTACTGAATATGTCGAGCAAAGTTTACGTGGCCAATTGGGTAAGCAATATCCTGATCACTTGGTGGGAAAGATTCATGGACGTGCCACTGAGGCAACGCCAGACACCAGGCTCTGTTTCATGACAGCGGCAACCTTTACGAAGAAGCTGGAGCAACTTTCTGGTTACTGGCATGGTGAGAAAACGCTGGTGTTGGTTGATGAAATACATGAAGCTAACTTGGAGATGGAATTTGCCACCGCACTGGCTGCAAAATCGATTGAGAAGACTGACAAATGGCATATGGCTTTTTCTAGTGCGACACCTGACACGGAAGTTTCTCAAGCGATGTACGAAGATATTAATGGATCAGAATTACCAGTCGTAACTATCGAGGGTCGGCCGCATGATATCGACATTACAGAAGATAACGTGGGGACCGTATCTGAAGCGTATCTTGAATATGGTAAGGACTCGAAAAAAGCATTGGTCTTTGTTGAAGGGGTGAGAAGTATTGAGGAAACTATTGCGTCAATCAAACGTCACACCCGCCATCAGTCCGGGAGAATACGATTTTTTAAATTACACTCTGGTATATCAGAGGCTGCACGGCGAGAGATTTTTACTGCTGAACCAGCAGAAGACGAGTCGTTTGTCATCGTTTCGACCTCAGCTGGACAGTCTGGCATCACTATCCCCGAGGTTGATTTGGTGTTGTCAAATGGACTGACGAAGAGTAAAGAAATTGGTGAAGAGGGTGCGGAAGGACTGCCACCTCGATTGTGTACCCAGGCAGAGTTGATGCAACAGGCGGGGCGTGGTGGCCGTGATATTGACGGTGCAAAGTTTGTGCTGGCGCGGCCAATTTCTTACGGCAAGATTTATCTACCAGAGGAGCTGAAAGGATTCTACGACATCAAATCCCGTGAACAGCACATCCCACCGGAGATATATCACACCAATATCGTACGTAATGTCTTGACGGTTATTCATTTAAATGGTGATTTTTTCAATGGTGATTTTGAGAATGGTGCTTTTGAGGATTTGAACCAATACTTGATGCATCCTGTTGCTAGTAAAAAAGTTATTCAAGAGTCGTACGATTTGTTGGAAACATTGGAGGCGATTGATGAAGAAGGGCAGATTACAAAAATTGGTGAATTTATGGATAATCTACCATTGTCACCAGAATTATCTCGAGCATTAGCAGAAATGATCAAACGTGGAGGAAGCTTGCGTGAAGTGTTGGCGCTGTCAGCGATGGCGGCTTCTATCTCTGGTGGTGGCTTTGCTGCTTGGCATCAACCAAAGGAACTATTCCAGGAATTTGTCAGCCCCGATACAACAGATGACTTTTTTGCCGAATACGATGCTTTTTTGAAGACCAGAGAGATCTACAATGGTCATCACACTGATGGTCGTGCTTATCTGGCAAATGGTATTGATCCAAATAAAGCAGATAATATTCACTATCAATTTAACAAAATATGTCGGCGTCTGGAGGTTAATCCATATGACGTCGATATGGGTGAACTGAACAGTGAAGAAAAACATAATATATCAGTGGCCCTGCTGCGGGGATTTCAAGAGTTGTTGTATGCTAAGGTCGGTAGTCGACGTATTGGTCGAACAACAGTTAACCAATACAGAAATATTCATACTGGCGAACGTGGTATTTCTGAGTACGAAATTAGTTCGTATAGTTTAGCGCGGCGTATGGGGATGGAGGCGCTGAAGTTGGTAGTAGCCTTTCCGTGGTGGTATGACGCGCATGATGGTCGTCGACATACGCTCAATACAATTTTGCCGGTGACGAAGGATCAAATCACGCAAGCCCTGAGCGACAGTGCTGTGCCTGAGTTTCTTGGTGACCGGGTGGCTCCGAATGGCGATTTGGTTCATGTGGCGCAGCCGAAAGTTGGCTCACTAGTGATCGGTCCAGAACAGCAGCAAAAAATCCCCGCTACGACAGATAAACAAATCGCGCTGATAGTGGACACGATGAAAAACAGGGCCAATAAACAAGTAAGAGTATTGTTTGATTTACAACATCAGCGAGTTATTACTAAGGGTCAATTGCGTCAGGTCCTAGACGGGTCTGCGGTAAATAGTCACAATGTCCATGAAGCGGAGGCTAAGGTTTGGGCTGTGGTGCAAGAGGTATTAACGAGCGAACAGCAAGAAGCTTTTTATGGTCAGGTAAATAGATGACGAGTGTACAATAGGTAGTATGAGTAAGACAAAAAATATTATGGATTGACCTGGAGATGACTGGACTAGATCCAGTGCGTGATGAGATTTTGGAAGTGGCGCCGACCGTATTTATTTGACTTTTTAAATGATTTATGCTAAAATATTGTACGTGGAAAAAGTAAGCCCGAACCCGAGCGATATAGAGGCTAAGATGCATCAGCCTCGTGTTCTGCAAATGCTTGATAGTGGTGAACATTATGCGGATTTAGGAGGGGAGAGCCTTCAATTAAAAGACTGTGATTGTGAGCAACTCGGTAACCCGGAAGCTCGCTGCAATGAAATATATGAATATGAGTTGCCTGCCGATGCTATTGAGCGGGCTAATTTGGGTTTTGATTTAGATGAACTACCGTCATTTATTGGTGTAAAGGGCGGGGCGGCTCGCCAGGTTTTGGAGGCACTAGTACACAGTGACCGTCAGTTACCACCTCCTCGCGATGTCGATTTGGTAATTTTAGAAGAAGTTATTGCTAACGGCGATTATGATCCAGATGAGATTTGGGCGGTAGCGAGCGATCTTTCAATGCGCTTTTCGCCGCGTGATGCAATGAATGGCTATGGTGCGGAGCCTGTACAGTCTGCCGCTGAGTTTATGAGGCAGCATGATTTTACAATCAATCAAGTGCTTATACACAAGGACGGTGACACTTGGAGGCTGTTAGCCAGTACTCAAGCAGTGTTGGATACTGCTGAGCACGTCATCAGGCCAACGATATTTGAGCACGATCCTGATAATAGCTATCGCATTGGTAACAAATTAGCCCTCAAGGCTGTGCGGCTTCTTTCAGATATGCAAGTTCAAGGAATTGACGATGCAAGTATTAAAAGCGTCCAGCTGCCAGACGATACTTATGGCGATCCAAAAGACGATTATTTCATGCAAACGCTGCAATTGGACAAGGCTTTAGAGGTCAGCGACGAATTAGCTGAACGCTATGTAGAAAATCTGAGGTTCTACCGGATGTTGCCATATGGCTGTGAAGACATGAGTGCTGCTGAATTATACTATGAGTTAGTCAATCGGACAAATTTTGTTCCCTCTGACGGCAACGCATCTGGCGTTTTTCTGGCTGAAAGAGAAAATGGTGGCGTGGTAAAGCTTGATGACGTTATTGAAGGGTTATTACGGCAGGTGCCAGAGCGGTTCTCTCGTGACTACTACGACTCTAAAACGTAGTATAATAAAGATATGAAAGTAACTTTTAAGCCAAAGAAGATTTTGTGGATGGATCTTGAGATGACTGGACTAGATCCAGTGCGTGATGAGATTTTGGAAGTGGCGGCAATCGCTACGGATTGGGATTTTACGGAAATTGCGACCTATGGGGGTGTGGTGCGACATGAACCCGAGAAACTAGGTAAGCTACTGGACCGAAATGCTAGCTTTTGGGACCAGCATCCAGCAGCGCGGCGCGGTTTGGAGGGGCAAAATGCTTCGGGTAAGTCGTTAGCCGAGGTGGAGCGTGAATTATTGGCATTTTGCGATGAGCATTTTGCGGATGAACCACGGATTTTGCTTGGTGGTAACTCAATCCACCAGGATCGGCGATTTATCGACCAATGGTGGCCTATGTTGTCAAAAAGACTACATTATCGGATGCTGGATGTCAGTGCTTGGAAAGTGGTGTTTGAGGGTAAATATGGTAAGAAATTTGCCAAGCCAGAGGATCACCGGGCGCTGGAGGATATTCGCGGCAGTATCATGGAACTTAAGTATTATTTAAAGAAGGTGAAACCATGACCCATAAACAATTTGAAGAATTTATCTTGAGCTTGCCGGGTGTGTGGTTGGACTATCCGTTTGGCGAGGATATCGCGGTGTATAAATTTGGCAAGAGCAATGATGGCGCGGGGAAAATGGTGGCATTGGTAGCGGAGGGCTCAAAACCGCTCAGAGTGAGTTTGAAATGTGATCCATTGCTGGCGCAGAATTTGCGGGAAAAATACGAAACGGTACTACCGGGCTATCATTTGAATAAAAATCACTGGAACACCATCATCTGTTCGGGGCAGTTGAGTGATGAAGAAATTTTTGATTTGGCGCGGCTGAGCTGGCAGTTGGTTAGCGGTATTACACCGGAGAGCTCTCGAGACGCTTCTTGATGGAAGTGATGTCTGACTGTGTTTTTTCTAAGAATTCTTTGACGTCAGATTTTTTGGCTTTTTTTGACAAGCTGGATAATTCTGAACTAAGTAGCTCAAGTTGATAGGCCATCTCCCTGGTGTAGACGGCATCGAGCTGGTCGTTTAAAAAGGCATCATCTAGCTTTTCATTGAGCTTTACCTCAAAGTCCGGCACCTTGAGAGCTTTGTTAATATCCAGTTTTTCTGACTGAGCGATTGGTGTTGCCTTATTGACGGCGGTGGTTAATATTGCATCAAGGGAGCTGTTAATGTCAGTGACCGTGCTATTTTTTAGACGCTTTTTCTGTAGTTCAGTGACGGTTTGTAGGCGGGCAACCCTCATGATGGCGTTAGAAACCGTTGGACCAGAACCTGACTGACTGGCCGCCCAAATGAAGCCAAGACTGAGCACACCAACCAGCGCAATGATGATAATGATGATTTTAGTTTTCTTATCAAATCCAGCTGGCTCTGGTGGAGCAGCGATTTGATTGAGATAATCAATACCAGATGGTGTTGGTGGTTGAGAATATGGATCATTTGGATACATAGTACTATTTAAGCATAAACATGAACAGAGGTAAAGGGTGATATAATAAAGACATGCAAGATGCCAAAGAAGAAGTGCGGGCACGACTGAATATTGAGGACGTGATTGGTGAGTATGTTCAGCTGAAGCGGGCAGGTCGTAACATGAAGGGACTTAGTCCATTTACCGACGAGCGAACACCGAGTTTTATGGTTAGCCCAGAAAAGCAGATTTGGCATGATTTTTCGTCTGGCAAGGGCGGTGATGTGTTTTCATTTGTGATGCTGGTGGAGGGGATGGATTTTCGCCAGGCATTGGAGCATTTGGCGCGCAAAGCAGGCGTGGATTTGAGTTTGTTCTCTCGCGGTGATGGGAGAACCGCCAAGCGGCGAGCACGAGCGGCTGAAGCATTGGAGCTAGCGGCAAAATTCTTTCAACAATCACTGCTGCGTACACCCAAAGCCTTGGACTATATCGTTAAAAAACGTGGTCTGACTCGACAAACGATTCAGGATTTTATGGTTGGGTTTGCGCCAGATGACGGATCATCATTGGTGACGGCCTTAATCAAACGGGGTTTTTCAAAGCAAGAATTAGCCGATGCTGGTTTAACGAATAGATTTGGTGGTGATTTGTATCGTGGTCGGATGGTGGTGGCACTTATGGATGTGACTGGCAGAGTAGTTGGGTTTACTGGCCGGATCATTCATGATGAGGCAAATGCCCCAAAATATTTGAACACGCCGCAAACACTTTTGTTTGATAAATCACGGCATATCTTTGGTTTGTCTCAGGCTAAAGAGGCGATTCGAAAATCAGACGAAGTGGTAATCGTTGAGGGTAATTTGGATGTGGTGAGTAGCCATCAGGCAGGAGTGCGGCAGGTTGTCGCCACGGCTGGAACAGCTATCACTGAACAGCACCTCAAGGCCTTGAGTAGGCTGGCTAGTAGAATTAAATTAGCGTTTGATGGTGATAGAGCGGGTTTAAATGCGACTGAACGGGCTATCAAACTATCACAAACCATTGGGGTGGAGTTGGAGGTTGTTAGTTTACCAGAGGGTAGTAAGGATCCAGATGAATTGATCAAAACACATGGTGTGAAACAATGGGAGTTGGTCATCGCTAAAGCTACGCCTGCTGTAGCGTGGGTGATACAACAATATTCGCAACGAGAAAATGTCAGGACCGCTGAGGGAAAACGACGCTTTTCAACTGCATCGTTGAACTTGATTCGCAGTTTGCATGATCCAGTAGAACAAGAGCATTATTTGCAGATGGTGGCTGAGAAAACAGGGGCCAGTATAGAGGCTCTTACAGCAAAGATGTCTGGTATCACAACAAACAAAACGGTTCTTCGCCAATCAAAAGTTAAGAAAACAGCACCACAAAAACCATCAGACGAGACGCTCGATATGCTACTAGGGCTTGCGGCTCAAGAACCAAGCGTGAGGCGTTGGCTGGCGTCGGTACCACCAAAAGTTACAGATAATGCGAACACCCGAGAATTGTTGGAATATCTTACTCAAAACCCAAACGAAACACTTGATCCGATGCCCGAAACCTTGAAAAATATTGAGGAGTATGTAAAGATAGTACAGTTAAAATTCGACACTCGTTATGCCGACTGGAATCGAGACGATTTACCAGGTGAGATGGCGCGATTGGTCAAACATGTAATATCCAAACATCGTGAAAACAAAATACAGCAATTAATGAGTAACTTGCGTGACGCTGAAACTGCAAATAATGAGTCGTTGGCTCACGATCTGCGACATCAGCTGAACGCACTAATTAAGGAGAAAGCGTGACCGACGATCCAATAAAAAACAGGCCATTAGCAACTGATGAGACGGAATTCGATGAGCCGACCATCGATGATGTTGATGATGACGAGGAAACCGAAGACCTGGATGCTCTGAATGCTGGGCAATATCTGGATGATATCTCTGATGACTCGGTCAGGTTATATTTACGTGAGATTGGTAAAATTCCGCTGCTCAGCGCTGAAGAAGAGATGGAATTGGCACACCGTGTGATTCAGGGTGATAAAAGGGCTAAAGATAAGATGGCTGAGGCGAACATGCGGTTGGTGGTGTCAATTGCCAAGCGGTATTCGGGCCGTGGGTTGGATTTTCTGGACTTGATCCAGGAAGGTAATACTGGCTTGTTGCGCGCGGTGGAGAAATTCGATCCAGACAAGGGCTTTAAGTTTTCAACCTATGCCACCTGGTGGATTCGTCAGGCGATTACCCGAGCGATTGCTGACCAGGCACGAACCATTCGTATCCCGGTGCACATGGTGGAAACCATCAACAAATTGTTGCGCACTCAGCGACGGATGACGCAAGAGCTGAACCGTGAACCGACTATTGAAGAGCTGTCTAAAGAGCTAGATATGGAGCCAGAAAAGATTGAATATGTGATGAAAATCAAGCAAGACATTTCAAGCTTGGACGCGGGTGTCGGTCGTGATGGTGATGAAGAAGATTCGGTGTTGGGCGACTTTATCGAAGATGAAGATACGGTATCACCAGAAGAGTCAGCGACCAATCAATTGCTCAAAGAGCAGGTTAATGATGTGTTGTCGAGCTTGAGCGATCGTGAGCAGAAAATTGTCCGTATGCGCTTTGGTTTGGACAATGGTAAAAGCCACACGTTGGAAGAAGTTGGTCAGGAATTTGCCGTGACACGCGAACGAATTCGCCAGATCGAGGCGAAAGCTTTGGCGAAGCTACGGAAGCACAAAGACGCTAAAAAATTGTATGAATATTTGAGCTAGATTGACGGGCGATAGTAAAAAAGCCAGGCGGATTTCGCGTCTGGCTTTTTGATGCGTTGTGATTTAGCACTGATCAGGTGCCTTGCAAAAATGTTCGTGGTGAGTGACGGCCTCCAGCTGCGTGTATAGCTCGTCCAGTCCGCGGTCGTTCATCACAAAATAGTCGGCAATGGCAATCGGTCCGCCTTTTTCTAGATTTTCAATTTCCGACCAATCACGTTGGTCAACTTCGCGCGGTTGCATCGGTCGTTCGGGGCGTTTGGCCATACGTTGATAGCGCAGATGTTTTGGTGTGACGACGGCGATGACGGACATCTGACCAGGGAATTCGTGTTTGAGAATTTTATATTCACTCCAGGTGTACAAGCCGTCCAGGACGATGAGTTTTTGACCAG